>NZ_MTHE01000004.1:0-314109 GCF_001956865.1 Brevundimonas sp. ZS04
CCCCCTGCTGCAAGCCGCGCCCAGCCCGACGCCCGCCGCGTCGGCTCCGGCCGCGCCGACCGCGGCGCCGGCCCCCGTCGTCCCGCCCGCCGCGCCGCCGGTGGTCGAGACGATCGCCGCGCCCGTGGCGACCCCTGCGCCCAAGCCCGGTTCGCGTTGGCCGCTCTACGCTGGGGCGGCGGCCGCCGCGGTCCTGGTTCCCGTGGCGGTCTGGCTGTGGGCCCGTTCGGGCGCGGAAGACGCCGTGCCTCCGCCGTCCGCCGTCGCAACGGAACCCGCCATCGAGGCCCCCGCCGTCCCGCTCGAAACGTCGACGCTGCAGCCTGCTCCGGTCGCGGTCGAGACGCCGCCCGCCGCCGCTCCGGCCGCCCGCGCCCCGTCGCCTTCGACGCGAGCCGCTTCGGCCCAGCCCCCGCGCCCAGCGCCCGCGCCGTCGCCCCGACCGAACCCCGCGCCGCCCGCAGCCCAGGCGCCCGCAACCCAGGCGCCCGCGACGCCGCCTCCCGCGCCGGTGGTGGTGGTGACGCCGCCCGCCGCGTCCCAACCGGACGCCCCGGCCCAGGTCGAAGGCCCGCCGCCGACCCAGGCGCGTCCGGCCCAGACCGACCCCAACGCCCCCATCGTCACCCGGCCCCAGAAGCTGGACTGATCTGGCGGCCGAACTGATCTAGCGTACGAGCGGCGGCGCCTTCTGCTCGGCCAGCGGCGGCACGCGGGTGTCGCGGCGCACGCTGTCGGGCATGAAGCCGGGATCAAAGGCGCCGCGCGTCATCCCTGCGTCGATCTGAATGTACTGCGTCCCGTAAATCTGCGGCCGTTCCGTCGCCTGCAGGTAGCGGTCCAGACTCGCCGCAGCGATCCAGGCGGCGTCTTGATGACCTTGCGCCAGGGCAGCGGTCGCCAGCACATGGGCTTTCAGGATGTCGTCCGCCTCACGACTGTGGTGGAAGATAAAGGCCGCTCGGTAGTAGTCGGGGCCGGATCGGACCTCGCCACGGCCCAGCATCGCCTTGGTCTCGGCCAGGCGTTCGGCGTCGGCCATGGCTTCCAGCAGGTCGAGATGATTGTCCTTGCGCGCCTTCTGGTCGGCGTTGAACAGGGCGGTCAGCGCCGGATTGTCGGCTCGGGCCGCTGGCGGATCGTCAGCGCGACCCTGAGAACCGCAGCCGGAAAGAAGCAGCGCCGCTGCCAGTGATGGGATCAGGCGTTTCATGCCCCTGGATAAGGGGAACGGTCACGCTTGGCGCAAGGGCAAATAACCGCGTTCCACCATCCGGCGCAGGGCGTCATAGGCCTCGGCCAGCTCGTCATAGGCGGTGCGGGCGGCGGTCAGGCGGGCCACCTGGTCGGGGGTGGCCGGGGCGCCGGATTCGGCCAGGCGCACGGCCTCGGCGCCCCAGCGCGCCCGCGCCTGGGCCGTCAGCACGGCCAGCTTCTGAAAGGCGCCGACGTCGACCTGGGCGAGGGCGTGGCCGATCAGTTCGCGGTTGGCGACATAGGCGGCGTAGTCGATCTGCTCCAGCAGGCCGCGCAGGCGGCGCTGCTCCTGCGGCTCCATGTCCTCGGGCTGGAAATGGTCGCTGGAACGACGGCGGGACTGGGTCAGCATGGTCGACATGACGGCCTCGGGCGAAACAGCAGCCCTGCAGCCTGTGCCTGCTTTGGTTAACCGGCGGTTTGCACGCCGTCCGGAACCCCTTTCGGGGCCAGCTTCAGCCGCGCGCGGTCCGGCGCGCCCAGGCCGCGCGGGCAGCGCATCGGCCGATAGTCCTTGGAGTAGCAGAGCCGCGCCTCGCGGAACCAGCCGTCGGTGGTGGCGATGAACACCCCGTCGCGCGGGAAGCCCGGATTGGCGGCGACGAAGGCGTCGCGGATCGCCCCGGCGGTCAGGCGCTGGGCGGGGATGGCCTCCAGATCGGGCTTGTTCAGCCCGTCCCACATCTTCGCCGCCTGCTCGAAATAGGCCTCGGGGCTGTCCCAGCCGCAGGTGCCGTGCGCCGCCCATTCATGCTGTTGCAGGCTGGGCGAGGGGATCATGCAGAAATGCTCGCGCACCGTCTCGACCGGGATGGCCGGGCCGGGCGCGGCGCAATAGCGCGGGTGCTTGTCAGCGGCGCCGTTGGGCCACAGCCCGTGCAGGGTCAGGCCGAACTGATTGGCCGCGCACTGATAGCGTTCGTCGGGATAGTCCTTGCCGCTGCGGCACGCCTGGGGCGACCAGCTGACCGCCAGCATGTTGAAGGCGACCGGCACGTCGGCCGCCACCTCGTCCTGCGGAATGCGATAGGGGCGGGCGGGGCGCAGGTCGTCCGGCACGTCGCAGACGGCGCCCGCGACCTCGGCTCGCTCCGGCGCCGCTTCCGTCGACACGGTGCAGGCGGTCAGCAGGACCATCAGGGCGGCGGAGGCGAAAAGGGTGCGCATGGCGGTCTCGTAAACCCTGCGTGATCGGCGGCCAAGGCGGAACCGGCGCACGGCCCCGCTCATTGAAAGCGTAAGCATAAGAGGATGAGGCCCATGCCCGATCAAGACGCCTTTGAAGCCGCCCTGGAGGAAGCCATCGCCCTGTTCGAGCAGGGCGAGAACATGAACCAGGCCCGTTTCGACGAGCTGATCGCCGAACTGGAGGCCCGTCGTCCCGCCCTTCACGCCGTGCCCGAGGACGACCCGCGCGCCGAACGCGCGCGCGCGCTTGAGCGCCGCGCCGACGAACTGGAGCACCGCGCCGCCCAGGGCCACGGCCAGATGGACGAGGTCAACAGCCTGCTGTCGCCCCTGATGGGCAGGAAGTCGGAGAACTGACCTCTGCTCCGTCACCCTCGGGCTTGTCCCGAGGGTGACGGGGGCGGGAGAGGCCTCAATACACGCCGTCGAAGCCGAAGATCGGCTTGCGCTCGCGCCACGCCCCGCGCGTGAAGTCGGGGAAGTCCACCGTGCGATTGCCCTCGGCGATCGACTGTTCCGACAGGGGGGTGATCGCGCTCCAGCTCACGGCGTCATAGATGTCCAGCGGCATCGCCGCCTTGGCCTTCAGCGCCTCGACGAAGGCGTGGATGACGAAGAAGTCCATGCCGCCGTGCCCCGACCCGGCCGCCGTGTCCGCGTGGGTCTTCCACAGCGGGTGGTCGTATTGCTCGAACCAGGCCTCCTGCGCCTCCCACTGGTGCTCGGGGCTGCGGCCCTCGATGTGGACCGACTTGTTCAAATCCATCCAGAGCCCCTTCACCCCCTGCACCCGGAAGCCCAGCGAATAGGGCCGCGGCAGATTGGTGTCGTGCTGCAGCAGCAGGGTCTCGCCGTTGGCGCAGCCGATCGAGGTCGTCACCACATCGCCCAGCTTGAACTGCACCTGGGCGTTCGGATGATCGGCCTCGCCGTTGTCGACCACATAGGCGTGCAGCCCCCGCGCCTTGGAGGCGTAGGCCGTCAGCGTCGTCATCCGGTTGCCCCGGTTCAGGTCGATCCAGTTGGCGATCGGCCCGATGCCGTGCGACGGGTAAAGCTCCCCGTTGCGGTTGACCGAATGCCAGGTGCGCCAGCGCGCCTCGGACCAGCCCTTCGGCCCGAACTCGACCCCGCCGCCATAGGGCTGCTGCGGATCGCCGCTGTTGAACTTCACCGCACGCAGGTCGTGCTGATAGCCGCCCTGCAGGTGGACCAGTTCGCCGAACAGCCCGGCGCGCACCATGTTCAGCACCGCCAGCACGTCGCGGCGATAGCAGACGTTCTCCAGCACCATATAGGGGGTGCCGGTCCGCTCGTGCGCCTCCAGCACGTCCCAGTGGTCCTGAAGGCTGACGCCCGCCACCACCTCGCAGCCGACCGGGATCTTGGCCTCCATCGCCGCGATGGCCATGGGGGCGTGCCATTCCCACGGGGTGGCGATGATGACGGCGTCCAGCCCCGGATGGGCCAGCAGGTCGCGATAGGCCCGATCCGGCGCCCCTTCATAGGCGCGCGGCGCAGGCTTCCCGGCGGCGGCGATCATCCCCTTGGCCCGCGCGATCATCAGCGGCTCGATGTCGCACAGGGCGACGATGTCCACATCGGCCCGCTTCAGCAGGATGGACATCAGGCTCTGCGCCCGCAGCCCCGTGCCGATGATCCCGATCTGCAAGCGGTTGTTCCGCGCCAGGGCCGGTCCGGCCAGGGTCGAGGCGGCGACGGCGGCGGACGAAGCGGCGATGAAGGCGCGGCGATCCATGATGAAGGCTCCTGCTGAAACGGCGTCGCCTTCCGCTTAGGCCAAGCCGGGCGCCTCGCCTAGCGGCCGGTCAGCGGCACGCCGCCACGCAGGCCCGCGCCAGCACCTCGGCCGAGTCGATCAGCGGCGCGTCCACGTCGCCCTGATCCAGCAGCAGCGGAACCTCGGTGCAGCCCCCGATCACCGCCTCGGCCCCCGCCGCGATCAGCGCCTTCGCCAAATCGCGCATGGCTGCGCGCTGTTCGGGGCCGACGTCGCCCGCCTTGACCCCGAACACCACCTGCATGAACCGCTCGCGCTCGGCGGGGGAGGGGGCGACCATCTCCAGCCCTTCGGCGGCCAGAGCCTCGGCGTACAGCAAGGCGGCGCCCGGGGTGGCTAGCACCCCGACCCGCCGCGCCCCGGTCGCGCCCGCCGCCTTCGCGGTTTCGGCGATCATGTCGATGAAGGGCAGGCCCGCCGCGCGGATGGCGCCCGCATGGGCGTGGGCCGTGTTGCATGGCATGGCCAGCACCTGCGCGCCCGCCGCCTTCAGCGCCCGCGCCATCTCGCCCAGCGTCCGGCCCGCCGCCTCGGGCTGAGTATGGCGATTGGGCACCTGGGGGTTGATGTCGGCGATGACGCGCACATGGTCTTCGTCCGCCCCGGCCGGCGTCAGCGCCTGCACCCGCGCCAGAAAGGCTGTTGTCGCGGCGGGCCCCATGCCGCCCAGAACGCCCAGTACGCGCGCCATGTTTACGATCCTGCTGAACCGCCGCGCGCCAAGTAAACCGGGCGCAGCGGGAAAAACGATTATTGTTCGACAAAGAGCGTTAACACGCGAAAATCAGCGGAACCAACATCGCGGCCGGGGATTGTGCAATCGGACACGTCGGACGCCCCCCCCAACCCCGACGAAGTCTGCGGCGGCCCGGCCTTAACGCCCCCCCGACTGAGAAGCCGGGCCGCCCCCTCTCCCTCAATCCAGCTTCAGTTCCATGTCCCAGCGATCCATGCCGGGCGCATAACCGTCAGGCGTGACCTTCACCGTCTTGAAGCCGAAGCGGGCGTAGAAGCTGTGAGTGTGCGGGCCGGTGTCCAGCACCACGCGTCGGACGCCCGGCGTCGCCCGCGCCGCCGCCAGCCGCGCCTCGGTCAGCGCACGGCCCAGACCCTGGCCGTGCAGGGCGTTCCCCACCATGCCCCAGCACATCGCCACGCTGCTGCCGTCCGGCTGGACGGCATGGCCGCCGCAGGCGACGATCTGATCGTCGCGCTCGATCACTAGGTAAGGCCAATGCAGGGCCTGGTCGTCCAGCCAGGCGACAAATCCCTCGCGCTCGCTCTCATCGAAGAAGCGCGGCATATTGCCGTCGAACAGGGTCAGGCAGGCCTCACGATCCTCGGCGCGATAGGGGCGGATGGTCAACATGTCCCGATCCCTAGCACGCCCCGCGGCTTGACCCGCAGGGGAAAGGGGCTAGGGTCGCGCCGTTCTCCGGGGGGTCGCAATCGAGCGGCTGAGATTGAGGTTTCTCCTCTGACCCGTCGAACCTGATCCGGGTCATGCCGGCGAAGGGACGAGTTCACCGCTTTCGACGCCCGAAGTCCGGCGTAGGGGGCGCTCCTACCGCGCCGGCGGACCTCTTCTCGCAGGAGGCCGCCACAATGAATATCCACGTTTCCAACGAACAGCCGCACGAGCCGCAGGTCGATCTGGCCCTCGCCGACGCCCGCAAGGAAGTCGCCGCCGAGCACGGCCGCATCCCCACCGGCCCCCGCGCGGGCGGTCAGAAGGTCTATGTGGCGGGCGAGCTCTTCCCCGACATCCGCGTCCCCTTCCGCGAAGTCGCCGTCCACCCCAGCGCCAATGAGCCGCCGGTGACGATGTATGACTCGTCCGGCCCCTACACCGACCCGGCCGTCACCATCGACATCAAGAAGGGCCTGCCGCGCGTCAAATCCAGCTGGCAGCTGGATCGCGGCGACATCGCCCCCGTCGCGAACCCGCGCGAGGTCAAGCCCGAGGACAACGGCCACGCCAGCGGCAAGCACCTGGCCCCCCGCTTCGACGTCTCCAACCATCAGGTCTTCAAGGGCGTCGAGGGCCGCCCGGTCACCCAGTACGAATACGCCAGGGCCGGGATCATCACGCCGGAGATGGAATACGTCGCCATCCGCGAGAACCTGCGCCGCGAACAGACCGCCCCCTGCATCCGCGACGGCGAAGACTTCGGCGCCGCCATCCCCGACTTCGTCACGCCCGAGTTCGTGCGTCAGGAGATCGCCCGCGGCCGCGCCATCATCCCGCACAACATCAACCACCCCGAGGTCGAGCCGATGATCATCGGCCGCAACTTCCTGGTGAAGATCAACGCCAACATCGGCAACTCGGCCGTCCTCTCGTCCGTCGATGACGAGGTCGACAAGCTGGTCTGGGCCACCCGCTGGGGCGCCGACAACGTCATGGACCTGTCGACCGGCCGCAACATCCACAACATCCGCGACTGGATCATCCGCAACTCCTCCGTGCCCATCGGCACCGTCCCCATCTATCAGGCGCTGGAGAAGGTGAACGGCGTCGCCGAGGATCTGACCTGGGAAGTCTTCCGCGACACCCTGATCGAACAGGCGGAACAGGGCGTGGACTACTTCACCATCCACGCGGGCGTGCGCCTGCCCTTCGTGCCGATGACGGCCAAGCGCGTGACGGGCATCGTCTCGCGCGGCGGCTCCATCATGGCCAAGTGGTGCCTGGCCCACCACAAGGAGAGCTTCCTCTACGAGCACTTCGAGGACATCTGCGACATCATGCGCGCCTATGATGTCAGCTTCTCGCTGGGCGACGGCCTGCGCCCCGGCTCCATCGCCGACGCCAACGACGAGGCTCAGTTCGCCGAACTGCGCACCCTCGGCGAACTGACCAAGATCGCCTGGGCCAAGGGCTGCCAGGTCATGATCGAAGGCCCCGGCCACGTGCCGATGCACAAGATCAAGGCCAACATGGATGAGCAGCTCAAGCACTGCCACGAGGCTCCCTTCTATACGCTTGGCCCGCTGACCACCGACATCGCCCCCGGCTACGACCACATCACATCGGCCATCGGCGCGGCCATGATCGGCTGGTTCGGCACGGCCATGCTCTGCTACGTCACGCCCAAGGAGCATCTGGGCCTGCCCGATCGCCAGGACGTCAAGGACGGCGTCATCACCTACAAGATCGCCGCCCACGCCGCCGACCTGGCCAAGGGCCACCCCGGCGCCCGCGCCCACGACGACGCCCTCTCCAGAGCCCGCTTCGAGTTCCGCTGGGAGGACCAGTTCAACCTCTCCCTGGACCCCGAGACCGCCCGCAAATTCCACGACGAGACCCTGCCGAAGGAGGCGCACAAGACCGCCCACTTCTGCTCCATGTGCGGCCCCAAATTCTGCAGCATGAAGATCAGCCAGGACATCCGCGACGCCGCCAAGGCCCAGAACGACGCGGGCGCCAGCCTGACGGACGCCGAGGCGGGCATGGCTGAGATGAGCGCGAAGTTCAGGGCCGGGGGCGGGGAGATTGAGGTGAAGGTGTGAGTGCTGTGCCGCTTGATTTCTTTTTAGCCGAGTCCAATACGTCACGCTGCGCGCCCGGGTAGTGCGCTAAGTTGGATTCGCTGCCGGGGGGAGGTGCACGATGCGAGACGCAGATGTTCGTATGGCTGTGCGAGAATTACTCGCTGTCGAGCACGCTGGTGACCGTGATACTCGCATTGTCGAGGAAATGGGCGTCTGGGCCGGCTCTGTTCGAGTAGACATCGCTGTAATCAATGGCGAGCTTGTCGGGTACGAGCTCAAAAGTGATCGTGATACCCTTGCGCGCCTCCCTCAACAGGCTGAGCTCTACAGCCGTCTTTTCGATCGAGTACACTTAGTCGTTGGTTCGAAGCATTCTCGCGAAGCTCGCAAGGTTATCCCTAATTGGTGGGGCATTCATGTAGCCACGTCAGTGGGAAGCAAAGTGCACATTTGCAAATCACGCGACGCCAAGATGAATCCTAAGCATGACCCGATGATTGTCGCGCAAATGCTGTGGCGAGAAGAAGTTCTGGAAGTGCTAGATAGGCACGGATTGGTTATTGGTTGGAAAAGTAAGACGGCCGCGCAATTGCACGGCCGTCTCTGCGAAGTGCTTAGCTTAGATGAGCTGCGTTCGGAAGTTCGTAGCGCGCTCAAACGTCGTCAGGGATGGCTAGGGCAGCCGATCGATAACCAACTCAATGTGGCGATTGGTGCTCAACTCTACCCATGAGGTCCGACTGCCGGAACTGTTGGTCGGTGATGCGAAGTGCAGTACTCGCGTATCCCCCCAGCAACTCGCAAGTCCGCCGAAACCTGGATCCGCTCGGAAGGTGTTTGCGTGAGCTTGATATTGAACACGCATTGGTTGACCCGTAGATCCTGATGTCGGCCGACCTTTAATTACAAGCCAGTCGTTGTCGCGAGTATAGCGTGCACTGACGGTCGCTCTTGCCATCGCCACACCTGGCGGCTCAGTCATATCTGGGTGGCCGATCCCGTGGTCACCATAGTCGACTTTGAATGGAGCTGAAGCATGGACGTTCTGCCAGAGCTGCCAGTCAAGACGCGGGACCACATTGGGGCCTAGCGCCAAGCCAGTATGATCTTTTGGTGCTGCCGACGATGCAACGGTCACAGACCGCCATGTCCCAGCGCCAGGGAAGGTTTGCAGCGCATTCACCACGACAGGATCGATAACCCCGGCCCCGAACGCGGGCAGGTGACCCGCACAGAGGATGATGTCGACCTGGTTTGCGGGCAATCCATTAGCTGCACACCAAGCGATCAAGGTGGGCAGGTCTCCAAGACGCACTTTGACAACGGCACCATAGGCAGCCGCGAGAGGAAGCGCTGCTGCGATGTAAGCCGTTGATGCGGCCATTTCGATGGAGGGCAGCGCGGGTACGCCGCCGGCACGCAAATCGGTGATAACGTTCACCATATCGACAGCGGAACCAGTTTCGCTGAAGTTGAATAGGCCATCGATAGCTATCGCATGACCTGCCCAGCCAGCAACAAGTCGGTTCACGAAGCTTTCTGCTACGCTGCTCGTGAGATGGACGACGGGAAAAACACGCGCCTTCGTCGCTGGTTGCAAGTTTGCAAGAGCGGTGGCTTCACCAGCCTTGCTGCGGATCAATGGGACGTATCTATAGGCCAAAGCGTTTCCTTTTTATGGGCCGCGAAATGCGGCAAGAACGCCGATATGGGAAATCGTTTGGCTAACCGCAACGCTTCTCTTGAGCTTCTCTTACGTTTGGCGAAGGGAGAATGAACAGGAGTCCCGTCCGATCCTGACGCACCCGTCCGCCATCCTCCGCCTTTCAGGCAGGAGGCGGCGCGATGAACGAAGAGCGGGAGAAAGACTGGCATGAGAAGGCGCCGCGCATTATCGCCTCCGGCCGGTGGGAGCAGGACGAGTACGGCGACACCACCTACATCCCCGATCATGTGCGGCCCTCGACCGCCGAGCGGACCGAAACGGATGACGCCGGGCGTGGCCACTACTACGAAGACCCGGCGCCGCGGGACGGCTATCGCGTCCGCTCCGAGGCGACCTGGGCGGCGGCGCGGCGTGACTATCTGGCCGGGGATACGGCCGAGGCCGTTTGCGACCGCTATGGGCTGAAGCTGGGGACGCTGCGGTCCCGCGCCGCGCGCGAGGGCTGGCGCCGTTGCGACGCGGGCGACCCGGACCCGTGGCCTGACGAAGACTATCCGGTCGAGGATGCGGCGGCGGACGCCCCCGATCTGGCGGCGATGGCGGCTCAGGCCCTGATGCGGCTGAACCGGGCGGTGCGGCGCGGCCGGGCGGCCGAGGCGGCGTCGTGGCTGCGCACCTGGCGGGCGCTGACGGACCCGGCCCTGCTGGCCGCCGCCGAGCCGGAAAGCTCGCCGCCTGCGCCCAGCCCGGCGCCCCGGCCTGACCCGCTCGATACGCTGGAAGCCGACATGAAGGCGGTCGTCGCCGTCGCCCGCGACGCCGCCCGTCTGGCCCCCGACGACCACGCGGGCCGCCGAGCCGTCGAGGCCCGCATCAACGCCCTCAGCGCCCGCCTCGCGCCGGAAGAGAGGGCGGTGATTTCAGACGATTCAGACGAATTGGACTCTGTTTTTTCCGCCCCTTCTCCCCTTGTGGGAGAAGGTGGCCCGTAAGGGCCGGATGAGGGGTCTCTCACCGACCGATACATGGGGCGGACACGGCGTCGCACCCCCTCATCCGTCCGGCTTCGTCGTCCACCTTCTCCCGCAAGGGGAGAAGGAAACTACGCCTTGCCCGCGATCTCGCGCAGGGCGTTGACGAAGACTTCCGTCGGCTGGCCGCCGGAGATCAGATATTTGTCCTCCACCACCACGGCGGGGACGGAGGTGATTCCCCGCGCGCGCCACAGGGCCTGCGCCGTGCGCACCTCCTGCACATAGCGGCCGGAGGCCAGCACCTCGGCGGCCTCGGCGCGGTCCAGCCCGGCGGCCTGCGCCGCCTCGGTCAGGACGCCCGCGTCCGAGACGTTGCGGCCCTCAGTGAAGTGGGCGCCGAACAGGGCGTGTTTCAGCGCCGCCTGCCTGTCCGGCGCCGTCAGGCCGGCCCAGTGCAGCAGGCGGTGGGCGTCGAAGGTGTTCCACATGCGGCTGTCGTCGCGGAAGTTCATCTCGACCCCGACCTCGGCGGCGCGGGCGGTGATGGCGGCGCGGTTGGCGGCCGACTGTTCGGGGGTGGAGCCGTATTTGCGGGCCAGGTGCTCCCCCATGTTCTCGCCCTCGGGGGCGATGTCGGGGTTCAGCTCGAACGGCTGGAAGGCGATGTCGGCGGCGATCCCTTCGCCCTGCAGCCGTTCCAGCGCCTGCTCCAGCCCGCCCAGCCCCACGGCGCACCACGGGCACATGACGTCGGAGACGAAGTCGATCTTCAGCGGCTTGAGCGGGGCGGCGTCGGTCATGGCGGCGGGGCTTTCTGGAACAGCGTGTGTGACGAAGCATATGGGCGCGCGAAGGGAGGAGGCAAGGCGCGCCGGGCATTGATTCACGGCCTGCCAACCGGCACACCGGATCAGTGAAACAGAGCCTGATCATTGATTGCGACCCCGGCGTGGATGACGCCACGGGGCTGCTGACCGCCTTCGCCTCTGCTGACCTCGACCTGCTGGCCGTGACCACGGTCGGGGGCAACGTCAGCGCCGAAAAGACCGCGCGCAACGCCCGCATCCTGCGCCAGATCGCCGGGCGCGAGGACGTGCCGGTGTTCGCGGGCGCCGAGCGCCCCCTGCGCCGCGAGCCGGCCGGGGCGGGCGAGTTCCACGGGGCTGAGGGGCTGGGCGACCTGACCCCGTTCGAGCCCGCCGCCCTTGTGGCGGATGGTACGGCGGCTGAGGCCATCGTGCGGCTGGTGATGGCGCGGCCTGCGGGGGCCGTGGCGCTGGCCGTCATGGGGCCGATGACCAATCTGGCGCTGGCCATGCGGGCCGAACCGGCGCTGGCGGCGCATCTGGGGCCGGTCGTGGTCATGGGCGGCGCGCGCTCGGAAGGCGGCAACATCACCGCCTCGGCCGAGTTCAACATCTGGGCCGACCCGGACGCGGCGGCCGAGGTCTTCGCTTCGGGCTGCCGCATGATCGTCATGGGGCTGGACGCCACCCATCAGGTGCGGGCGACGGAAGGTAGGATCGCGGCGATCGAGGCCCTGCCCACGGCCTCGGCCCGCACGGCGGCGGCGATGCTGCGCTTCTCCCAGCGGGTGGAGCGGCGGATCGTGGGCTGGGATGCGGGGCCGCTGCACGACCCCTGCACGGTGGCCTGGCTGTTGCGGCCTGACCTGTTCGAGCTGGCTCCCTGCCGCATCGCGGTGGAGACCGAAAGCGACCTGACCCGAGGCCACACAGCGGTCGAGTTCCGTGTCGAGGCGGCCGGGGCGAACCATTTCTGGGCGACGAAGGCCGACGCGGCCGGGGTCTTCGCCCTGATCACCCAGCGTTTGGGAGAAGGCGCATGAGGATCACCGTCGTCGGCTCGATCAATCTGGATATTGTGGCGGCGGCGCCGTCCCTGCCTGCCCCGGGGGAGACCGTGACGGGGGCGACCCTGTCGCGCCATCCCGGCGGCAAGGGCGCCAATCAGGCGCTGGCCGCGCGTCGGCTGGGCGCCGAGGTCTCGCTGATCGGCCGGGTTGGCGATGATGAAATGTCGGGCGCGGCGGTGGCCCTGATGCTGGCCCACGGCGTCGACCTGTCGGGGGTGGAGACGGACCTCGCCGCCCCGACCGGCGTGGCCCTGATCACCGTCGATCCGACCGGCGAGAACCAGATCACCGTGGCCGCCGGCGCCAACCACTTCGTGACGCCGGAGCAACTGCCCGCCCGGATCGAGACGCCGCTGATCGCCCAGCTGGAGCTGCCGATCGAGACGGTGGAGGCGGCGGTGGGCCGGGCGACGGACTTCGTCTGCGTCAACCTGGCGCCCGCCGCGCCGGTGTCGGAGGCCCTGCTGCGCCGCGCGGACCTGCTGGTGGTCAATGAGACGGAAGCCGCCTTCTACGGCGACGCCCTGCACGTCGGCGGCGGGCTGGTGGTCGTGACCAAGGGCGCGCGCGGGGCGGTCATGTATCGGCGCGGGGTGGCGATGGCCTGGGCCACGCCGCCGCGCATCACGGCTGTGGACGCGGTGGGGGCGGGCGACGCCTTCGTCGGGGCGATCGCCGTGGCCCTGCTGGAGGGCATGGAGCCGGACGCCGCGCTTCACTTCGCCTGCGCCGCCGGGGCGCTGGCGGCGACCCGGCCGGGGGCGCAGCCGTCGCTGGGCGACCGCGCCGAGGTCGAGGCCCTGATGGCGGGGTAGGGCCTTCTATTTCCCGAACAGGTCCGGCGCGGCGGCGGGCGGCGCCTGCGGCGTCTCCAAGCCCAGATGCTCATAGGCGCGCGCGCAGGCCATGCGGCCGCGCGGCGTGCGCTGGATGAAGCCCTGCTGCAGCAAATAGGGCTCGATCACGTCCTCGACCGCGTCGCGCGCCTCGGCGATGGCGGCGGCCAGGGTGTCCATGCCGACCGGCCCGCCGCCGTAGTTCTCGATCAGGGCCTTGAGGAAGCGGCGGTCCAGGCTGTCCAGCCCGGCCTCGTCCACCTCCAGCCGCGCCAGCGCCCGCGCGGCGGCCAGCCGGTCGATGGGGCCGCCTTCAGCATCGGCGAAATCCCGCACCCGCCGCAGCAGCCGTCCGGCGATGCGCGGCGTGCCGCGCGCGCGGCGCGCGATCTCCATGGCCCCGTCCTCGGTGATGGCCGCGCCCATCTTGCGCGCCGCGCCGCGGATGACGGCCGTCAGCTCTTCGGGGGTGTAGAATTCCAGCCGCAGCGGAATGCCGAAACGGTCCCGCAGCGGCGTGGCCAGCAAACCCGCCCGCGTCGTCGCCCCGACCAGGGTGAAGGGCGCCAGGTCGATGCGCACGCTGCGCGCCGAAGGCCCCTCGCCGATGATCAGGTCCAGCACATGGTCCTCCATCGCCGGATAGAGGATCTCCTCCACCTGCGGGGCCATGCGGTGGATCTCGTCGATGAACAGGACGTCGCGCGGTTCGAGGTTGGTCAGGATGGCCGCCAGGTCGCCCGCCTTGGCCAGGATGGGGCCGGAGGTGGCGCGGAAGCCCACGCCCAGTTCGCGCGCCACGATTTGCGCCAGGGTCGTCTTGCCTAGCCCCGGAGGACCGAACAGCAGGACGTGGTCCAGCGCCTCGGAGCGGGCGCGGGCGGCGTCGATGAAGACCTTCAGATTGCCCTTGGCCGCCGACTGGCCGACGAACTCGGACAGGGTCTGGGGCCGCAGGGCGCGGTCGTGCTGCTCGCCGGGCGCAGGGGCAGGCGAGATGATGCGGTCGTCAGTCATTTCGCCTTCTCCCTTGAGGGGAGAAGGTGGCTTGCGGAGCAAGACGGATGAGGGTGAGGCTGGCGGCAAGCTGAACGACTGCTGGAAGAGCGCGCGGAAACAGCACCCTCATCCGAGCGCCTGCGGCGCCCACCTTCTCCCCTCAAGGGAGAAGGAATGACGTGGGGGCCCCTCATCGTCCCAGCTCCTGCAGGGCCGTGCGGATGACGAGCGGCAGCTCCGCCTCCTCGCCCAGCTTGATCAGGGCGTGATCGACGGCGCGGCGAGCGTTGACCTCGGCGATGCCCAGGCCCAGCAGGGCGGCGACCGCCTCGCCGGTGACGCTGGGCGGCGGCGGGGCGACGGCGGCTTCGACATGGACGCCCGGCGCGCTCGGAGCGAAGACGCCCTCGCTCAGGCTCTTGCCCTTCAGTTCGGTGACGATGCGCAGGGCCAGCTTCGGGCCCACGCCGTTGGCGCGGCCGACGGCGGCCTTGTCCTCGCGCGCGACGGCGGCGGCCAATTCGGCGGGCGGCAGCACGTCCAGCACCCCCAGCGCCGCCTTCGGCCCGACGCCCTGAATGGTCAGCATCAGGTTGAAGACCTTGCGCTCGTCCCGGCTCAGGAAGCCGTAGAGACGCGGCCCCTGGTCCTGGCTCCACTGGCTCTGGATGAACAGCAGGGTCTCGTCGCCCGGCGCGGGCAGGCGGCCCAGCGTCCGCGCCCCGCAGGTGGCGACATAGCCCACCCCGCCGCAGTCGATCAGGCACTCCGCCTCGCCGACCTCGGCCAGGATGCCGCGCAGACGGCCGATCATGCCGCGCCTCGCACCGGCAAGGCCCGAAACCGACGATGATGCGCATGGGTGACCGCCACGGCCAGCGCATCGGCGGCGTCGGCTTTGACCTCGCCCGAGGCGGGCAGCAGCCGTTTGATCATGAAGGCGATCTGGCTCTTGTCGGCTTGCCCGGCGCCCACCACCGCCTTCTTGATCAGGGTCGGGGCGTATTCGGCGACGCTGAGTCCCGCCCGCGCCGGGGCCAGCATGACCGCGGCCCGCGCATGGCCCAGCTTCAGCGTCGAGGCCGGATTGACGTTGACGAAGACCTCTTCGATCGCCGCCTCGTCGCAGTCATAGGCGGCGCAGACCTCGCCGACCTGCTCCAGCAGATGCAGCAGCCGCTCGGAGAAAGGCGCCTTGTCGTCGGGGGCGACGACGCCGTGCGCGATCCAGCGCAGGCGGCTGCCCTCGCTTTCGATGACGCCCCAGCCGGTGCGGCGCAGGCCGGGGTCCAGCCCCAGGATCCGAGTCGTTTCGTTCGCCATCCGTTCCTATTGCCCCAAAGAGGGTTAGCGAACAATGACCGGGCGCAGCTTCAGGGCCCGATGTCGGCTCAATCGTCTCTGGGCATGACCGAGAAACCGGCCAGACCCGCCTGATCCGACAGGGCGCGGGACAGGGCGTCGACCTTCAGCGGCATGGGGCCCCGCGCCTTGACGTGGTGTTCGTGGATCTGGCCGTCGGGGCTGACGACATGGCCGATACGCGTGGGCTTGAGGCCGTTCTCGCCCAGTAGGGCGCGCAGCGCCTTTTCTTGCGGCGCCGCGCCGCGCGTCCAGCGCAGGGTGACGTCAAGCACCCCGACGTGGGGCAGGCGCGCGTCGAGAAAGCGCAGGATGGCCAGCACCAGCAGGGTCGCCCCCGCCGCGATCAGTCCCAGCTTCCACAGGCCGACCCCGAACATCACCCCGGTGGCGGAGGTGGTCCACAACGAAGCCGCCGTGGTCAGGCCGTGCACCGAGAACCGCTCGCGAAAGATCACTCCGGCGCACAGGAAGCCGATGCCGGTCAGTATGCCGTGCGCCATCCGCGTCGGGTCGATCACCAGCCGCTGCTCGGGCAGGGCGACGAAGCCCCAGCTGGCCTGATGCATGGCCGCCAGCATCAGGACGCAGGAGGTCATGCAGACCAGGATGTGGGTGCGGAACCCCGCCGGATGGCCGTGATAGGTCCGCTCGATGCCGATCAGCCCGCCCGCCACCATGGCCGAGGCCACCGGCGCCAGCAGACTCAGTTCCTCGACGCCCCAATGCGTCACGCCCCAGTCGATCGCCATGATCCCAACGCTCCCAACGACCGCGCAGGTTGGACCTCCGCGCAGGCCGGGGCAAGTCGTCAGTCGTCGCGCGGATTCAGCACGTAGCCGCAGACCGAAGGCAGGGCCGACAGCCGCCCCGCCAGGGTCTTGAGCGCCGTCTCGCCCTCGGCGCGGACGCGCCAGCTGCGGCGCACCACCGCGCCGTCGTCGATCAGTTCGAAACGGTCGGGCGCGGGCTTCGGATCGATCGCGCGCAGAGCGGCCTCGACCTCGGCTTCGGGCGAGCGGCCGTCACGACGCCAGCACACCTCCACATCGGTCAGGGTGCGGTCCGGCAGCCGCGCGCTGACCAGCCGCAGCGCGACCAGGATCAGGCCCGTGATCACCGTCCCCGCCGCGCCCAGGGCGAACAGGCCGGCCCCGAACAGCAGGCCGATGGCCGAGGTGATCCACAGCGAGGCCGCCGTCGTCAGGCCGTGGATGGAGAAGCCGGTGCGGAAGATGACCCCGGCGCATAGGAAGCCGATTCCCGTCAGCACCCCGTGGGCCATGCGGGTGGGGTCGGTGACGATGTTCTCGTCCGGCAGGGCGCGGAAAGCCCAGTCGGCCTGGGTCATGGCCGCCAGCATCAGCAGGCAGGACGCCAGGCTGACCAGGATGTGGGTGCGGAACCCCGCCGGCCGGCCGCGCCACTCGCGCTCGAAGCCGATCATCCCGCCGGCGATCAGGGCGCCGGCGATGGGCAGGACGACGGTCTCCAGCCAGGCGGCGTCAGCCATGGTTCTCGACGTAGGTTTCGGGGTCTTTGTTGACCGGCTTCACCCCGGCGATGTGGCGGGCCTGGAAGGCGGCGAAGCGCACGCCCAGGTCGTGCCGGGTCTGCAGGTCTGCGTTCAGGCGGAAGTCGGTCAGCCCCTGCCGCTCCTCCTCGCCCATGTGCTTGGAGTTGACGATGTTGGCCGCGCCGACCGCGTCGAACCAGGCGCGACTGCCGACCGCGTGCGCGGCCACCGCCTTCACCGCGTCGCGCAGCTTGTTGTGATCCTCGATGGCGTCCTCGGTCTCGCCCTCGACCGTGCCGTCGTCTGCGTCATTGACGCCCTCGCCCAGTTTCAGCAGGGCGGGATAGAAATGCCGCTCCTCGGCCTCGGCGTGGGCGTCCAGAAAGGCCGACAGCCGCCCCCAGACCGCCTCCAGCGCCTCGACATTGTCCGCGCCGATCTGCTCGATCAACGAGAACAGCCTGCGCTGTTCGGCGTGGTCGTCCAGGATCAGCTGGGTGATGTCCATGGGGCGGGCTCCTCGCGGCAAGGCTTGAGCCCTAAGAAGCCTCCGAACTCAGGTCCGGTTCCTGAGCCCCGACGCCGCTCCCGCATGGGTGCGGCGTCGGGGACAGGATCATCGCGTGCGGATCAGCCCGCGTACTTGGCCGCGTCTTCGTCCGAGATGTTCTCGTTCGAATAGACCTGCTGCACGTCGTCTTCGCCGTCCAGGGCGTCCAGCAGCTTGAACAGGACGCCGACCGAATCGCCCGTCAGGTCGATCTCCGACTGCGGCTTCCAGACGATGGCGGTGGATTTGGGGTCGCCCAGCACCTTGGACATGGCCTCGGCCACTTCGTTCAGGTCTTCGAAGGCGGTCCAGATGGTGTGGCCCGGCGCGTCCTCATAGATGTCGGGCTTGACCAGGTCGCTCTCGACGTCGGCGGCGCCGGCCTCGATGGCGGCCTCCATCACGGCGTCTTCAGATCCCGCCTCGGCCGGATAGTGGATCTTGCCGACCCGATCCCACATGAAGGTGACCGAGCCGCTCTCGCCCAGGGCGCCGCCGTTCTTGGCGAAAGCCGAGCGCACGCCCGAGGCGGCGCGGTTGCGGTTATCGGTCAGGACTTCGACGATGACCTGGACGCCGCCGGGGCCGCGGCCCTCGTAGCGGATCTCCTCCATCGCATCGACTTCGCCGCCCGAGGCCTTCTTGATGGCGCGCTCGATGTTCTCCTTCGGCATCGATTCGGCCTTGGCGTTGTTCACCGCCAGACGCAGCCGGGGGTTCATCGCCGGGTCGGGCATCCCCGACTTGGCCGCCACGGTGATTTCCCGTGACAGGCGCGAAAAGAGCTTTGAACGGACCGCGTCAGCGCGGCCCTTGCGGTGCATGATGTTCTTGAATTTGGAATGGCCGGCCATGGAGTCGCTCGCCAGATGTCGAATATGCTGAGGGGCGCCCTTTACTGGATGGCGCTTCCTCTGTCACGAGAGGGGAACCGCCCGAACGCGCCGGGGATTATGCGCAGGCAAGAATTGGAGACGCCGATGGCCGCCGCCGACGACACCTATCTGGACGAAGCCTATGACGAGGGCATCGATCACGCCCACGCCGGCGAGATCGTTCAGTGGTACGCCAAGCGGCCCGTCACGGTGTCGACGGCGGCGGCCACCAGCTCGCTGGTCGGCGCCTTTGCGCTGGGCGTGCTGACCACCATCGGCGCCTTGGCCGTGATGCGCCTCTACGACCGCGACTGAGCAGACGTCGCGCGAATCTTTCGCAAAAAGACTTCACCTCGGCGGTAAAGCCGGTCATCCTCCCTTTCCCAGAAGGAGGCGGCCTTGGCGCATCCCCGCAGGATGAACCGGATGATCGTCGTGCTCGGCGCGGCTGTCTTGGTGCTGGGCGGTTTCAGCCTCTACGCCCTGACCCAGGGGGCGCGCTTCGGACCCCGCCAGACCACGCCCGCCGAACGCGCGCTTGAGCAGGTGCGCGAACAGATGGGGCCGCAGGCCGAGGTCCGGCATGTCGAGGCCGGGCGCGGCAAGGCCGCCTGCGGCTACGCCGGGCTGAAGGGCAGTCGGGAGGCCGTGGCCTTCGTTTCCCGGCCCAACCGCATCCTGATGAGCCACGACCCGCTGACGGGCGAGTTCGCGACGCTGAAATCGCGCTACTGTCCGGGCTTCGACGCCCCGGCGCCCGCCGCCGTTTCCGGCAAGAGCTGAGACCATGACCGACCAACCCAGCGCCGGCCGCTTCGACGGCCGCGATCACCTGTTGCCCGTGCGGGTTTATTACGAGGACACGGACTTCACCGGCCTAGTCTATCACGCCAACTACGTCCGCTATTTCGAGCGGGGGCGGTCGGACTTCCTGCGTCTGGCGGGGGTAGGGCATGTCGACCTGCTGGAGCAGGACGAGCCGCTGGCCTTCGTGGTGTCGGATCTGGCGATCAAATATCTGAAGCCCGCGCGGATCGACGACGCCCTGGCGGTGCGCACCCGCTATGAAGCGATCAAGGGGCCGCGCCTGATCATCCGCCAGACGGTCGAGCGCGACGGCGACGTATTGTGCCGGGCGGACGTCGTCGCCGTCTGCATCCATCTGGACGGGCGTCCGCGCCGTCCGACGAAGCGGCTGATCGAACTGGTGACGCCCTGGCTGTCGGGGGAAACAGGATCGGCTCGGCAATAACGAGGTTGTCAGCCGGTAGGCTGATGACGCCGGGCGCGACGCCCGCTAGACCCGCCGCCATGAAACTGCCACGTCCGCCCGGTGCAAAAGGCGGATGAACGGACTCTTCGCCAAGGACCACGCATGACTCCGCCCGCCGACGCCTCCCTGCTGAATCCCATCGAGCTGTTCATGACCGCCGACTGGGTGGTCAAGACGGTGATGATCGGCCTGGCCGCGGCCTCGGTCTGGTCCTGGACCATCATCATCGACAAGGCGGTGCGGTTCTCACGCATGAACGCCCGCGCGACCGAGTTCGAAAAGCAGGTCGAGAGCGGCCGCTCGCTGGAGGAGGTCGCCGCCCAGGCTGGGCCTCAGCCGGTCGATCCCCTGCCGCGCATGCTGGTGCTGACCCTGCAGGACTGGCGCGAGGCGCGCGCGCGCGGAGCCATGACGGACACGCAAGGGAACATGCTGATCGCCCGTATCGACCGGGCGCTGGATTCGGTCATCGCTCGGGAAAGCCAGAATATCGAGAACGGTCTGGGCGTGCTGTCGGTGGTCGCCACGGCCTCGCCCTTCATCGGCCTGTTCGGCACGGTGTGGGGCATCATGAACGCCTTCGACAGCATTGCGGCGGCGGGCAACACCAATCTGACGACGGTGGCGCCGGCCATTGCCGAGGCCCTGTTCGCCACGGCTATCGGTCTGGCGGCGGCCATCCCGGCCTATATCGCCTTCAACGCCTTCTCGGTGTCGGCGGGCAAGTTCACGGGCCGTCTGGAGGCCTTTGCGGACGATCTGCAGTCGGCCATCGCCCGGCGTCTGGGCGCGCCTGCGACGCCTCCGCCCCCGCCGCCGCCGCCGTCGTCCGACCTGAACCTGCGCCGGGGCGCCTGATCCATGGCCCTGGGTGGAGGAGGCGGCGGTGAAGCGCGCGGGCGCGGCCGTCGCCGCGCGCGCAAACGGCCGCTGAGCGAGATCAACGTCACGCCCCTGGTGGACGTGATGCTGGTGCTGTTGATCATCTTCATGATCTCGGCGCCGCTGCTGACGGTCGGGGTGCCGGTCGAGCTGCCCAAGACCGAGGCCAGCGCGGTCGAGACGACCGACAAGCCGGTTACGGTCAGCATCGACCGGAACGGCGCCATCTTCATCGGCGAGGGCGAGGTCCGCTGGGAGCAACTGGCCCTGCGCGTGGCGGAAGAGGGCGGCGAGAACGCGCGCGACAAGGCCGTCTTCATCCGCGCCGACGGCCGCGCCCCCTATCAGGCCGTGGCGCGCGTGATGGCGCGCCTGTCGGCTTCGGGCTTCACCAAGCTGAACCTGATCACCGACACCGCCGCCGACGAGCCGACGGAGGGCTGACGGACCTTGCGCCGCCCCAGCCCCGCCATCCTCGGCTCCATCGCCCTGCACGCGGGGGTGGTGGCGCTCGCCTTCGTGTCCTGGTCGTCGAAGGACGAGCCGAAGCCGTTGGTGAACTCCGTGCCGGTGTCGATCGTCTCGGACATCGAGATCGCCGCTGCGCCCGCCGACAATCCGCAGGAGGAGCCTTCGCTCGAGGATGGGGAGACGGCCCCGGTCGAGACCCCGCCCGAGCCGACTCCGCCCGAGCCGGACCCCACGCCGCCCGCGCCGCAACCGCGCCCGACGCCGCCCGCGCCGCGCCCGACCCCGACTCCGCCCGAGAAAAAGGCCCCGACGCCGCGTCCCGCGCCTACGCCGCGGCCGACCCCGACGCCGCCTGAGAAGAAGGCGTCGACGCCGTCGCCCCGGCCCACGCCGACGCCGCCCGAGAAGAAGGCCCCCGCCACGCCGCCGCGTACGCGCCCGACGCCGGGACTGGACCTTGACGCCCTGGCCGGGCCGCCGCGCCCGACCCAGAACCGCGGCCGTCCGGCGCCGGGCCAGCAGGGCGCGGGCTCCGCGCCGCGCGCGACCGGGCCGCAGCTGGCCGCCCTGGGCGCTCAGGTGACGCCGAACTGGAACCTGAACTGCGACATGCCGGGCATGGACGACCTGGTGATCCGCGTGACGGTGCGGTTGAGCGCCGACGGCCAGATCATCGGCACGCCGCGCCTTCAGGACACCCAGAACGACCCGACTTGGCGCGCCGCGTCCGAGGCCATGTTGCGCGCGCTGCGGGCGACCTCGCCCTTCACCGTGCCCGATGGCTTCCAGGCGCAGGAAGTGCCCTTCCGCTTTGAAACCAAGCGTCAATGCGGGAACCGTTAGGACGTAAATCGCCTATCACCCCAAAGTCGCCCAAATCCCCGTGAAGCTGGCGATCATCCGCCGCGCTGATGTTAAGAGGGGCGGCCAGCCTGACCGTAACGACCCGAAGGATCGATCCATGCGCCTGAACCGCCTTCTCGCCTCGGCCGCCGTGCTTGCGATGACCGCGCCCCTGGCGCTGGGCGGGTCCGTCCAGGCGCAATCCACCCCGGCCGTCGGGGCGCCGATGCAGGATGTGGTGGTGGACGAGGGCGTGCTGCGCCCGCTTCAGATCGCCGTCGTGCCCTTCACCGGCCAGAACGGGTCGCAGATTTCGGGCGTCATCAGCGGCAACCTGAAGCGATCCGGCTTCTTCGATCCGCTGAACCCGGCCAGTTTCGTGGAGACGGGCCTGACCCTGGCCAACGCCCCGAACTTCCCGCAGTGGACCTCCATCGGCGCCCAGGCGGTGCTGTACGGCGGGGTGACGCCCCGCGCGGACGGGCGGATCGACGTGGGCTTCCGCCTGTACGACCCCTATCGCCAGTGCCAGCTGGTCTCCTATCAGTTCACCGCCACTTCCGAGCAGTGGCGCCGGATCGCGCACAAGATCTCGGACGTGGTCTATCAGCGCCTGACCGGCGAGGCGGGCTTCTTCGATTCCCGCGTCCTGTTCGTGTCCGAAAGCGGCACCCAGTTGAACAAGCTGTCGCGCCTGACCATCGTCGACCAGGACGGCTACAACCCCGTCTTCCTGACCCAGGGCGATGAGGTGATCATGTCGCCGCGCTTCTCGGCCTCGAACCCTGACGAAGTGACCTATGTGGCGCTGGGCAAGGACTACAGCCGCATCTACCTCTACAATCTGTCGACCGGCCGCCGCGAAAGCCTGGGCGAGTTCGACGGCCAGGTTCTGGCGCCGCGCTTCTCGAACGACGGGTCCAAGATGGCCTTCTCGATCATCCGGGGCGGCAACACCGACGTCTATGTGATGAACCTGCGCAGCCGCCAGCTGTCGCGTCTGACGACCGACCCCGGCATCGACACCTCGCCGTCGTTCAGCCCCGACGGCAATCAGATCGTCTTCACCTCGGACCGTTCGGGTTCGGCGCGTCTCTACACCATGCGGGCGGACGGCTCGGGCCAGCGCCCGATCAGCCGCGGCGGCGGCAGCTACACCGCCCCGGCCTGGAGCCCGCGCGGCGACCTGGTGGCCTTCACCAAGCAGCAAGGCGGCCGCTTCCACATCGGCGTGATGAAGTCCGACGGCACGGGCGAGCGCATCCTGTCGTCCTCCTATTTCGAGGAAGGCCCGTCCTGGGCGCCGAACGGCCGCTACATCGCCTTCGCGCGTCAGAGCCCCGGCGGCGACACCCGTCTGTGGACCGTCGACCTGTCGGGCCGCGTCGTGTCTCAGGCGGGCTATGACGGACGCGGTTCGGACCCGGCCTGGTCGGGTCTGCTGGATGCGCCGCCGGTCAATCTGGGCATCGGCCAGGGCGCGGATTCCTGCCCGGCCTGACGGGCTTACGGCTTCGTGAGATCACGAGCGGAGCCATTCCCATAAACTGTGCGTTATCGCGGCTGGCGCGGTGTTGCGCTGCGCGTTAGCAGCGCTCGCATACAGTCAAGCTAGAGGCGTCGGCCTCGAACCGAATGAGAAGGAGACGATCCATGAACACCTCCACCCTGATCCGGCTCGCCGCTGTCGGCGTCGCCATGGCCTCGCTGGCCGCCTGCACCAAGCCCAAGGTCGAGCCGGCCGTGCCGGTCGAAACGCCGCCGCCGGCCGTCGGTCCGCAGTATCCGACCGCCCCGACCGGCCCCGTCAGCGGCGGCAACGTCGGCGCCCCGGCGCCCGGCTCGGAGCAGGACTTCGTCGTCAACGTCGGCGACCGCGTCTACTTCGACCTGGACTCCTATTCGGTGCGCGCCGAGGCCCAGCCGCGTCTGGACGCCCAGGCCGCCTGGCTGGCCCGCTATCCGCAGGTCACGGTCCGCATCGAAGGCAACGCCGACGAACGCGGCACGCGCGAATACAACCTGGCCCTGGGCGCCCGCCGCGCCGAGGCCGTTCGCTCCTACCTGATCAGCCGCGGCGTTCCGGCCGCCCGCATCGACACCATCAGCTTCGGCAAGGAACGTCCGATCGCCGAGGGTTCGAACGAGTCGGCCTGGGCCCAGAACCGCAACGCCCGCACCGCCATCGTGTCGGGCGCGCCGCGCTAAACACGCGACGTAAAAACAGACGGATCGAGGCGTCGGCGTAAGCCGGCGCCTCTTTTCTTTGCGCCTCCAGACGATCAAAGTCCGCCGCGAATCCTGGGGAGGGACAGCATGGATCTGGAAGCGGCGGGCGGAGCGGTGACGGCGGGCGTCATCGCCGGGGCGATCGAGAAGCCGACGGGCCATGCGGGCGAAGCTCACGGCGCCTGCGCCGACTGCGGGGCCGAGGTTACGGGCAACTTCTGCTCCGACTGCGGCCAGGCGGCCCATGTCCACCGCACCTTGCTGCATCTGGGCGAAGAGCTGCTGCACGGGGTGATGCATTTCGACGGCCGTTTGTGGCGCACCCTGCCGCTGCTGATCCTCAATCCGGGGCGGCTGACCCGCGAATGGGTGCAGGGCAAGCGGACCCGCTACGTCTCGCCGCTGGCGATGTTCCTGTTCACCCTGTTCGTCATGTTCTTCGCCCTCAGCTTCATGCCGCATCAGGCGGTGACGCTGCCGTCCCTGCCGCAGCAGATCGAGGCCCAGAAGGAGGCGATAGTCGAAGCGGAGCAGGTCGCCGCCGCCGCCCGCAAGGAAGTCGATGCGGCGGAGGCGGCGATGGAGCCGTCGGACGGCTCGCCCCCGGCGTTCAACAGCGGCGCGCGGGCCGGCGCCGCCGCCGGCGCTCTGGCCGGAGCTGAAGCCGGCGTCATTGCTGAGAAGGCCAAGCTGGAGCGTCTGCAGAAGGACGCGATCGAGGGCCGCAAGGACGGTCTGGCCTCGGGCAGCTGGCAGGCCCAGGTGGCGGACATCGCCTCCAGCGTCGGCACGGACGGCCAGACCAACGGCCTGACCAAGACCGTCGCCAAGAAGCTGAAGAACCCGGACCTGGCGCTCTACAAGCTGCAGCAGACCATCTACAAATTCGCCTTCCTGCTGGTGCCGTTGTCCATCCCCTTCGTGGCCCTGATGTTTCTGTGGAAGCGGGGCTTCACCCTGTACGACCACGGGGTCTTCGTCCTCTATTCCCTGACCTTCATGTCCCTGCTGCTGATGGCGGTGGTGCTGGTCGCCACGACGCTGAAGGGAGCGGGCGCGGCGGCCGCGACGATCGCGGCCCTGATCGTGCCGGCGCACATGTTCGCCCAGTTGAAGGGCGCCTACAGCCTGAAGGTCTTTTCGACCCTGTGGCGGACGGTGGCGCTGCTGATTTTCTGCGAGATCGCGGCGACGCTGTTCATCGTCGCCATCATCTATCTGGGCCTCGGACATTGATCGGGGCCTTGCCGTCGCCGCAAATCGATGGGACGACAGGACCATGCTGAAGACGCCATTCCGCCTCACCAAACCCGCCGTCCTGACGGCGATCGGCCTGACCCTGATCGGGGGCGCCGTCGTCGCCCAGGTGCAGCCGATGGAGCCGATCCAGTGGGACAAGCGCCGCCTGGACCAGCTGGATCGTAACGTCCGCCGTCTGGAGCGCGCCCTGACCCAGCGCAACGCGGCCGGGGAGCCGGTGCTGGTCGAGACGGATCCCGAGGTCGTGGCCCTGCAAGGCCAGGTCTCGATCATGGAGCGCCGTCTGAGCGACGTGGAGCAGACGTTCCAGCGCATGAACGCCGACAGCGAGCGTCTGACCTTCCAACTGGACGAGGTCACGCGCGAGAACACGCAGCTGAGCCGCCGCCTGCGCGATCTGGAAGGCCGCGTCGAGCGCGCCGAAAAGGCCGCCGAGGAAGCCGCTGAACTGAACGGGCCGATCGTCGCCCACTCGCCGACCGGCGATGCGGCGCAGGATCTGCAGGCCGCCATGCGTCTGGCGGGCGAGGACGCGGCGCGCGGCGGACGCGCGCTGGAGACCGTCATCGTCACCTGGCCGAACACGCCTCAGGCGCGCGAGGCCAACAGCCGTTTGGGCGATCTGCACGTCGCCGCGCGCGACAACGCTTCGGCGGTTCAGGCCTACGCCGCCGCCCTGAACGGCTGGCCGCGCACGCCGTGGGCGCCCGAGACGACGCTGAAGCTGGCCGAGGCCCTGCGCGCCACCGACCGCGCGACCCAGGCCTGCGGCGCCCTGACCGAGTTCAGCCGCCGCTACGCCGAGGCGGCCACGGCGGCGCAGAAGACCCGCGCGACCCAGCTTCGGACGCGCGCCAGCTGCAGCTGATGGGCGATCTGGCCGGCCGGGATCTGCTTCGGCGGATTTGGGCCCGGCTGGACGCACGCCTGAACCACGCCGGGCCTGAGCCGGTCGTCCTGGCCCTGTCGGGCGGGGGCGATTCCCTGGCCCTGCTGGACCTCGCCGCCGGTTGGGCCAAGGCGAGGGGGCGGCGGCTTCTGGCCCTGACGGTCGACCACAATCTCCACCCCGACAGCGCGGACTGGACCCGTTTCGCCGCCGAGGCCGCGCGTGCGGCGGGCGCCGACTGGCGGGGGCTGGCGTGGCAGGGCGCGCGCGGCGGTCCCGGCGTCCCGGCGCGGGCGCGGGCGGCGCGTCACGCCCTGCTGGCCGAGGCAGCGCGGGAAGCAGGCGCGCGCGTCATCCTGACCGGCCACACCGCCGATGACGTCGCCGAGGGCGACTGGATGCGGGCCCAAGGCGCGACGCTGGGCCGCCTGCGCGAGGCGTCGCCGTCGCCTGCCTGGCCGGAAGGGCGAGGGCTGTTGCTATTGCGGCCTGTGTTGGGCGAGGGGCGCGAGACGCTGAGGGAGCATCTGCGCGCGCGCGGTCTGACATGGCTGGAAGACCCCGCCAACGCGGACCTGCGCTACGGGCGGGGCAGGGCGCGGGCGGCGCTGGCGCAGGTAGAGGGCCCTGCTGCGTCATCGGCGACTGTTGCTTGTGCGAGGGCGGCCCATGAGCCGGGCGACCAGACTTGGGCCGGGGTTCTGCCTCTATCGCGCGACCTGCCTGCGTCGATGCTGGCGGCCGTGCTGCTGTGCGCAGGCGGCGGCGCGACGCCGCCGCGCGGGGATCGCCTGGCGGCCCTTCAGGCGCGACTGGCGGACCGCGAGGACTTCACCGCGGTCCTGTGCGGCGCTCGCGTCGAGGCGTCCGGCGCGCATGTTCAGGCGATGCGTGAACCGGGCGAGTGGAAACGCCGCCCGCCTGCTGCGCTGGCCCTGCTGCCGGGGCGATCCGCCGTCTGGGACGGGCGTTTCGAGATCGTGACGGATCAGTCGGGCCTGCGCGTCGAGGCGGCCGCCGGGCGGCTGGCGCAACTTTCCGACGTCGAGCGCGCCGTTCTGGCGCCCCTGCCGCCCGCCGCGCGCGCCGCTGCGCCGGTGCTGATCGATCCCGAAGGACGGCTGGTTCTGGCCTGGCGCGGGGCGTGTGTAAGGGCGCTGGCGTCGCGACGTCTGGCGCTCGCCTTGGCGGCGTTCGGGGGCGAAACGACGCAGGAAGACGGACTCTTTCAATCCCTTCATGGCGAAACGCCGCCGTCTGACCTATTTTCAGAGAAAGACTGCTGATCGACGGACCGAGCGCGGCCGCGTCGAGGAACCGAGGACCGAATGAACCTGCGCAATTTCGCCATCTGGGGCGTGATCCTTCTGGGACTGGTGACGGTCTACGCTGCGATCAGCCAGAACGGCGGCGCCCCCGCCATGCCGGGCGCCAAGGGCGCCGCGGCCGCCGGTCGCCCCGAACCCATCACCTATTCCCAGCTGATGACCGCCGTTGAGCGTCAGGAGATCAAGTCGATCGTCGCGCGCGGCGAGACGATCACCGGCGTCTTCAAGAACGACAGCAAATTCACCGCCGTGACCCCGGTGCCCAACGCCGAGCTGGTCGAGCAGATCCGCAAGTCCGGCGTCGAGGTCGAGACCAAGAGCACGCGCCAGCCGTGGTGGTCGGGCCTGCTGGGCCTGCTGCTGCCGGTTGCGCTGATCATCGGCTTCTGGCTGTTCATCATGAACCGCATGCAGGGCGGGGCGAAGGGCGCCATGGGCTTCGGCAAGTCCAAGGCCAAGCTGCTGACCGAGCACAAGGGCCGCAAGACCTTCGACGACGTCGCCGGCGTGGACGAGGCCAAGGACGAACTGCAGGAGGTCGTCGACTTCCTGAAGGATCCGGCCAAGTTCCAGCGTCTGGGCGGCAAGATCCCCAAGGGCGCCCTGCTGGTCGGCCCTCCGGGCACCGGCAAGACCCTGCTAGCGCGCGCGGTGGCGGGCGAGGCGGGCGTGCCCTTCTTCTCGATCTCCGGCTCGGACTTCGTCGAGATGTTCGTCGGCGTCGGCGCCAGCCGCGTGCGCGACATGTTCGAACAAGCCAAGAAGAACGCGCCGTGCATCATCTTCATCGATGAAATCGACGCCGTGGGCCGTCACCGCGGCGCCGGCCTGGGCGGCGGCAACGACGAGCGCGAGCAGACGCTGAACCAGCTGCTGGTCGAGATGGACGGCTTCGAGGCGTCGGAGAACATCATCCTGATCGCTGCGACCAACCGTCCCGACGTGCTGGACCCGGCTCTGTTGCGTCCGGGCCGCTTCGACCGTCAGGTCGTGGTGCCCAACCCCGACGTCTCGGGCCGCGAGCGCATCCTGCGCGTCCACATGAAGGACGTGCCCCTGGCCGCCGATGTGAATGTGAAGACCCTGGCGCGCGGCACGCCGGGCTTCTCGGGCGCGGACCTGGCGAACCTGGTCAACGAGGCGGCCCTGATGGCGGCCCGCAAGGACCGTCGCATGGTCACGCACCGCGACTTCGAGGACGCCAAGGACAAGGTCATGATGGGCTCCGAGCGGAAGTCCATGGCCATGAACGAGGAAGAGCGCCGCCTGACCGCCTATCACGAAGCCGGTCACGCCATCGTCGCCATCAACGTCAAGATGGCCGACCCGGTGCATAAGGCGACCATCGTCCCGCGCGGCCGCGCCCTGGGCATGGTGATGCAACTGCCGGAAGGCGACCGCTATTCCATGAAGTTCCAGCAGATGATCGACCGTATCGCCATCATGGCGGGCGGCCGGGTCGCCGAGGAGCTGATCTTCGGGCCGGAAAGCATCACCTCGGGCGCCAGCTCGGACATCGAGCAGGCGACCAAGCTGGCGCGGGCCATGGTCACGCGCTGGGGCTTCTCCGAGAAGCTGGGCACGGTGGCTTACGGCGAAAACCAGGAAGAGGTCTTCCTGGGCCACTCGGTGTCGCGCAGCCAGAACGTCTCGGAAGAGACGGCCCGCATCATCGACGAAGAGGTCCGCCGCATCGTCACCGAAGGCTGGGAAGAGGCGCGCCGCATCCTGACCGAGAAGGCGGGCGACCACGAGAAGCTGTCGCAGGCCCTGCTGGAGTACGAGACCCTGTCGGGCGACGAGATCAAGGATCTGCTGGAGAACGACCAGCCGCCCAAACGCGACGACGAGAACGACACGGTCGTCGGTCCGTCGCTGTCGGTCCCGGCCACGCCGGAAGACGAGGCGGCGCCGCAGGCCGAGCCCGCCGTCCAGCCCGCGACGAGCGCGTAGAGCCTGTCCGGCAGGCCGGTATGAAAAGGGGCGCGTCCGTCGGACGCGCCCCTATTTTTTGCTCTGATCGAAAGCGGTTCAGCCTACGGCCGCTTCGGCGTCTTCGACCTTGACCAGGGTCAGCTTGCGCGCAGCGCCGGAGGTGTCGGGCCAGTTGATCGACTGGCCTTCCTTCAGGCCGATCAGTCCCGCCCCGACATAGGACAGGATGGAGACGCGCCCGGCGTCGATATCGGCGTCCTTGGGCAGCACCAGCTGGACGCGACGCACCTCGGGGCTGTGGTCGTCGACGTACTGAAGCCAGCGGTTCAGGGTGACGACGTTCTTGGGCATGGCCTTGGGCTCGCACACCTTGGCGCGGTCCAGTTCCTGTTGCAGCAGGCCGGCGGGGCCTGAGCCGGGCAGGTCGCCGACCAGGCGGTCCAGGGCGTCGAAGTCGTCGCTGCGAAGCGTGATGGCGGGCAGGGCGCCCTTGCGGGGGGTGGTCATGAGGAAAACTCTCTGGAAATTCGGGCGACGTCAGGCGGCCGAGGGGCCGTCGTCGTCGGGCTGTTCTGGATCGGCATGTTCGGGGTCGGACGGCGCCCCAGGCGCGGTCGGCCTCCGAAACGGAATGATGTCGGCGCCGCGCGGCGGTTCGCCGGGACGGCTGTCGTCCGTAGTGTCTGGGCGGCGTGTCATGGCGCAAATCTACGCGAGCGGCTCCAGGCCGGCGCGGTCCTGCAAAATGAATGGGGGAAACAGGAGACTTAAAGCAACTTGGTCCCGTAACGGGCGCCCGGCGCAGGGGCGCACGGCGGACCGCTACGGGTTAAAGGCCTTCGACGCGGCGTCCCGCGTGGGTGAGGCGTCGAGCCTGGCTGACGAAGCGTTCCATTGCCTTTAGAGGCTGGACCCAGGCGCGGTGAAAGTCAAACTGCGGCCTCTGGAGTCGATGTCGCATGACCCATCAATCCCTCGTGAAGCCGCCGCTCGTCATGGGCATCCTCAACGTCACGCCGGACAGCTTTTCCGACGGCGGGCGGCACGCCACGATCGAGGCCGCCCTGGTTCACGCCCTGAAGTTGATCGAACAGGGCGCCGACGTGCTGGACGTGGGCGGAGAAAGCACGCGCCCCGGTTCGGATCCGGTCGATGAGGCCGAAGAGATCGCCCGCGTCGCGCCCCTGATCGCCGAGATTCGCGCGCGCTGGGGCGGCCGGATCAGCATCGACACCATGAAGCCCGCCGTCGCCCGCGCCGCTGTCGCCGCCGGGGCGACGATGTGGAACGACGTCACGGCCCTGAACCATGCGCCCGACAGCCTGGCGACCGCCGCCGAACTGGGCTGCGAGGTGGTGCTGATGCACATGAAGGGCGCGCCCAAGACGATGCAGGACGACCTGCGCTATGACGACGTTGTGGCCGAGGTCGTCGCCTTTCTGGCGGCGCGGGCCGAGGCGACCGTGGCGGCGGGTATCGCGCGCGAGAAGATCTGGCTGGACCCCGGCATCGGCTTCGCCAAGACGACGGCCCACAATCTGACACTGACGGCGCGACTGGGCGCCCTGGTCGATCTGGGCTTTCCGGTCCTTTACGCCGCCAGTCGCAAGCGTCTCATTCAGGGCGTGGACGCCGCGGCGATAGAGGCGGGCGATCGTCTGGGCGGCTCTCTGGCTCTGGCGCTGGAGGGCGGGCGGCGCGGCGCCCGCATGGTGCGGGTCCACGACGTGCGCGAAACGGTCCAGGCTCTGAAGCTTCAGGCGGCGGTGACGGCGGCCGGTTAAGCCTCAGCCCTTCCAGTCAGGCAGCACCTGATCGGGGAAGCGATCGACGATGAATGTCGGCTCGATCGCCCGCTCCAGCCACAGTTTGGCCCCTGCCAGGACCAGGGTGAAGCCTTCCATGGCGTCAAGCGCGGCCTTCACCCCTTCATCCGAGGCGGGAAAGCCCCGGTTGAAGATTTCGACCCAGGTCGTCTTGCCGCGCGCTTCGAAGCGCCATTCGACCTCGGTCGGCTGATCATCCAGGTTCCAATCGACAAGAATTCGCCGGTTAACCTGAACATCCTTGACCAGGACGCGGGTCGAAACGCCGTACATCCCCCAGGTCCATGTCACGGTCGCTCCCTGTGACAGGCGACGATCGCCGTGGGTGAACCAGAACCACGACGTCACCCCTGGTTCGGTAAAGGCTTGATAAACCTCATCGATGGGGCGTCGAATGAGTATTCCGGTATGAACTGTGGGCGTCGACATGCAGACCCATTCTTTTTGGGAATCGAGGCGGCAACGCTTGTAGTCGAGTAATTGTTTCTGTGGCGTGAATAAAAGAATGCAACCTAAGTGATAACTCAATGTCGACGAACGTTACCATGTGTAAATGTTTATAGTGATCGTTGTTCATGCATGTTGTTGTGGTGATGGACTGTCCTGTGGGCGGGGAGTGCTGGGATCGCCTGGCGCTTGCGTTGCAAGGGCAGGCGGCCTCTTGTCTGAATGGGCGCCATCCGCCATTCAGCCGTCATGTCTTGGCTTCTGTCTCTTAATCCCTGGCTGGTTCTCGTGGTGGCGGGGCTGTTCGAAGTGGGCTGGGCGTCCGGCGTCAAATACGTCGGCGTGCAGCGGCCGTTGATCTCGTTGGGCGTGGCCGTAGCCTTGGCCGCCAGCATGGTCGGGCTGTGGGCGGCGACGCAGCGCCTGCCGGTCGGCACGGCCTATGCTGTGTGGACGGGCATCGGCGCCGTGGGTGCGGCGGTGGTCGGGGTGGCCGTCTATGGCGAGCCGGCGACGGCGGTGCGGGCGGTCTGCATCCTGCTGATCGTCGCGGGCATCGTCGGGCTGAAGCTGTTCTCGGGCGTGACGGTATGAAAGGCCGGGTGCTGATCCTGGCGGGCTCGGATTCCGGCGGCGGCGCAGGCATCCAGGCGGACATCAAGGCCGTGACCATGCTGGGCGGGTTCGCCGCCACGGCGATCACCGCCATCACCATCCAGAACACCCTGGGCGTTCACGGCGTCCACCCCGTGCCGCTGGAGGTGATCGAGGCCCAGGCCACGGCGGTGCTGGACGACATCGGCGCCGACGCCCTGAAGACCGGCATGCTGGGCTCGGTCGAGGTGGTGGAGAGGGTCGCCGGTTTGATCGACTATGCGGGGGGCGTTCCGGCCGTGGTCGATCCCGTCATGATCGCCAAGGGCGGCTCGCCCCTGCTGGAGGACCGCGCCGTCGAGGCCGTCCGCCGCCTGATGGTTCCGCGCGCGGCCCTGCTGACCCCCAATGCGCCGGAGGCCGAGGCCCTGACCGGGCTGGAGGTCGCCGATCTGGACGGCCAGCGCCGCGCGGGCGAGGCGCTGTTGAACATGGGCGCGCGGGCGGTTCTGATGAAAGGCGGCCATGTGCCGGGCGCGACGGTGGTCGACCTGTTGCTGACAGCCGACGGCGAGACGGTGCTGGAGAGCGAACGGATAGAGACGCGCCACACGCACGGCACCGGCTGCACCCTGGCCAGCGCCTGCGCGGCGGGGATCGCCAAGGGGCTGCCCCTGCCGGTCGCGGTGGCGGAAGCCTGGGCCTATGTCGCCGAAGCCATCCGCCGCGCGCCCGGCCTGGGTCAGGGTCACGGTCCGCTGGATCACGCCTGGCCGGTGCGGGGCTGAGGCCGCTTGGCGCGGCGCCGGAATCGCCCTCACAGGACGGCATGACCCTGGAAGCTCGCCTGACCGAGATCGTCCGCGCCGACGCGGGCCTGATGCACGTATTGACCGTGATGCGGGAACTGAATCTGCCCGACTGGCGGCTGTTCTCCGGCGCCGTCTATCAGGCGGTGTGGAACGCCCAGACAGGCCGCCCGGTCGGCTATGGGATCAAGGACTACGACATCGGCTATTTCGACGCCGACACCTCCTGGGACGCCGAGGACGTCGTCATCAAGCGCGTCGCCGCCGCCTTTGAGCCGCCCCTGCGCGATCAGGTCGAGGTGCGGAACCAGGCGCGGGTCCATCTGTGGTTCGAAGACAAGTTCGGCGAGCCCTATGACCCCTTGACCTGCACCGACGACGCCCCGGCCCGCTTCGTGGCTCCGGCCTTCGCCGTGGGCGTGCGGCTGGAGGCGGACGACGCGATCAGCGTGGTCGCGCCCTTCGGACTGGAGGACGTGTTCGCCATGACCATCCGCCCCAATCCGACGCGCGGCCTGGCCAAAGGTTGGGAACGAGTGATCGCCAACGCTCGCGGCCGCTGGCCCGAGATCACGGTCGTCGACGGGGCTCAGCCGACGGCGTAGCGCGCGGTGATCCCGTCCGGCTGGAAGTCGTGGGCGGCCAGCCGGTCCAGCGAGGCGAGGACGCGCGCGGCGAAGGCGTCGGGGTCGCCCTCCTCGACGGCGGGCCGCAGCCAGTCGGTGACGACGGCGCGCGCCGGATAGGTTCCGACCGGGCCGGGCGCGCTCAGGGCGACCTCGATCCCCTCAGCGATCCAGCCCGCCACGGTGATGAAGAAGTCCATCCCGAGCAGAAAGTCCGAACGGCGCAGGACATAGAGGGTGATGATCCCGTCCTCGACCCCGTCAGGCCGCACGATCACGCCGCTGCGGTCGGGACGCCAGTCGTCGGACAGTTCGACCGCCCGCCACAGGCAGAACCAGACCCGACAGGTCTGCGGCCGGACCTCATGCACGGAACACCCCGCGCCGTTGACGCAATAGGCGCACAGTTCGCCCGTCGGCTTGGCCAGTTCGGGCAGGTCCAGCGGGATCACGCGGCAGCATTCGACGCAGCCGCCGCAGGTGCGCTCAGGAAGAAGGGGCAGGGACATGGCCGCCGTCTAGCGCAGGTCGGGCGCAAATTCGCGGGCTTTGACGGAGTTCTGGCGCACGGGGCGTCCCGCCCTGCGACCCGCCGGACCGCAGGGCGGGGCCATGCATCAGGCGCGCGCGGCCTGGCTGCGGGTCGAGGGCAGGCGCAGATAGGCTTCCAGCGAGTCGTCGAACGCCTTCATCCAGGGCACATGGTGACGCGCCGCCAGCGTGCCGGTCAGGACCGAGCGATAGCATTTGTCGCGATAGCCCATGATGTCGGCCTTCTTGTCCTTCTTCCACTGCAGGAAGATCCGGTTGATGTTGTCGATGTCGAGATCCGGATAGTCGGTCTGGGCGATCAGGCGCTTGATGTATTCGCCCTGGTATTCAAAGGCCTCGGCATCCGTGCGGATTTCGACCTCCTTCTCGCGCCAGTGGTCGTTGGCGGCCTCCATGTCCGCGCGCGACGGCAGCTGGATGCGGTCCATGATGATGTCGCGCGTCAGCCAGGCCTGGGCGTCGAACATGTTGAAGCTGTACCAGAGATCCTGCATCCCCAGGTAGAACAGCTTGGGATTGGGCGTGAAGGCCACGCCTTCATACAGGTTCAGCGGCCACAGACGGTTGCTGGTCTTCAGGCGCAGTTCGTCCGGCAGGAAGGGGAAGTGGTGCTTGTAGCCGGTGCACAGGATGATGGCGTCGACGTCGCGGCGCGTGCCGTCGCTGAAGTGGGCGGTCTTGCCGTCCACGCGCGTCAGGCAGGGCTTTTCCTCCCAGCCCTTGGGCCAGTCATAGCCCATAGGCCGGCTGCGATAACTGGTCGTGACTGATTTCGCGCCGTATTTGTAACATTGGGAGCCGATGTCCTCTGCCGAATAGCTGGAGCCGATCAGCAGCACGTCCTTGCCCTTGAACTCGGCCGCGTCGCGGAAATCGTGGGCGTGCAGGATGCGGCCGGGAAACAGGTCGAAACCCGGATAGGACGGCGCGTTCGGCGTCGAAAAGTGGCCGGTGGCGACGATCACATGGTCGAACGTCTCGGTGGTGCGGCGACCGGCCGAATAGTCCTTGGCCGTCACGGTGAACCGGCCCGACGCCTTGTCGAAGACCACGTCCTTCACAGCGGTGTTGAACCGGATGTACGGGCGAATGTTCGCCTTGTTCACCCGGCCTTGGATATAGTCCCACAGGACTTCGCGCGGCGGATAGGAAGAGATCGTCTTCTTGAAATGCTCGTCGAAGGTGTAGTCTGCGAACTCAAGGCATTCCTTGGGGCCGTTCGACCACAGGTAGCGGTACATGCTGGCGTGAACGGGCTCGCCGTTCTCATCGATGCCGGTGCGCCAGCTGTAGTTCCACATGCCGCCCCAGTCCTTCTGCTTCTCGTAACAGACGATCTGGGGGATGTCCGCGCCCTTGTCGCGGGCCGACTGGAAGGCGCGGAGCAGGGCCAGTCCCGAAGGGCCGGCGCCGATGATGGCGATACGTTTTTGCTTGGGCATATTCACTCTGGGCTGATGGGTCAGAGGCCCCGGCGCAGGGCGGCGCTGCGGCCGCAAATCACACGGGGCGAACGAAGGGCCGAACCGCCAGCACTCCCAATATATGGAATGAGGTCATGGAATCGGCGCGCGAAAATATAAAATCGTCTTAATATTTTAGAGTTCATACTTATCGGATTGAGTGTTTATCTTTATAATTCTTCGATTGATCGGCAACATCAGAACAAATGTCTTTTTAGCGAATATGAAGAAATATTCTCCAAGTTGTTCTCATATTGTCATTTCAATCCTTCGATTATGAAACAATGTTGGCCTGATCGCAAATTTCGACCACCGAAGCACAATTTCAAGGCGCGTCCGAAAAGTCGTTTCTTCCCGCTGTCAGGGCGTTTGGCGGGGTGCGAGCGCGCCGCTAGCCCGTGCGCTTCGTCCGACTCGAGGACGATGGGGCGGTTGGCGTGCAGCGGCGGCCCGCCGTCCTGCATTCCCGCTGAATTCCGAAGAGAATCCGGCTAGACTCAGCCCATGCATGGTCGTTTTCCGATCCTCTACATCGCCGAGGCGGACGCCGAGGAGGCGGTCCTGTCGTCGGGCGTGTTGGCCCAGTTGGTCGAGGCCATCCCTCAGGCGACCTTCACCGTCGTCGGCTCGCCGGCCAGCGCGCCGCTGTTCGCCGACCTGCCGCGTCTGCAGCGGCTGATCACCCTTGACCGCGACGGGCGCTGGGACTGGATCGCCCTGTGGAACCAGGTGCGCGAGACCAACTGGGGGCTGGTGGTCGACATGCGCGGCTCGACCCTGTCGGGCAAGCTGCGGCGCCAGCGTCGGGCGGTTCGGGGCAAGACCCTGCCGGGCGTGCATCTGGTGGAGCAGGCGGCGCGGACCCTGCAACTGGACGAGATTCCGCCGCCGAAACTGTTCATCGCACGGGATGCGCAGGAAGCGGCCGACGCCCTGATCCCGCCGGGCGAAGGTCCGATCCTGGCCGTCGGGCCGGGCGCAGACTGGATCGGCAAACGCTGGCCCGCCGATCGCTACGCCAAGGTCGCCATCTCCCTTCTGGGCGAGGGCGGGCCGCTGGCGGGTGGACGGCTGATGATCGTGGGCGAGGAGGCGGACCGCGACGCGGCCCAGACCGTCCGCTCGGCGGTCAAGCGCGACCGGGTGATCGAACTGCAGGGGCGGCTGACGCGCCTGCAGACGGCGGCGGCCCTGTCGCACGCGGACCTCTATCTGGGCGGCGACTCCCTGTGGACCCAGCTGGCCGTGGCGGCGGACGTTCCGGCAGTGGCGGTGTTCGGCCCTTCGGACGAGACGCTGAAACGCCCGTGGACCGGCGTCGCCGTACGCGGCCCGCGCACCCTGGATGAGTTCCGCGAACTGGACCCGCGCCTGAACCAGCACATCCAGCACATGATGGACCTGCCCTATGAGCGGGTGCTGAAGGCGGCGAAGAAGCTGCTGGCCGAACGGACGGCCTGATCGCCCTCGGCTTGCGTCTCCAAGCCTTCGGCGCGCATAAGCGCCGGAACTTCAGGAGATGCGCGCGATGACCCAGACCTATGACCTGATCGTTCGGGGCGGCGAGGTGGCCAACCACGCCGGGCGCGGCAAGGCCGACGTCGGCGTCATCGACGGCCGCATCGCCTTCATCGGCGACCTGTCTCAGGCCTCGGCCGGAGAGGTGTTCGACGCCACCGGCCTGACCGTCCTGCCGGGCGTCATCGACACCCAGGTCCACTTCCGCGAGCCGGGGCTGGAATGGAAGGAAGACCTGGAGACCGGCAGCCGCGCGGCGGCTCTGGGCGGCGTCGTCGCCGTGTTCGAGATGCCGAACACCAACCCCAATACGACCGACCCCGACACCATGGCCGACAAGCTGGCGCGGGCGAAGGATCGGATGTGGACCGACCACGCCTTCTACGTCGGCGGCACGCATGAGAACGCCGAGCATCTGGCCGATCTGGAGCGCCTGCCGGGCTGCTGCGGGGTCAAGGTCTTCATGGGCGCCTCGACCGGCGACCTGCTGATCGCCGACGACGAGGGCGTGCGCAAGGTGCTGTCGAACGTCCGCCGCCGCGCCACCTTCCACTCCGAAGACGAATACCGCCTGGTTGAGCGCCGCAACCTGGCCCGCACCGGCGACTGGACCAGCCACCCCGAGGTCCGCGACGCCGAAAGCGCCATCATGTCCACCCGCCGTCTGGTGGGCCTGGCCAAGGAGACCGGCGCCCGCATCCACGTCCTGCACGTCACGACGAAGGACGAGATGGAGTTCCTGCGTTTCCACAAGGACGTCGCCACGGTCGAGATCACGCCCCAGCACCTGACGCTGGCCGCGCCGGAAGCCTATGAACGCCTCGGCGCCTACGCCCAGATGAACCCGCCGATCCGGTCGCAGGAGCATGTCGACGCCCTGTGGCTGTGGGGCATGCAGCAGGGCGTGGCCGATGTGCTGGGCTCGGACCACGCGCCGCACACCAAGGAAGAAAAGTCCAAGCCCTATCCGGCTTCGCCTTCGGGCATGCCGGGGGTGCAGACCTTGGTGCCGCTAATGCTGACCCATGTGGCCAACGGGCGGCTGTCGCTGGAACGCTTTATCGACCTGACCTCGGGCGGGGCGCAGCGGGTGTTCGGCACCGCCAACAAGGGCCGGATGGCCGTCAGCTATGACGCCGATCTGACCATCGTCGACCTGAAGGCGAAGAAGACTATTACGCACGACCAGCAGGCCACGCGCTGCGGCTGGACCCCCTTCGACGGCTTCGAGGCTACCGGCTGGCCGGTCGCCACCATCGTGCGCGGCCGCGTGGTGATGAAGGACGGCGAACTGATCGGTCAGGCCCACGGCCAGCCGGTGCGATTCCAGGAAACGCTGGCGGGGTGAGCGGCCCAAAGCCCCAACTCGGCCTGATCGGCTTCGGCGCCTTCGGGCGGCTGACGGCGAAGCATCTGTCGCCGGGGTTCGACATCCTCGCCCATGATCCGGCGGCCAGCGACGACGAGGGGCTGGCGCGGCTGACCGCGCTGGAAGAGGCCGCCGCCTGTCCGGTGGTGGTGCTGGCCGTGCCGGTCGGCGTGTTGGCGGAAACGGTCGCGGCGATCGCGCCGCACCTGACGCCGGGGGCGTTGGTTCTCGACGTCGGCTCGGTGAAGGTGAAGCCGGCCAAGGTCATGCTGGACGGCCTGCCTGACGGCGTCGGCATCGTCGGAACCCACCCCCTGTTCGGCCCCCAGAGCGGCAAGGACGGCATTGCGGGGCTGAGGATCGCCGTCTGTCCGGTGCGCGGCGACAAGGCGGCGTGGCGCGTGGCCGCCTTCTGCAGGAAGGCGCTGGGGCTGAAGGTTTTCGTCGTCACGCCCGAGGATCATGACCGCGAGGCGGCGACAGTGCAGGGCCTGACCCATCTGATCGCCAAGGTGCTGCTGGCGATGGAGCCGCTGCCGACGCGCATGACGACGACCAGCTTCGAGCGCCTCATTCAGGGCGTCGACATGGTCCGTCACGACAGCGCGGCGGTGTTCCGCGCCATCGAACACGACAACCCCTTCGCCGCCGAAGTCCGCCGCCGCTTCTTCGACCTGGCTGAACAGGCGCGGGCGGAACTGGACGATTAGGGCCTAGCGCGGTTTCAGGATGAAATCCGCTGTCGCTTCGACCACGCCGGGCGCCAAGGGCAGGGCTGGGTCCATATAGGTCGCGATATTGGCCGCACGTTCGGCGGGCGCGGTCTTCAGGACGTGGTTGACGCCGTCCCAGACGACGAGTTCGGCGCGGGGCTGGGCCGCCTTGATCGCTTCGGCGTCGGTCAGACTGATTTGAATGTCGGTGGTTCCCTGACCGATGAAGATCGGGCCGTCATAGGCGGCGGCCATCTTCGCCGGATCCAGCGCCAGCCAGGAGATAAGGTAGGGCTGGACCGACGGTCGGAACAGGGCGGCCAGCGATGCAGGCGGATCGGCGACCGTGCGGCCTGCCTCCAGTTCGCCGACGACGGCATAGGCCTCGGCCTTCAGCGGCTCGGGCAGGCTCGTCAGTTGCTCGCGCAGCACTGTTCCCGCCGGACGTCCGGCGCCGGACAGCAGCACCAGGCCGCACACCTTGTCGTCGCCCTCCGCCACGGCGGCCAGGGCCACCAGCGCGCCTTCGCTGTGGCCGATCAGCCAGGCGCACGGGCGGCCCGTCTTCGCCGCCGCCTCGGCCGCCCAGGCGCGGGCGTCGTCCGCATAGGCGGAAAAGCGCAGGTCGGCTTCGGAAGGACCAGCGGCTGCGCTTTCGCCGATGCCGCGCTTGTCGATGCGGGCGGTAGCGACGCCGCGCTCGGCCAGACCTTCGGCCAGTAGGCGATAGGTCGCTGCCTGAATGCCGAATTGCGGGCTGTTCCCGTCTCGATCCGCTGGTCCCGAGCCGGGAATGATGACGGCGGTGGCGCGCGTCTCGCCTTCGGGCGTCAGCAGGGTTCCGTGCAAGGGCGCAGGGCTGGACGGCGACTCGACCGGCGTCGAAACCGGTGAGAGGAGCAGGGCGGCGGCGAGGGTCAGCATGGTCGTCTCCGTCGTCAGAGGGGCAGGGGTCAGAAGGGTTGTCGGTCCGGATCGGCGCGCCACACGCGCCAGCTCTCGAACACCGACCAGGCGGTCGCGATCAGGACGCCGATGATCAGGGCGCTGAACCCCAGCGGCTGGGGCGCGATCGGCGCGGCTACCAGCCCGGCCAGACCCAGGCCGAACATCAGCCGTCCGGCCAGGCGGTTGGAGCGTTCCCACGCCAGCTTGCTCTTGTAGTTCCACGGGGTGCGCACCCCGACGGCGACGTTGGGCCCGACGCGACCGAGGAAGGCGCCGACCGCCAGCAACAGCAGGGCGGTCAGAGCCATGTGCGCGCCCTGGCTAGGCGGGGCGGCGCTGAACAGGGGAAAGGCGATCAGGCCGATGCAGCCGGCGAAGGCCAGCAGGCTGACCAACTGGGCGCTCTTGAGGCTGCGTCGGCGCGCGGGATCGGCCTGCGCTTGCCGCGCGTAAAGGCTGCACCCGCCGACGGTCGCGGCGGCGACGACGCCGAGGCCGCCGATCATCCATGCGACCTGGCCGCGCGGGGCCCAGCCGTCGGCTTCTCCCGCCAGGTTGAAATGGATGGGGATCGGCGTCGTCGGGCCTGCGGTTCCGACCCAGATCGCCAGGGAGGTGACGGCGACGATCAGAACGATCGAGGCCAGGTCCAGGACGTCCAGTTTCACTCTAGTCATGATGGTCCTCCTCCTCAGTTTTGCCTGTCCTGCTCAGGTCCATCAGGAAGGCCAGAGCCTCCTCGACCGCCGAAATCTCCAGCCGATAACGGATCGACTGCCCCTCGCGCTCGGGGCTGACCAGACCGGCCTCCTTGAGCGCGTTGAGGTGGCCGGTGATGGTCGGCCAACTCATGTCGAAGGCGGCGGCGATGTCGCCGGACGCCAGCGGCCCCTTGCGCAGCATGGCGATGATGCGCCGTCGCACTGGGTGGGACAGGGCCTTGAACAGGCTGTTCATAGGCAGGAAGCTAATTAGGAAGTACGCTAAATGCAACCGCTGTTCTTCAGGGGCGGCTGGTCTTCATCACGGCCACGGCCTATGGCAGAGGTTGGTTCAGAATTTGCGAGTTGTTCTCATGGAAATCCGCGATCAGATCGTTCTCATCACCGGCGGCGCGCGCGGCGTGGGCGCGGCGGCGGCGCGGGCCTTTGCGGGGCAGGGCGCGCGGGTGGCGATCAACTGGCGCAACAGCGGAGAGCAGGCCGAGGCGCTGGCGGCGGAACTGGGCGAGCGCGCCTTCGCCGTTCAGGCTGATGTGACCGATCGTGCGGCCGTGGACGCCATGGTGGCGAAGGTTCAGGCCCATTTCGGCGGCCGGGTCAGCACCGTGGTCAACAATGCGCTGGACTACAGCTTCAACGGCGACGCCCGCGCCCAGATGGCCGATATTCCATGGGAAGACATGGAGCGTCAGTTCGCGACCGTGATCCGCGGCGCCCTGAACGTCATTCAGGCGACGGCGCCGGGCATGGGCGCGCAAAAGTTCGGTCGGGTGGTCAATATCGGCACCAACCTGTTCCAGAATCCGGTCGTGCCCTATCACGACTACACGGCCGCCAAGGCCGCCCTGCTCAGCCTGACGCGAACGGCGGCGGGCGATCTGGGGCCGTCGGGGATCACCGTCAACATGATCTCGGGCGGGCTTCTTCGCACGACCGACGCCAGCGCCGCGACGCCGGAGGCGGTGTTCGACCTGATCGCCGGCATGACCCCGCTGCGGTCCGTCACCACGCCGGAAGAGTTCGCCGATGCGGCCCTCTTCTTCGCCTCGCCGTGGAGCCGAGCGGTGACAGGGCAGAATCTGGTGGTCGACGGCGGGCTGGTGCGGGATTAAGTCGGGCCGACAGTAAAGCCTCAGCCAGGACGGACATCATGAGCGGCGTCATTCTGATCACCGGAGCCACCTCGGGCATCGGCCGGGCGGCGGCGCGTCGCTTCGCCGGCGCGGGCTGGAAGGTGATCGCCACCGGCCGCCGTCAGGAACGTCTGGACGAACTGGTCGCCGAACTGGGCGCGGACCGGGTCCACGCCGCGCCGTTCGACATGCGGGACGAAGCCGCCATCGACGCGGCGCTGGACGCCCTGCCCGAGGGCTTCCGCGACATCGACGTGCTGATCAACAACGCCGGTCTGGCGCTCGGCACGGCCACCGCGCAGGAGGCTGATCTGGCCCAGTGGCGCCAGATGATCGACACCAACATCACCGGTCTGGTGACGCTGACCCACCGGCTGCTGCCGCGCCTGATCGCTCGCAAAGGGGCGATCCTGAACATCAGTTCGGTGGCGGCGACCTATCCGTACAAGGGCGGCAACGCCTATGGCGGGACCAAGGCCTTCGTGCGCCAGTTCTCGCTGGGGCTGCGCTCGGACCTGCACGGGACGGGGGTGCGCGTCACCTCCATCGAGCCGGGCATGGCCGAGACGGAGTTCACCCTGGTCCGCACCGGCGGCGACCAGGCGGCGTCCGACGCCCTCTATGGCGGGGCGGCGCCGATGACCGGCGAAGACATCGCCGAGACCCTGTTCTGGGTCGCGACCCTGCCGGCGCATCTGAACATCAATGCGCTGGAGCTGATGCCGGTCAGCCAGTCGTTCGCCGGCTTCCAGGTGGCGCGCGACTGAGGTTGGTCAGGCCGTCAGGCCTCTGCTGATCGGACGGTCATCCGGTCTAGGCGAATTCCTGAAACCGACCCTGATGAACCATCCGGCGTCGGATTAGCGTGGCTGCGTGCCTGTCCTGTCGACAGGTTTTCGCCGTGTCCGGCCTATTCACGAAGAGCCTCATGACCAGCCCCATCCTACCCGTCGCAGCCCGTCTGGATCTGGCGTTCGAATATGGAAAGGGCGCCTGGCTCTATGACCAGGACGGCAAGGCCTATCTGGACTTCGCCTCGGGGATCGCGGTGAACGCCTTGGGCCATTGCCACCCGCACCTGGTGCGGGCGCTGAAGAAGCAGGCGGGCAAGATCTGGCACACGTCCAACACGGTGCGCATTCCCGAGGGCGAACGGCTGGCGCAGCGGCTCGTCGACAGCACCTTCGCCGAAGTGGTCTATTTCGCCAACTCGGGCGGCGAGGCCAATGAGGCGGCGGTCAAGATGGCGCGCCGTCGCCACGCCGTGGCGGGTCGGCCGGAGCGGTATCGCATCGTCACCTTCGAGGGGGCCTTTCACGGACGCACCCTGGCCATGATCGCCGCCACCGGCCACCCGCCCTACATCGAAGGTTTCGGCCCCAAGGTCGAAGGTTTCGATCAGGTCCGGCTGGACGACTGGGACGCGCTGGAGGCGGTCGTCACGGATCAGACCGCCGCCCTGATGATCGAGCCCATCCAGGGCGAAGGCGGGCTGCGCGTCGTCAAGACCGAGACCCTGGAGCGGCTGCGGCGCATGTGCGACGAGCGCGGCATGCTGCTGATCCTCGACGAAGTTCAGTCGGGCGTGGGCCGCACCGGCCGGTTCTTCGCCCATGAATGGAGCGGGATCGTTCCCGACATCGTCACGGTGGCCAAGGGCATCGGCGGCGGCTTTCCCATGGGCGCCTGTCTGGCGACGCGCCATGCGGCGGAAGGGATGACCCTGGGCACCCACGGCACCACGTTCGGCGGCAACCCCCTGGCCATGGCGGTCGGCAACGCCGTGCTGGACATCGTACAGGACGACGCCTTCCTGGCGCGGGTGTTGAACAAGGCGGTGCTGTTGCGGCGCCAGTTGAAGCGAGTGCAGCGCGTCTACGGCAGGCTGGTCGGAGAACTGCGCGGCGAGGGCTTGCTGCAGGGCTTCTGCGCTCGAGGCGTCGAGGCGCGCGATGTCGTGGCGGCGCTGCGCGAGCAGGGGCTGATCGCCCTGGCGGCGCGCGATAACGTCGTGCGTTTCGCGCCGCCGCTGACGGTGACGGCCAAGGAGATCGCCGACGCAGGAGCCCGCCTCGAAGCCGCCTGCGGGGCTTTGACGCGAGGCGGGCGCTCAAGCAGGGCGGCTTGAGCGCCGCGAAGCGAATTCAGCTCCATCCGATCGTGATGACGGCGATGGTCGCAATGAGCACCGCCGCCGTCACTACGGCGATGGGAAGGGCCAGTATCTGGATCAGGGCGGTCTTGCGCGAAGCGCCGCCTTCCGGCGTATCGGCCCCTTCGAAAGAGCGCCTGCGCGGCCCTGGGTTATGGATGCGCGAGTCTTGGTTCATGGCCGGTCGTCCTGCTTGTCCGAAATCGCGTGAACTGTGGCGACCGGGGCGAGGGTGCTGGCTTTCCGGGTGGTTAGAAAGGTCCAGTCTGTTTCATTTCGATAGGCCGGTTGGCGCGTCAACGGGGGGGCGGTCGTCAAACAGAGGTTCCGGGCGCAGAAAGATGAAGCCGACGTTGTCGAACTGCTGGATGGCCGCCGGTTTGAAATCGAGCGGCGCGTAGACGGGGTGACGGATCGTCACCTCATCGCTGGGTCCGGCGGCTCTCACATGCGCCCGATTATAGGTCGTATAGGTCTGACAGACCTGATTATGGGTCTCGCCGGCTCGTCTCAGGTTCACCACGGGGATGTTAATGGCGGGGGCGCGCATCAGCGTCATCATCCCTTTGAGGCCGGTCTGTCCGGCAATCCGCCAGGCCGGCGCGATGGACGAGCCATGGCGGTGCAGAATGGAGCCCTCGGCGATCAGATCGCCGGCCGTGTCCGCAAATCGAAAGCGCCACAGCTCGCCTTCCTTTTTGATCTCGCTTCGGGTCAGGCGTGCGGGCAGGCGCAGATGCTCGTCATTGTAGCGAACGACGCGCAGCGTATCGTTCCACAGGCCGTGGCAGACCATGTGAAGATCCGGCCGGTTCGCCAGGGCGCCGAAAAACGCAAAGGGGTGGGCGGGCAGTTTCGCTCCCGCGACGGGGGTCGCGAACAGGGATATCTGCAACTCGTGATGGGCGCCGAGGTTGGCCTTAACGAAGTCGCATATCCAGATGGCGGCCAGCGCCCGGCCTTGCGTGTCGATCAGGGGCGTCAGCCCTTCCTGGGCCAGCAGGTCGGCCGCCTTCTTCCCATCGACCGTGCCGTTCATGCACAGCATGACGCCGTCATAGACATGATAGGGCGTGGTGAGTTCTTCGTCCGCGACCATGACGCGGCCGTCCAACGGAAAGCGTTGAAACAGGAAGTCTTTGGGCTTCATAATAGGCCTTTTGAGCAGGGGTGCAGGCGAATGGGAGCTGCGCCTGGAGGACGGCGCGCTGCGTCAGCGGGGGCTTCAGGCCGACGCCCGGCGATCCATGCTGGGGAGGTTGTTCTGCGTATAGAACCGAAGCGACACGGGGGCCGTCGCGCGTGATGTCGGCCCGCCTGCACCGGCCCAGCGCCCCGGCGTCAGCATGGATCTATATGGCGGTCGAACGCGATACGCGCGGCCTGCCGCTCGCCGACGAACAGCGCTTCAACTGCTATCCGGCCACGCCGTTTCCGAGCATCTCATGGATTTTCGAGGGCGAGCTGCACATGGCCGCAGAGCGCCCGGCTGTCGCGCAAGGGAGGTTGGGGCGGCCGCTTCCTCGGGTGGTGTTCGCGGGGCCGCATCGACGGCCTGTGGCGAGCTGGTCGCCCGGCGCCGTCCATGCGCTTACGGTCAGCTTCTATCCTGAAGCCCTCGGCCGCGTGCTGGACATTTCCCTTGAGCGTTGTCTGGACGTGATCCTGCCGCTCGAGGCGGTGATGTCGGGGGCGGCGCTCACATGCTTGCTGAACATCGAGCGCGGCCCTGAGCCTTTTTCGCGCGTGCAGTCGATCGTCTCATCCTGGCCATCGGGCCACCCGGTCGAGCCGAGCGGCGTCGACATTCGGGCGTGGCTGTCCATGATCTGCGCGCGCGCGGCGTCTCCGGATGGGGAGGGCGCGCGCCAGGTGCAGCGCCGCATCAAGGGGTGGACCGGCCAGAGCCGACGCGATCTGCAGCTCTATGAGCGTGTGGAGGCCGCGGCGCTTCACGGCCTTGCGGGGGAGCGGGAGACGCCGCCGGATCTCGCCGCCGCCGCGATCGACGCGGGCTTCTCCGATCAATCGCATCTTGGTCGGGAGGTGCGGCGGGTGACTGGACTGTCGCCGCGCAGGTTGGAAACCTCGGTCCGGAATGACGAGGGCTTCTGGCTGTACCGACTTCTGAAAGGACGACCGAAGCCGTGAGGGCGGCGGCGCGTGGCCATCCGGTCCTGTCTCGGCTGGAGGTCAACCGGCGCGGCTCGCCGCGTTGACGTCGTCCGCCGCGGCTTTCAACCGAGAGAGATCGACGTCCAGAACCCGCAGCGCGCGCGCCGCCACGCCTTCCGACAGGCCCGCGATGACGCTGACGACATGCGCGCCGTTAAGAGGGGTTCGCCCCTTCTTGAGCGCCGCCAGTCACCCCACGTCTTTCCTAGGACGAAAGGCGACCGTCTGCCGGTCCATTCGGATCAGGAGGCCTGAGCCCAACGACAGCCTGTCGGGCGGCGCGTCGGCGGTCGCAAGGTCGAGCGACAGCAGACGCGGCGGATCTTCGGAGGCGCGAAGCAACAGCGTCCAGCCATCCCCGGTCAGCAGGGTTCCGTCGGCGGTTTCCCGCCGCTGCAGACCGGCGTCTTCCAACTGCCGGATCAGCAGGCGGAACATGGGCGGCGTGACCTGAAGGGCTAGGCGAGTGATGTCGAAACGCCCCTGGCCCTCTGCACTTCGCGGGGCGAGGATGTGCGCGCGCGACGTCTGCGGCGCCTCCGTCGGGCCGGTTCCCGACTGCCAGCGATGGAATTCCGGGCGGTAGGCCATGGCCCACACCGCGAGATGATCTCCGCCCGCCGTCTCGTCGCACTGTATGGAATCGTACCAGGGCACGGACGGGTCGACACGACGATAGCGGACGGGCGTGCGCCTGGCGCCGATCGGGCAGGTTCGCCGCCAAATCCGCTCCAGGGCGTCGAGGTCGCCGGAGGCGTCATAGCCCAGAGCCAGGCCGACCTTGCCGACGGGTTCGCCGAAGCGGTTCTCCGGCGCGAAGAACTCTAGATAGGTCTCTCGCCCGCGGAAGAAGACGCGGTCGGCGCCGGGCTGCGGCGGGGCGTAGTCGGGCAGGCCGCCGTCGGCGCGCCCGAGCAGTCGGCTGAGAGGGAGGCTGTCGCGGACGGCCGCGAACGTGGCGGCGTCCAGCACGACATAGACATGGTTCAACGCCGGCGCGGGTCTGGACGCAACGGCGAAGGCGGGCGGCTGCTGGGGCGCGTCCGGAGCTTTCGCGTCGGCCGTGGTCAGCGTTCCCAGAACTGAGAGGGCAAGGGCGAACCGCATCATCTCACCACCGCTTGCTGAGGGTCAGACGCGCCGTGCGCGGCGCTTGGGGGTGGATCTGGGAGAAGCCGCCGGTGATGTAGATGGTCTCGTCAGTGGCGTTGTCGACGTTCAGGCGCACCTCATAGCCCGCTCCGAACCGATAGGCCGCGTTCAGGTCCAGCCGCGTGTATCCGGGCAGGTCCAGGTTATTGCCGGTCGTCGCCGCCTGGCTTGAGGCGTGGAACAGGCCGCCGCCGATGGTCAGGCCGTCCAGGTCGCCGCCGAAAGCCCAGGAGGTCCACAGGGCGGCCTGGTGATCCGGCACGCCCGCCAGGCGATTGCCGACGATGAAGGCGTTGGTGTCCCTGGATATCTCGCTGTCGCTATAGGCGTAGGAGGCGATGATCGTCCATGGATCCAGCGGCCTGGCCGAGACCTCGGCTTCCAGGCCTCGCACCCGGATTTCGCCAGCCTGGATCACCAGGTTGAAGTCGATCGGGTCGGCCACGACCGCATCCGTCTTGGTGATTTCAAAGGCCGACAGCGTCAGTTCGGCGCGGCCGTCGAACGCCAGGGCCTTGGTGCCGATCTCGAATTGCTCGCCGCGCGTGGGTTTGGGCGTCAGGCCGCTCTCCAACAGGCCGGCGTCGCCTTCATTGCGCGATGACCGCGCCCAGCTGGCGTAGATCGACCAGTCGGGCGTCGCCAGATAGGTCAGTCCCGCGCGGGGCGAGAAGGGGCGGTCCGTGCGGCGCACGCCGGGCTCGATGAAGTCTGCGGCGAAGGCGTAGGTCTCGACCTCTTCGAGCCGACCGCCCAGCAGCAGCCGCCACCGGCTCCATGCGATTTCGTCCTGAACATAGAGGCCTGTGGAGGTGTAGTCGTAGTGACTGTCGCCCACGGGCAGATAGGTCGTCGGACGTCCGGTGCGGACCGGGTTCAACAGGTCGATCGGACGGCCGAAGGCGATCTGGCCGTCGAGGTAGGAGAGCTGGTCGCGGCTGTGGTCGATCCCGATCAGCAGCCTATGGGTCAGGGGCCCGGTCACGACCCGGCCGTATAGTTCCGCCTGAAGGGTCAGGTCGTCCTGGGTTTCGTCATAGCTGACGAAGTTGCGGTTGACCGTCGTGCCGGACAGGGCCGGAAAGCCGTAGTTGAAGAACTGTTCCTCGGGCACGTCGACGGCGGAGATGAAGCCGCCCAGGCGCAGGCGCCAATCCGGGTTGAGGCGGCGGTTGAACTCCAGACCGGCGACCCATTGCTCCTTCTCGACCCGCATGAAGTCCTCGCCGTAGTTGCGGCGCACAGGCTGTTTCAGAAAGGCGGCGTTGTTGCCGAAGCCGCGGTCAAAGGCGGCGTCGCGTTGCAGATATTCCAGCCGCGCCAGCAGGCTGGTGTCGGCGTCGGGGCGCCATTCGACGACGGGCGAGATGTAGAGTTGTTCGTTGTCGACGAGTTCGCGGAAGCTCCCGGCGTTCTCATAGCCGATGTTGAGCCGGGCCAGGACCGCGCCGTCAGCGGTCAGCGGCGTGTTCAGGTCCAGTCCTCCGCGCCAGTAGTCGTTCGATCCTGCGACGACGAAGGCTTCGCCGCCGACCTCGGAATAGGGGCGTTTGGACACGAAATTGATCACGCCGCCGGGCTCGAACCGGCCGTAGAGGGCCGAGGCGGGGCCCTTCAGAACCTCGATCCTTTCCACGCCCTGCAGGTCGATTTCCGGCTGGCTCACCGATTGGCGGAAACCGTCGCGCAGGGTGGAGATGTTCTGGAAGCCGCGAATGCGGAAGCGCTGATTGCCCGAGAAGCCGATGGTGCGCTGAACGCCGCTGATCGTCTCGGCCGCCTCGCCGATGTTCGACACATTGCGCAGATCCAGCAGTTCTCGCGACACGATGTTGACCGTGTACGGCGTTTCCAGCGTCGGGGCGCCCGACTTGGTCGCCGTCTCGCCGGGAATGCGGCCCAACGCGCGGCCGAAGACGGTGATGGCTTCCACCTCGGTCACATCGTCGGCCCCTGTGACGATGGGGGCGTCCTGGGCGATCGCCGGACTGGCGAGAAGCGCGGCGAGGCCGGCGGTCGTGAGCAGCGTTTTCATGAGATCCCCGATGAAATGATTTGGGGTTGTTATGATATAACGTTGCATATAGTCACCCCATAAATGCGATCTGCAGTCACGGCGGGCGCCGGGCGTTGCAGGCGGCCGCAGAGGGGAAGCGATGCAGAGACGGTCCTTCTTGTTGGCGAGCGCCGCCTCGGCGCTGGCTGGGTGTGGCGACGACGCGCGTCAGACGGCCTCTGTCGATGAAGGCGGCGGCGTTCCCATCCCTCTGCGCCACGCCCGTTATCTGCGGCTCGAACGTCATGAAGGGTTCGTCGTGGCCCGGCTGCGCGCGCCGGTTGCGGACCAGAGCGGAGGACAGGCGCAGGAGCAGACGGCCGTGCTGGTGCTGGCGCCGAAGGACGGACCGGCCCCGGTCCTGGTCGGGAGATTGCAGGACGCCACGGTGATCCGCACGCCCGTCACGCGGATCGCCGCCAATGCAAGTTCGGATGAGGCCTTCCTGGGGCAGCTGGGGGTCAAGGAGCGATTGGCGGCGGTCGGCGGGCGCGTATCCTATGACGATGACGTCCGGCGCGGCGTCATGGAGGGGCGGATCGGACAGATCGGCTACAATTGGCACGCGCCGCCCAATCTGGATGTCCTGCTGGCGGTCCGGCCCGACGTCTTCCTGATGCGTCTGTCGGACCTGGCCCATACGCCGGTTCTGGACCGGGCGCGTCGCCTTGGATTGACCGTGGCGCCGACCTTCGCCGAGGACGAGCCGACCTATCTCGGGCGGGCCGAATGGATTCGGCTGCACGGTCTTCTGACCGGACGTGAGGCCGAGGCGGATCGCCTCTTCGAACAGATCGAGGCGCGGGTGACGGCGTTGAAGGGCGTGGCGTCGCAACGGCCGCCTGTGCCGATGGTGTGGGCCTATCCGGCGGGCGGCGATCGATGGGTGGTCACCGTGCGGGGCGCCGAACAGGCCTATCTTGCGGACGCTGGCGGTCGGAATCTGCTGCTCCGACCGGAGGATGCGCGCAAATGGTCGTCCGAAACCTTGGCGACCGAGCAGATGCTGCCGGTCGTCGATCAGGCCCAGGTGTGGATCGTGGGCGATCTGCACGCCGCCCCGCCGCGCGGCGCGGGCGTGGAGCGCGCGTCTCCGGCGTTCCGCACCGGCCGCCTGTTCGCCAATACGGGCCGCAGCAATCCCGCCGCCAACGCCTATGACTGGTATCAGACCGCCTTTGTGCGGCCGGACTGGGTGCTGGCCGACTTCGTCAAGGCGCTTCATCCCGATCTGGTCAGCGAGCCTTTTCGCTTCCTGAAGCCCGTCGCTCAGGGGGCTTACAAATGAACGCCGCCTTTCGTCCGGTCGCCGTGAGTCTGGCGGCCGCCGGCGTTCTTGCGGCGGTCGCCGTCGCCAGCCTGATGGTCGGTCAGGTCATGCTGAGTCCCGGCGAGGTGTTGACGGGGCTGGGGTCCATCGGGTCCGGGTCGATGGAAAGCCGCATCGTCTTCGATCTGCGCCTGCCGCGCGTCCTGGCGGCGATCCTCGGCGGCGCCGCCCTGGGACTGGCCGGCCTGATGATGCAGACCCTGTTCCAGAATCCGCTGGCTGACGCCTGGTCGCTGGGCCTCATGGCGGGCGGCCAGCTGGGCGCCGCCCTGGTCATCGTCGCCGGAGCGGTCGTCGGGCCGGGATTCCTGATGGTCCTGACGGGGTTCGCGGGCCTGAGCGTCGTGGCCGGTTCCGCCTTGGGCATGCTCGCCGTGGCGCTCGCCATGAGCGCGATGGCGCGTCGTGTCGGCGCGGTGACCTTGCTGGTTCTGGGGCTGATGCTGGGGTTTCTCGCCCAGGGCCTGATCAGCGTGCTGCTGCATTTCACCAACCGCAGCCAGGGCCGAATCTTCGCGGCCTGGAACGACGCCACCTTCGCCAATGTGACGTGGGGCGACTTCGCCGCCCTGGCGCCGTTGCTGGGGCTGGGCCTGATCGGCTGCGTCATTCTGGCCAAGCCGTTGACGGCGCTTCTGCTGGGCGACGTCTATGCGGAAAGCCTGGGCGTGAACGTGCCCCGGTTCAGGCGTCTCGTGCTGGGCGCGACCATCCTTCTCGCCGCCCCGGTGACGGCCTTCTGCGGCCCGGTGGCGTTCGTCGGTCTGATCGTGCCGCATCTGGCGCGGGGCCTTGCGGGGACCGCCAGGATCGGCGTCCTGATCCCGGCGACGGCCTTGATTGGCTCTGCGCTGACCTTGAGCGCCGACCTGGTCGTTCACCTGCCGTGGGAGCAGCATTTCCTGCACCTGAACGCCATTCTCGCCCTGATCGGCGCGCCCTTGGTGATCCTGCTGCTGTTGCGCGCTCGCAGTCTGCGGGGAGGCGAGGGCTGAATGTTCGCGATCGACAATCTTCAGATCGGGTACGGCCGCCGGGTTCTGTCCACCCTCTCGCAGGTCACGGTGGAGCCGGGCGAGTTCATCTGCCTGCTGGGTCGAAACGGCCAGGGCAAGTCCACGCTGCTGCGGACCTTCGCCGGGTTCATCCGACCGGTCGCGGGCGAGGCGCGGCTCGATGGTCGGCCCGTGCGGGATTGGCCCGCCGCCGAACGGGCGCGCAAGGTCGCGGTCGTGCTGACCGATCGGCCGCAGGTCGGCGCGCTGCGCGTGTGGGAGCTGGTCGAGATGGGGCGGCAGCCGTACACCGGCTGGACCGGCGCCCTGTCCGCAGACGATCGGGCGATCGCCGCCGAGGCCTTGGCGCAGGTCGAGGGCGAACACCTGCGTGATCGTTTCGTCGACAGCCTGTCCGACGGCGAACGGCAGCGGGTCATGATCGCGCGCGCCCTGGCTCAACAGCCGCAGGTGATGTTGCTGGACGAGATCACCGCCTTCCTGGACCTGCCGAGCCGGGTGACGATCACATCGACCCTGCGAAAAGTCGCCCATGAAACGGGCGTCTCGATCATTCTTTCCAGTCACGATCTGGAGCTGTCGCTCAACGCCGCCGACCGCATCTGGCTGCTGCCCGGCGAGGGCCGCTTCATCGACGGCGCGCCTGAGGACGTGGCCCTGTCCGGCGCCATCGGCGAGGCCTTCGACCAGTCGAACCTGGTCTTCTCCCTATCGAGCGGGCGCTTTGAAACCCGCGCCTCGCCGCGAGGCGTGGCCTTTGTCGACGCGGCCGGCCCTGCGGGACTCTGGCTGGGCAGGGCGCTCGAACGGCTGGGCTATCGCCTGGCCGAAAGCGCGGCGCAGGCGGACTTCGTCATCAAGCGCCTGCACGAGGGCTATGAGTGGAACGGGCTGTTCCACCCCACGATCGGATCCCTGGCGCGCGCATTGACGCAACGCTGATCGTAGCGCGCAAGCCGAGACCAGACCCTCTCCTGTTCTGCGGATAAGCGCCCCGATGGCGGTGTGCGGCCGCTAGGGGAGCTCAGGATACTGGTTAGACGTCCAAACTCCGCTCAGCCGCTCCTAAGCTCGCGTTCTGATCCAACCGGAGTTGGCGAGCGTATGGGTATCGATGCATCCGGAGCTTTCTCTATGAACATTGCGATCGCCTACCTGCTCACGCTGATCGTCTTCGCGGTGATCGACACGGCCTGGTTGGGGAGCATGGGGGATCGGCTCTATCGACCTTTCATCGGCTCTATGCTGGCTGATAATTTCAGGCTGGCGCCCGCAATCGCCTTCTACGCCCTGTACGCGGCCGGGCTGACGATCTTCGCCGTCTTGCCGGGGCTGGCCGAGGGCGGGTGGAAAAAGGCCTTGTTGTGGGGCGGGTTGTTCGGCCTGTTCGCCTACGGAACCTACGACCTGACCAATCTGGCCACGCTGAAGACCTGGAGCCTGAAGCTCTCGCTCATCGACATGACGTGGGGCGTGATCGTCAGCGGCGGTTCGTCCGCGATCGCCTGCGCCCTAGCCGCCAAGGCGTTGCGTCTTCTCTAGTCGCGCGGCGGACGAGGGAAGAAGACGCTGGTGCGGGCGGCGTAGGCGGCGAAGGCATGGGGCCGTGAGCGACGCATATGGGCCTCCAGCAGGGGCACGCCCGATACGCGGGTGAGCAGCCAGTAGATGTAGGCGGGCCCGCTCAGCGCCAGCCAGCCCCAGGGCCAGCCGCCGCTCAGGTCGACGGCGAAGATCGGCCAGGCGCACCAGCCCAGCCATTCGAAGAAGTAGTTGGGATGGCGCGACCAGGCCCAGAGGCCCGCGTCGCAGACCTTGCCCCGGTTGGCGGGGTCGGTCTTGAAGCGTTTCAGCTGATGGTCGGCCAGTCCTTCGCCGATCAAGGCGACCCCGAACACCAGAGTCGCAAGGGCGTCCTGAAACGTCAGGCCCGGCGCGGGATTGCGCGCGGCGACGAGGATGCTGAGCGCCAGGAAGGCGGCGGCGCCCGCCTGCAGCATCAGAAAGCCGAACATCCGCGACTGGAAACGCGGCCCCCACTCCTGTCGCAGGCGGGCGTAGCGCGGGTCTTCTTCTGATGAGCGGGCGCGCGCGGCGATGTGCAGCCCAAGGCGCAGCCCCCAGGTGCCGATCAGGCAGGCCGCCAGCGTCTGGCGAGCCGACGGCGCGCCGTCGTCGAGCGGGAAGAGGGCGACGAAGACGCCCGCGGCGCCCAGGCCCAGCGACCAGAAGGCGTCCGCCCAGCCGCCCTGTCCCGTGCGACGCTGCACCAGCCAAGCGGCGGTCATGACGAGGACGAGGAACAGCGCCGCCCCGGCCCACAGCGCCAGGACGGGGCCGATCACAGCCGCACGAAAGGCTGCATCAGCCGGCCCAGCCAGCCGTCGAGCTGAATCTGGCCGTCCAGGGCGACGACGCACAGGCACGGCTCGTCGGAGACGACGCGCGGTCGGTGCAGCACATCCTCGTCGGCTTCTTCCAGATCGCCGACCCCGAACCGCTCGCTCTCGGTGGCGTAGGCGCCGGACAGGACGCAGGTCAGTTCCACGCCGCCATGGGTGTGGCGAGGGGTCTCCCGGCCGGGGTCGATCTTCAGCAGGATGACCCGGCAGTCACCGTCGCGCGGGGCGTGCACGTCGCGCACCCGCATCCCCGGCCCGATCCAGCGCCAGGGGCCGAGGGCGTAGCGGCGCAAGGGCTCGGGCAGTTCCGCCATGTCGTTCAGCGGCGGCGGAACGCGCGCCTCGCCGGCGTCGGTCTCGATCCGCGCCATGGCTCGGGCCAGAGCGCCGTCTGACAGGTCTGCGGGATGGGTGGTCTCCAGAAACTCGCCGCCGACGGACTGCAACCGACGGACCCAGGCGTCGTTGGCGGGCCGCAGCGCCAGGTGGGCGGCGACGACCACGGCTTCGGGCGGGCTCAGCGTCCCTGCGGCGTAGGCGAGCAGGCGTTCTTCGGAAGGATTGCGGGCGGCGACGGTCATCGCGACGCCTCCTCTGACGGTTCAAGGATCGTGCGCAGCTTGATCATGGCGTTGCGGATACGGGATTTGACCGTGCCCAGCGGCAGGTCGAGCCGCTGGGCGATTTCGGAATGGGGGCTGTCCATGAAGAAGGCCAGGCGCAGGACTTCGACCTGGTCGGGCTTCAGCCGGGACAGGGCTTCGCGCACGCGCCGGGCGTCGTCCGCCATGGCCAGGATAGCGTCGGGCTGCATCGCCTCGTCCTCGGTCGGTTCGATCTCGGGCGTGGGCAGGGCGCGGGCGTCGCGTCGCAGCATGTCCAGGCGGCGATTGCGAGCGATGGTGAATATCCAGGTCGCGGCCCGCGCCTTGCGGGCGTCGAACAGGTCCGCCTTGCGCCAGACGGTCAGCATGGCGTCCTGGGCGAAGTCCTCGGCTGCGGCGGCCGTCGCGCCCGACTTCATCAGCCAGGCCTTCAGGCGCGGGGCGAAATGTTCGAACAAGCGGGCGAAGGCTTCGCGATCGCGGCGAAGGGCCACCGCCTCGATCAGCCGATCATGCTCAAGCGCGCCTTCAGCCTCGTCGCTCATTACGCCGACGCGCTGTTCAGGGGATGCGAAAGACGGAGCCTCGACATGCATGGAGCCTAATACGCTTCGCGCAAAAGTCTGGATCAATCGTCATCCATTCGACCGCTCCGGTCGTATCAGCCGGACCTGCATCGCCTTCGATCGCGGGTTTCGCCGGAGCTCCCATGTCGTCATCCTTCGCCGCCCCGTCCAAAGCGCCCCTGAAGGTCGCCGTCGTGGGGTCGGGCGTGGCCGCCCTGTCCTCGGCCTGGCTGCTGTCCCAGAGGCACAGGGTCACGCTCTATGAAAAGGCCGAACGGCTGGGCGGTCATTCCAATACGGTGACGGCCGGAACGCCGCAGGGCGAGGTTCCGGTCGATACGGGCTTCATCTGCTTCAACGACGCCACCTATCCCAATCTGATCGCCCTGTTCGAGCATCTCGGGATTGCGACACGGGCGACCGACATGTCCTTCGCCGTGTCCTTGGATCAGGGGCGGTTCGAATACGCCGCGCCGGGCCTGTTCGCTCAACGGCGCAATCTGCTGCGGCCGCGCTTCTGGTCCATGCTGAGCGAAATCCTGCGGTTCTATCGGCAGGCGCCGGAGGATCTGTCCGAGCTGACCGATCCCCAACTGACGCTGGGCGACTATCTAAAGCGACAGGGGTTCAGCGAAGCCTTCCGCGACGATCACCTGCTGCCGATGGCGGCGGCCATCTGGTCCTCGCCCGCGCACGCCTTGATGGACTATCCGGCCGAGGCCTTCATCCGCTTCTGCGGCAACCACGGTCTGCTGAAGCTGGTCGGTCGCCCCCTTTGGCGTACGGTGGAGGGCGGCAGCCGGGTCTATGTCGAGAGGCTGGCGCGGGCGATCCCTGACATTCGTCTGGATCGCGGCGTGACGGCGGTGCGGCGCTCCGGCGAGGGCGTCGTCGTCCATGACAGCCAGGGCGGCGTCGAACGGTTCGACCATGTGGTCATCGGCGCCCATGCGGACCAGGCCCTGGCCATGCTGGCCGAGCCGACGCCGCGCGAACGAGAGGTGCTGGGGGTTTTCCGCTACAGCCGCAACTTGACCGTGCTGCATACGGACCAGAGCCTGATGCCGCGTCGTCGTCGCGCCTGGGCCAGTTGGAACTACATCGGGGCCGACGACGGCCTGTGCGTCACCTATTGGATGAACCGCCTCCAGGGGCTTGGAGGCCAAGACCTGTTCGTCACCCTGAATCCGCCGCGTCCGCCGCGTCCGGACACCCTGCTGCGCAGCGAACTGTACGAGCACCCCATCTTCAACCCCGCCGCCATTCAGGCCCAGAAGCAGTTGTGGAGCCTGCAGGGGCAGGGCGGCGTCTGGTTCTGCGGCGCCCATTTCGGCGCGGGCTTTCATGAGGACGGCCTGCAGTCCGGCCTCGCCGTGGCCGAACAGCTGGGCGGGGTGCGGCGGCCCTGGACGGTCCGGAACGAGAGCGGGCGCATCCATCTGCCGCCCGTGCCCAACCTATTGGAGGCGGCGGCGTGACCCAGGCCTCGGCCCTGTATCGCGGCGGCGTCACGCACAGGCGGCTGCGGCCGCGCGATCACCGCCTGAACTATCGCGTCTTCTGGCTGCTGCTGGACCTGGCTGAGATCGACGGCCTGGATCGGCGGCTGCGCCTGTTCTCGCGCAATCGCTTCAACCTGCTGTCCTTTCACGATCGGGACCACGGCGACGGTTCGGGCGCGGCCTTGCGGCCCCAGGTCGAGGCCTGGCTGGAGCGAGCCGGCGTCGCGCTGGAGGGCGGGCCGATACGCCTGCTGACCATGCCGCGCGTGCTGGGCTATGTCTTCAATCCCATCAGCCTCTATTATTGCCATCGGGCCGACGGCCGTTTGGCGGCGGTGGTCTATGAAGTGACCAGCACCTTCGGCGTGCGCCACGCCTATGTCATCCCCGTCCCGGTCGAGGACCAGGCGGAGGGCCTGATCCGGCAGGGCGCGGCCAAGGCCCTGTATGTCTCGCCCTTCATGGGGATGGAGATGGACTATGAGTTTCGCGGCCATGCGCCGGGCGGGCGTCTGGACCTGACCATCGACGGCGTCGACTCGGGCGGCGTGCTGATCACGGCCGCCATGTCGGGCGAGCGTCATGACCTGACCGACGCCGATCTGCTGTCGGCGGCGGTCGCCCTGCCGTTCCTGACGCTCAAGGTCGTGGCTGCGATTCATTGGGAGGCGCTGAAACTCTGGCTGAAGCGGGTTCCTCTGACCCGTCAGCCGTCGCCCGCCTGGGAGCCTGCGACGATTCAAAAACAAGCACGGGAGAGCCGTCTTGGCCGGTGAGTTCTCGCGTCCCGTCATCCTGTGGTTTCGGCGCGATCTCCGGCTGACGGACAATCCGGCGCTGACGGCCGCGATCGCGACCGGACGGCCGATTTTGCCGGTCTACATCCTGGACGAGAGCGGAGAGGGGCGACGTCTCGGCGCCGCCTCCCTGTGGTGGCTGGACAAGTCGCTGCGGGCGCTCGATGCGGCGCTGAGCGGACGCGGGGGGCGGCTCATTCTGCGGCGCGGCGACAGCGAGGCCGAACTGCGCCGTCTGATCGACGAGACGGGCGCGGACCAGGTCTTCATGAACCGGCGCTTCGAACCGGACGCCTTCGCCCGGGACGCCGACATCGCCCATGCCCTGAAGGCCGAAGGCGTCGACAGCCACGGCTTCAACGGCGGTCTGCTGGTGCGTCCCGGCGCCGTGCTGACGGGTGAAGGGAAGCCCTATCGGGTTTTCACCCCCTTCCTGAAGGCGCTGTTGCAAGTCGTACCTGAAAAGCCGGCGACGCCCGCGCCCGAGAGTTTGACCACGCCCGAGGGACCGGCCGGCGACGATCTCGACGCATGGGGGCTGCACCCCTCGGCGCCCGACTGGTCAGGCGGCTTCGACTGGACGCCAGGCGAGGCGGGGGCCGCGGCAGCCCTGTCCGACTTCATCGACGGCGGCCTGGCGGACTATGCCGCGGGGCGGGACGTGCCGGGGCGTCACGGAACGTCGCGCCTGTCGCCGCACCTGCACTGGGGCGAGATCAGCCCGCGCGGCGTGGTGCGGGCCGTCCGCGCCGCCGCCGCCCAAGGGCGTGTCGCCTCCGTCCAGGCCGAAAAGTTCGTCGCCGAGATCGGCTGGCGAGAGTTCTCGGCCCATTTGCTGCATCACTTCCCCTACGTGACCGAGCGGGCCTTCCGGCCCGAGTTCGACGCCATGCCCTGGCGCACCGATCCCGAGCGGCTGCAGGCGTGGAAGAGAGGGCGGACCGGCTATCCCCTGGTCGATGCGGGGATGCGGGAGCTGTGGGCGACCGGCTGGATGCACAACCGCGTGCGGATGGTGGTCGCCTCCTTCCTGATCAAGCATCTGCTGATCGACTGGCGCGAGGGCGAGGCCTGGTTCTGGGACACGCTGGTGGACGCGGACCTGGCCAGCAATGTGCAGAATTGGCAGTGGGTCGCCGGTTCCGGCGCCGACGCCGCCCCCTATTTTCGCATCTTCAACCCTGTGGCCCAGGGCGAGAAGTTCGATCCTGTCGGCCGTTATGTCCGTCGCTGGGTTCCTGAACTTCGCGCCTTGCCGGACCGCTGGCTGCACGCGCCATGGACGGCGCCGGGCGCTGTTCTGGCCGAGGCGAGCATCAGTCTGGGGCGCGACTATCCACGTCCGATCGTGGATCATGGCGACGCGCGGGCGCGGGCCCTGGAGGCGCTGAAGGCGGTCTCGGGACGACGCGTGGAGGACGAGGCGCTATGACGCCGTTACGCAAGAGGCTTGTGACGCCATGACCACGACCTTCTACGGCGACCGGCGGGAAAAGACATCGGCCCCTGTGTTCGACCTGCTGCTGCGGCTGTTGTCCTCGAACTGGACTTGGGGGCGGCTGACCCTGGTGCTGCCCGACGGTGCGAGCCGACAGCTGACCGGCCGATCGCCGGGGCATTCGGCCGTTCTGGTAATACGCGATCCGCGCTTCGCCGCCCGGGTGCTGAAGAGCGGCGACATCGGTTTCGCCGAGGGCTATATGGCGGGGGAGTGGGATACGCCGCACCTGGCGGTTCTGCTGGAGACCCTGGTCAACAACTATGACCACATCAGGCGCCTGTTCGACGGCAATCCCCTGATGAACGCGGTCAACTGGCTGGGCCATAGGCTGAACCGCAACAGTCGTCGCGGATCGCGCCGCAACATCCACGCCCACTATGATCTGGGCAACGCCTTCTATTCGGCGTGGCTGGACCCCTCCATGACCTATTCCGCGGCGCGGTTCGAGCGGCCGGGTCAGTCGCTGCAGGAGGCCCAGCGGGCCAAATACGCCGCCCTGGCGCGCCTCATGGATCTGCAGCCGGGTCACCGCGTGCTGGAGATCGGCTGCGGCTGGGGCGGTTTCGCCGAGTTCGCGGCGCGCGAGGTCGGCGCCGTCGTCACCGGCGTGACCATCTCGCGCGAGCAGCACGACTACGCCCGCCGTCGGATGTTCGAGGCGGGTCTGGCCGAGCGCGCGGACATTCGCCTGATCGACTATCGCGACGTTCAGGGACGCTTCGATCGCGTCGCCTCCATCGAGATGTTCGAGGCCGTGGGGCGTGAATACTGGCCGACCTACTTCCAGAAAGTTCATGATGTCCTGAAGCCCGGCGGACGCGCCGGGCTGCAGATCATCACCATTCAGGACGATCTGTTCGACGAGTACGAGGCCCGCACCGACTTCATCCAGAAGTACGTGTTCCCCGGCGGTTCGCTGCCGTCGGAGGCCCGGATGGCCCCCGTGGTCGAGAGCGCCGGACTAAACCGGACGGCCGTGGAACGCTTCGGCGGGGACTACGCCGACACCCTGGCCGAATGGATGCGCCGGTTCGACGCCGCATGGACGGAGATCCGCCAGGACGGCCAAGCGTTCGATGACCGGTTTCGCCGTCTCTGGCGCTTCTACCTGGCCTATTGCGAGGCGGGTTTTCGTTCGGGGCGCACGGACGTGATCCAGATCGCCCTGGATCGGACTTTCTGATCACTCATGGATTGTGGAGCTGACGATGAACCTCAGACGCCATTTCCTTATCCTTCTGGTCGCGGCGACCTCTGCCGCGGCTCTTTCCGCCTGCGCCACGTTGCAGCGCGGCCCTGTCGGCAATCCGGCCGTTCCCCAGCCCGCCAAGGCCGTGGACCTGACGCGCTACGCGGGGCTTTGGTACGAGATCGGGCGCTATGAGAACGGTTTCGAACAAGGCTGCGAAGCCGTGACGGCGGAATACGCCCTGCGGGATGACGGTCTGGTCAGTGTGCTGAACACCTGCCGCCAGGGTGCGGTCGACGGTCCTGTGAAGACGGCGCAGGGCAGGGCCAAGGTCGTGCCGGGCGGCGACAACGCCAAGCTCAAGGTCTCCTTCTTCGGTCCCTTCTGCCTCGGCGATTATTGGGTGCTGGACCGGGCTGACGACTATTCGTGGTCGATCGTCGGCGAACCGTCGGGGCGCTATCTCTGGCTGCTGAGCCGCACCGCCCAGCCGTCCGCCCCGACGCGCGCCGCCATCATGGAGCGCGCGAAGGCGCTCGGCTACGATCTCTCTCTTGTGCGGGAAGTCCGACACTAGGGATCGCGCGATCTGACGCTCTTCGTATTTCTTGACGCCCAGAGACAGGAGGTCGTCTGGTTTCGGGATCACATTCTTCCGCCTTCGCACGACGGCTCGCGGCGCACTCAGCGTCGCCAGGACAGCAGGGGACGTCTCAGGCCCATTCTTGCTCTTGATCCGCATAAGAATTGACCATGGTCAAATCTCCTTTCGACTTCGGTGAGATGGTGGTTGGCGTCCGCCGCAAGAGGCGTATCCCGGCGACGCGGCGTCCCGACGACTGACGAAGACAGGGAGCGAGCGTCATGAGCGTCAACCTCGCCTTTCACGGCGCGGCGGAATGCGTCACGGGGTCGTGCATGCTGGTGGAGAGCGGCGGCGCGCGCTTCCTGGTGGATTGCGGGATGTTCCAGGGCTCCAAGTCGCTCAAGGCGCTGAACTACGAGCCCTTGCCGTTCGAGGCGGATTCGATCGACGCCGTCCTGCTGACCCATGCGCATATCGATCATTCCGGCCTGCTGCCCAAGCTGGTGAGGGCAGGCTATCGGGGGCCTATCTACGCCACACGGGCCACGCGCGATCTTTGCGAGGTCATGCTGGCCGACGCGGCCGAGATCCAGGAAGGCGACGTCGCCCATCTGAACCGCCGCAACCAGAGGCGGGGCATCCGCGGGGTAGAGCCCATCTATACGACGGCGGACGTCGCGCCGACGTTGCGACTGTTTCAGACCGTCAAGTTCGGCGAAATGATCGACCCGCTACCGGGAATCCAGGCTCGGTGGTGGCCTGCCGGGCACCTGCTGGGCGCCGCCTCCATTGAGGTTGTGCTCCATGAGGACAAAGGGCCGGTGCGGCTGTTGTTCTCGGGCGATCTGGGATCCGGCCATCAGCCCTTGCTGCCCACGCCTGACGGCCCAGTCGGGGTCGATCATGTGATCCTGGAATCCACCTATGGCGACCGCGTTCGCGAGGCCGTCACGCCCGAAAGGCGTCGGGCTCTGCTGGCCAAGGAGATGCACGACGCCAAGGCGGCTGGGGGGCCGTTGCTGATGCCGAGTTTCGCCGTCGGCCGGGCCCAGGAACTGATCTTGGATCTTCTGGCGGTGATGCGCGATGAGCCGGAGCTGGCGACCGAGATCTTCCTCGACTCGCCGCTGGCGATCGAAGCGACCGATGTCTTTCTGAGGCGCGGATGGAATGCCGAGGCGGAGGAGAACCCCTACCTGGAGCTTCGCGGCGCGACGCGCCTTCACTATCTGATGCGGCCTCAGGAAAGCGATGGGCTGGAGCGGTTGCGCGACTGGCACATCATCCTGGCGGGCAGCGGCATGTGCGACGCGGGCCGCATCAGACGGCATCTGAAGCGATTGCTCTGGCGCCGTGAAACGACGGTCCTGATCACCGGTTTTCAAGCCGTGGGAACCTTGGGGCGGGTGTTGTTGGAAGGGCGCCGACTGGTCCGCATCCAGGGGGATGACGTACGGGTCAATGCGCGCATACGCGAAATAGACGCCTACTCGGCTCATGCCGACGCCGACGGCCTGGTGCAGTGGCTCAAGGGCCGCATGCCGGTGACGGGAAAGGTCTTCCTGACCCACGGCGAGCCTGACGCGCGTTCCGGCCTGGCGTCCCGTCTCATGCGGGCGGGCTTGGAGGCCGAAGCCATCGTCACGCCGATGCTGGATTCGGCGTTCGCCCTCACGGCGACAGAGGCGCAGCCTCTGGGGGCCGTTGGGCGGTTGAGGCCTGGGGCGGCGAGCCGGCCTGACTGGCGCAACGGGCGCGCCGCGCTGCTCGGCGACATCAATGAGGCCCTGCAAGGCGCGCCTGACGACGAGGCTCGTGAAGCCCTGTTGGCGCGATTGCGCGACGCCCTGGAGGCGCCGTCCCATCTTGACGGCCCTCGCGCACCGGCGACGACTCTCGTCCCCGGCGGCTGAAAAGGAGGCTCCGATGAAGCAGGTTCTGATCGTATGCCACCCCAGGGCCCGCAGCTTCACCATGGCCATGGCGGAGGCCTACGCCGCCGCGGCGCAGAATGAAGGCGGCGAGGTGATCGTGCGCGATCTCTACCGCCAGGGTTTCGATCCCCTGCTGCACGCCGAAGAACTGCCGAGCGATGAAGGCGCTCAGGCGCGTCCGGACGTGGTGGCCGAACGCGCGGTCATCGGCGACGCTGATGTCTTCGCCCTGTTCTATCCGCTTTGGTTCAATGCGCCGCCGGCCATGCTCAAGGGCTACATCGAGCGCGTGTTCGGCATGGGCTTCGGCTATTCGCGGTTCGGGCTCCAGGGCAATGAGCCGCTCCTTTCAGGTCGAAGACTGGTCAGCTTCACGAGTTCGGGCGCGCCGCAACATTGGGTGGAAAGCAGCGGTGCGTGGGACGCCATGCGCAAGCATTTCGACGATCATCTGGCGGCCGTCACGGGGCTGGAGCTCATCGGTCACCACAACATCGGCGGAGTGACGTCCGGCATGCGGGAGGACGTCGTGGAGCGACACGCGCAAGCGGCGGCCGCGACGGCCAGGCGTATCGCCCACGGCGGACGTTGATCCGCGACAGAGCGACGGGAGGTGTCGATGGGGCTCAAATTAATCATGGCGCTGGCGTCAGGATCCGGCGGGGACGAGCGCGCGGCGGCGTTCGCGGCCCGGCTTGCCGTGCAGCATGAGGCCAGGGCTGAAATCCTGCCGACCTACGCCAACGCCGCCGCCGACATGATTGGGCTGGGCGCGGCGTTGGGCGTCTCGCTTTCCCAGACATCGATCGATGAACTTCTCGCGGCTGAAAGCGAGGTGCTGCGTTATATCGAGAGGGACGCGCGGGCGGCCGCCGACGAGGCGGGAGCGGCTTTTGGGACGGGGGAGGGCGTGTCGCGTGTGGCGGTTCTCGGCCGAAGCCCTGGCCCGGTGCTGAGTCTTTGCCGTCAGACGGCATTGGCCGATCTGGTGGTTGTCGCCCATGACAACGCCGGCGCCAGTCCCATGCGTCGACACCTCGGGGAGTTGCTGTTGGGTTACGGCGCGCCGGTGCTGGTCGGACGAGGCGATCCCGACGGTCTCACAGGCGCGGCCGTCATCGCCTGGGACGGCAGCCCCCAGGCGGGCCGAGCGGTCCGCGCGGCCTTGCCGCTGCTGGCGAAGGCGAGCGCGGTGCATATCGCTCAGTGCGTCTCGGGGCTGGACGTCCAAGGCTGCGACCCCGACCCCGGTCGGCTGCAGACCTATCTCAAGCTTCACGGCGTGAAGGCGGGCGACGTCATCCAGGCCGAAGGAGCCGACGAAGGCGTCGCCCTGCTTGCGGCGGCGCAAAGCCGACAGGCCGGATTGTTCGTGGCCGGCGCTTGGGGCCGCTCCAGGGTTCAGGAGACCATTTTCGGCGGGGCGACCAGAACCTTCCTGCAGGAGAAAGACGGGCCCAGCCTTCTTCTGATGCATTGAGCGCGGCTGAGGTCCGCGCAACGAGCGTCCTGACGCTTTTCGGCGTCGCCGCCCCCGGACGAAAGGGCGGGATGCGTTCTGGAAACGCCGGAAGCTCTGTCGTCTCAGGCCGAGGCGAGACGCAGCAGACGGGAGTGTTTCAAAATCCGGAATTCACGACAGGAGACGAAGCCTATGACGTCCTCCTCATGAAAGCGGCTGAGAACGCGGGAGACGGTTTCCAACGCCAGACCCAGATAGTCCGCCATGTCCTGACGGCTCATGGGCAGGGCCACCCGATCTATAGGGCCCTCTCGGGCCAGCTCTAGCAGGAAGCTGGCGACCTTCTCTTCGGCGGAGCGACGGCCCAGCATGGCCAGGTGCTCATGCGCCCGGCTCAATTCTTGGCGGGCGGTCGCGATGATCGCCCTAGTCGTAGCGGCTTCCAGGCGGATCGCCCTGACTCGAGTGGGGCGCATGGCCTCGGCCGTGAAGAGACGTTCTTCGTCGGCCTCGAAACCGAAAAGGTCGCCGGCGTAGTAGAAGTCGCCGATCTGCCGTCGGCCGTCAGGGGAGTGTCTGACGGTCCGCACAGCGCCGGAGATCACCGTATAGAAGGAATGGGCCGGATCCCCTTCTGCATAGATCTGATCCCCGCAGGCGTAAGGGTGGACGACGCCCAACGTCTGTGGACGCCCCCTGATCGGAAAGAAGGAGGCGGAGATCGTTTCGCGCGCGTTGTCGAGTCGAGCCGTCATGTCGAAACTCGGGAGTGCAGGGAGCGCGATTATATTTAATATCACCTTGTGATGTGAACACGTTTCAGCGAGCCATGAGCAGACCCAAGGGACTGTCGGCCAGCTGGAACCGGCGACCGGAAATTGACCTTGATCATGCTGCGCGAGCGGAAGGGATGCTTGAGTGGAGGCCGTGCGGGGGCGCGGCCCCGCAGCCGGCGTCCCGAATAAGAGAGCCGTTTCGGGCGCGAGCGATTTCAGCCCTGCGGGTGAGAGATGGACGAGCGCCGGACAGATGAGGAGCTGCAAGGCCCGGGCGTTCGCAGACCGCGCCGTCTGGCGGCCGTCTTGGCGACGGTTCTGTGCGTGCTGCTCGTCGGAACAGGCGTCTACGTCTGGAACGTGCGTCCTTTGCGCGTCGTTGTCGCGCCCGCGCGCACAGGCGTTGCCATGGATGCGGTCTATGCATCGGGCGTTGTCGACTACGCCCGCCAGGCCAATATCGCCGCAGTGGTTTCCGCGCCCATCGTCGCGGTGGCCGTGACCGAAGGCGAGCGGGTGCGCCAGGGCCAGCTGTTGGCGAGGCTGGAGGACGGGCCGCAGGCCGCCGCCGCCGCTCAGCTGGAGGCCCAGGCCTCCCTCAGCCGCGCCGGCGCCTTGAGAGCGGAACGTCTCGCCCAGGCCGGCTTCGGTCCGCAGGCGGCGGCGCAGGACGCGCGATCGGAGCTGCGCGCGGCCGAAGCCGCGGCCCGCGGCGGCGCGGCGGCCTTGCGGTTCTACCGCGTCACGGCGCCGTTCGCCGGGGCCGTCATCCGTCGCGATGCGGAGCCCGGCAATCTGGCTACGCCCTCGACCATTCTTTTCACCATCGCCTCGCCCGACACCCTGCGGGTCACCGCCGAAGTCGACGAAAGAGACATAGAGGGCCTGCGGACCGGCGCGCTCGCCTTCGTCAGCGCCGACGGCCTGCCGGGGCAGGTCGTGCGCGGCCGGGTGGAGACGGTGACGCCGGCGGGCGATCCGGAGGCCCGCGTCTTTCGGGTGCGCATAGCCCTGCCGCGCGAGACGCTTCTGAGGCCGGGCATGACGGTCGACGTCAACATCGTCACTGGACTGAGACCTCGAGCCACCCTGATCCCCGAGGCCGCGGTGGATGCAGGGCGGGCCTGGGTGGTGATCGGGCGACAGGCTGAACCGCGCAAACTCCGAACCGGAGCGCGCGCCGCCGATTCGGTCGAGGTGATCTCGGGCGTCCGGCCTGGCGAGAACGTCATTATCAATCCGCCGCCCCGACTGCGGGCGGGACGAGCCGTCAAGGCGAGCGAGGCGCCATGAGGTCGGCGCTCTCGGTCCTGGTCGCCATCGCGGCGGCCCATCTGCGCATCCGGCTGCGCCAGACGGTCGTGGCGGTCGGCGGCGTCGCCATCGGCGTGGGCTTTTTCCTGGCCGTGTCGGGCATGATGAGCGGATCCCAGAAGGACTTCATCAAGACGCTGGTCGATTCCGCGCCTCATATCATCGTGACGGACGAGCGCAGGCGTCCGGCCCGGCAACCGGCCGCGACGGCCTTCCCCGACGGCGCGGTCGCCGTTCGTCACGCCACTCCCAGGGACGAGGTGCGCGGCCTGCGGAACTGGGCGGCCATGCTCGAGGACGTGCGCTCGCTTCCCGGCGCGGCGGCTGCGCCCGCTCTGGGCGGCGCCGTATCCCTGACCTTTGCCGGGCGAACCGCCGGCGTGGTGCTGACCGGCGTGGACCCCACGACGGAGGTCCAGGTCAGCCGTCTGACCGAAACCCTTGTCGGCGCCCGGCTGGAGGAGCTGCAGCAACGGCCGGACGGCATCATCATCTCGCGTCCCCTGGCGGCCCGCATCGGAGCAGAGATCGGCGACACCCTGGTCGTGACCGCGCCCGGAGGCCGGCTCCAGCGCATGAGGATCCTGGCCCTGGTCAATCCCGACGCGCGGGCAGGCCTCTATGCCGGCGACACGGCGGCCTACTGCCTCCTGCGAACGGCCCAGGTTCTTTTCGCGAGACCCAATATCGTCAATCAGATCCATGTCCGGCTTGCCGATCCCGCTCTGGCGGAACGTCAGGCCGACCTGTTCGAACAGAGATGGGACTATCGCTGGGAGTCCTGGCAGGAAAGGTCGAGGGAGGTTCTCGATCTCATCACGGTGCGCAACATCATCATGTACGCCGTCAGCGCCGCCATACTCATTGTCGCGGTGTTCGGGGTCTATACGGGCGTCTCGAACAGCGTGGCCGACAAGCGCAAGGATATCGCGATCCTGAGGGCCATCGGCTTCACGGCCGCAGACCTTCAGATCGTCTTTCTCATCGAGGGCCTGGCGGTGGCGGTCATCGGCGTGGCGGCCGGCTTCGTCCTAGGCACGGGTCTGCTCGAAGGTCTGGGCCGCATCCCCTTGAGGCTCGGCGGTCAGCCTCTGACCCTGCCGTTGGACCGAAGTCTTCTGCAGTATGTTCTCGCCGGAAGCGTTTGCCTTCTGAGCTCCCTCCTGGCGGCCTGGCTGCCGGCGCGTCGAGCCGCCATGGTCGATCCTGCGGTCATCCTGCGAGGCGCGGCATGACCTGTGTGCTGGAGACGAAGGGCGTGAGCCGGCGTCTGCCGGATCCCGACCCCGTGACGCTTGTCGATGCGGTGACGATGTCGGTTCAGCCGGGCGAGTTCCTGGCCATCGTCGGCCCGTCCGGATGCGGCAAGTCCTCGCTGCTTTATCTTCTGGGTTTGATCGACCGGCCGAGCCGGGGGGAGGTTCTGATCCAGGGCCGCGAAACCGCCGGTCTGAGCGAGCGGGAAAGGAGTCTGCTTCGCCTGGAGCAGATCGGCCTCGTGTTCCAGTTTCACTTCCTGATTCCGGAATTCACCGCGGCCGAAAACGTAGCCCTGCCCATGCGTCGGCTGGGGCGGCTGTCGCCGATGGCGGTGCGCAGACGCACTGACGAGCTTCTTTCCCTGGTAGGGCTGGATCGAGCAGGCGGACGGCGCCCAGACCGCCTGTCTGGCGGAGAGCGCCAGCGGGTGGCGATCGCGCGGGCCCTGGCCAATGATCCGCCTCTGCTGCTTTGCGATGAACCGACCGGCAACCTCGACAGCGCCAACACCCAGATCGTCGTGAACGAGTTCCAACGGCTGGCCACGGCCAATGATCGCGCCATCATCTGCGTCACGCACGATCCCTCCGTCGCCAGCGCGGCCCATAGGCGTCTCCATATGCTTGACGGGCGGATTCAGGCCTGACGCCCCTGCGGCTTGAGGTCTGCGAGCCCCTCAGCCCGCCCCTCATCGCGTTTGAGGAAGGTCTGGCTTATATAGCGCCCCTTCCGTCTCACCTGGGCCCGCCACGTTCCTGACGGGAGTTTCGAGTAGGTCGCCATTTCGTGCACGCTCTGGGTGCGTGAGGTGTCGAGACTCGGGCAAATGTCGCAACACGTCGCAAGTTCGAGTGCACACGTCGCCTTCCAACATTTTGATCTTAATGAAAATGCTGACAAATCAAGATCGTAGGTTGTCCGTGGCCCCGATGATGGACTGGACCGACCGCAATTGTCGGGCGTTTCATCGTGCGCTGAGCGCGCGCGCCCTGCTCTATACGGAGATGGTCACGGCGCCGGCGGTGATCCACGGCGACCGCGATCGCCTGCTGGGCTTCGACGCGGTCGAGCATCCGGTGGCGCTGCAACTGGGCGGGTCGGATCCGGCGCAGCTGGCCGAGGCGGCGAAGATCGGCGAGGCCTATGGCTATGACGAGATCAATCTGAACGTCGGCTGTCCGTCGGACCGGGTGCAGTCGGGCCGGTTCGGCGCCTGTCTGATGCGCGAGCCGGAACTGGTGGCCGACTGCATGGCGGCGATCAGGGAAGCCGTCAGCGTCCCGGCCACCGTCAAATGCCGCATCGGCGTCGATGATCAGGACCCGGAGGTCAGCCTGTTCGCCACCGTCGACGCCTCGGCGGCGGTGGGGATCGACAGCTTTGTCGTCCACGCGCGCAAGGCGTGGCTGAAGGGGCTGTCGCCCAAGGAGAACCGCGACGTGCCGCCGCTGGACTATGCGCTGGTGCGACGGTTGAAGCGCGAGCGGCCGCACCTGACCATCTGCATCAACGGCGGGATCGGCGATCTGGATCAGGCCGAGGCGCATCTGAAGGCCGACGACGGGGTGCAGCTGGACGGCGTCATGCTGGGCCGCGCCGCCTATCACGAGCCGGCGCTGATGGGACAGGTGGATCGCCGCATCTTCGGCGAGTCGACGCCCGACGTGGACGTGTTCGAGGCGCTGGAGCGTTACCGCCCCTATATGGCTGCGCGGCTCGACGAGGGCGCCAATCTGGCGAGCATGACACGGCACATGCTGGGCCTGATGCACGGCCGGGCCGGCGCGCGCGCCTTCCGTCGCATCCTGACCGTCGAGGGCGTGAAGCCCGGCGCGGGGCTGGAGGTCGTGGATCGCGCGGTCGAGGCCGTGCGCGAGGCCGAGGCGCGCAAGGCGGCCTGATTTGCGTTCTCCTCCCCACCCAGTGGGGAGGTGGCGCGCCGCCGAAGGCGACGTGACGGAGGGGCTGCTTGGTTCCGCCGTCATATGCCCCTCCACCACTTCGTGGTCCCCCTCCCCATTACATGGGAAGGAAAAGGCTGACGGCGCGATGGCGGACGGCTAAGCCATGGCTCATGGCCCTCCCCCTGTCCGAAATCGCCCTGATGCTCGCCGCCCTGGCTGGAGCCGGCGCAATCGCGGGCGTGATCGGCGGCCTGTTCGGCGTCGGCGGCGGCACGGTGCTGGTGCCGGCGCTGTTCTACGCCTTCTCGGTGCTGGGCGTGGGGGGCGAAAGCAATCTGCACGTCGCCATCGGCACCTCGCTGCTGACCATCGTGGCCACCTCGCTTCGGTCGCTGGCCACGCACCGCGCGCATGGGGCGGTGGACGAGCAGGTGCTGAAGACCTGGACGCCCTGGGTGGCGTTCGGGGGCCTGGTCGGGGCGGCGATCGCCGGCTTCACCTCGATGGAGGGGCTGGCCGTCGTCTACGGCGCCTGCCTGCTGCTGGTCGCGACGCAGATGGGATTGACGCCCGAGCGGTTCACCCTGCGAAAGGACCTGCCCACGGGCTGGGGGCGGCGCGGCGTGGGCACGGGCATCGGCCTGCTGTCGGCCATGATGGGCGTCGGCGGGGGCAGTCTGGGCGGCATGACCATGACCCTGTGCGGGCGGCCGATCCATCAGGCGGTGGCGACGGCCTCGGGCTTCGGCCTAGCCATCGGCGCGGCGGCGGCTCTGGGATTCGCCGTCTTCGGCTGGGACGCGCCGGGGCGGCCGCCGCTGTCGCTGGGCTACGTCAATGTGCCGGCGGCGGTGATCATGGGGCTGTTGACGGCGTTGACGGCGCCCTATGGCGCGCGGCTGGCGCATCGGCTGGATCGGAAGATGCTGCGCCGGGCCTTTGCGGTCTATCTGCTGCTGACGGCCTTGTCGGTGGTGCTGAAGGCGCTGTGACCACGATTAAGTAGATGCCCGCAGGCGGGCGCTAACACTTTGTCGAACAAGCGCGGGCTAGGAGCGAGGCTGAACCTCTCTCTCCCCGAGCCTTAGAGTCATGTTGCAGAACCTGTCGGTCCCCAAGAAGCTGATCCTGTCCTTCATGGCGGTGATCGCGGCGTGCGGGGCGGCGACCCTGATCGTCCTGTGGTGCGTGGCGTCCCTGCAGCGCGCCGATGCGGCGGACACGGCCTCGCGCGAGGTGATGAAGGCGTCGGACCGCCTGATGGCCGCCGCCGTAGAGCAGCAGAACGCCATGCGCGGCTATGTCGCCAGCCGCGATCCCGGCTTCATCGAGTCCTTCAACCAGGGCGGCGCCGACGTGAAGTCGCGGATGGCGGACCTGGCTGCGTCCGATGTCGAGGGCGCCTACGCCGCCGAACAGACGGCGCTGATCGCCGCCACGGCTGACTTCGAGAAGAGCGCGGAAGGCGTCATGGCCCTGGCGCGCGACCCGGCGACGCATCAGGAGGCCCTGGCTCAATTGGCCACGGCGGCGCGCCTGTCGGACATTCGCCAGGCGGTCGGTTCGATCCGCGACAAGGAGGCCGTTCACGCTCAGGCCCGCGCCGAGGCCAAGGCCTTCGCCTTCACTGAGGCCTATGTCGCCTTTGCTGTGGGCGGGGTGCTGGCCCTGGGCATCGCCGTGGGCGCGGCCCTGTGGCTGATCGGGGCGTTGAGCCGCCCTGTCGAGGCCATGACGCGCGCCATGACCCGTCTGGCCGGCGGCGATCTGAACGTCGCCATTCCGGCGATCGGCCGTCGCGACGAGATCGGCCGCATGGCCGACGCCGTCCTGACCTTCAAACAGAACGCCGAGGAGAAGGTGCGCCTGGAAGCCGAGGCCGAGGCCGCGCGCGCCGCCGCCGAAGCCGAACGCCAGGCCCAGGCCGAACGCGACGCCGAAGCCGCCCGCCAGCAGGCCCGCGTGGTCGAGGGCGTGGCCAAGGGGCTGGACCGGTTGTCGCACGGCCAACTGGCCTTCCGCCTCAATGATCCGTTCGCGCCTGAGTATGAGGGGCTGCGCACCGACTTCAACGCGGCGATGGACAAGCTGCAGGGCGTGATGCGGGTGATCGTCGAGCGCGCCGCCGCCATCGGCGCCAGCGCCCGTGAGATCTCACAGGCGTCCGACGACCTGTCGCGCCGCACCGAACAGCAGGCCGCCAGCCTGGAAGAAACCGCCGCCGCCCTGGAGCAGATCACCGCCACCGTAGCCCGTTCGGCCGAAGGGGCGATTGAGGCGGGCGGCGTGGTTCGCGGCGCCCAGTCTGAAGCCGTCGAAGGACAGGCCGTGGTGGGTCGCGCCATCGCCGCCATGGGCGAGATCGAACGCTCTTCCTCCGAGATCGGCGCCATCATCGGCGTGATCGACGAGATCGCCTTCCAGACCAACCTGCTGGCGCTGAACGCGGGCGTCGAGGCGGCGCGGGCGGGCGACGCGGGGCGCGGCTTCGCCGTTGTGGCGTCGGAGGTTCGCGCCCTGGCTCAGCGTTCGGCCTCGGCCGCCAAGGAGATCAAGACCCTGATCACCGAGTCGGGTCGTCAGGTCGGCGCGGGCGTGGCCCTGGTCGGCGACACCGGCCATGCGCTGGAGCGGATAGCCGGTCAGATCCAGCGCCTGACCGTCATCGCCGAAGAGATCGCCGCCTCCTCGCACGAGCAGTCCAGCGGCCTGCAGCAGGTCAACATCGCCGTGAACCAGATGGATCAGGTGACGCAGCAGAATGCGGCCATGGTCGAGGAATCGACCGCCGCCAGCCACGCCCTGGCCTCCGACGCGGTCGAGTTGGACCGCATGATGGGTCAGTTCGCTCTGGACGATGCGCGCGACCTGGATGCGCGCGGACGGATGGAAGCCCTGGCGCGAGCCGTGGCTTAAGCGCGGAATTCTCCCTCCCGATCATGGGAGGGGGAGGCGCGCGCTTTCCGCGCTTACGCGGCCGCCTTCAGCGTGACCGCGTCCAGAGCCTGGGTCAGGTCGGCCAGGATGTCGTCCTGATGCTCCAGCCCGACCGATAGGCGCAGCAGGCCGTCGGTGATGCCGGCCGTCACGCGCGCTTCGGGCGTCATGGCGGCGTGGGTCATGGTGGCCGGGTGGGCGACCAGGCTTTCGACCCCGCCCAGGGATTCGGCCAGGGTGAAGACCTCCAGCCGTTCGATCACCTGGCGCACCGCCTCGGTCCCGCCGTTCAGTTCGAAGCTGAGCATGGCGCCCGGCCCCGACTGTTGCCGCGCCGCCAGGTCGTGGCCAGGATGGCTGGTCAGGCCCGGATAGTGGACGGCCTTGACCGCCGGGTGCAGCTCCAGCACCGCCGCGACCAGGCCGGCCGTCGCCTGCTGGCGCTCGATGCGGGTGAACAGGGTCCGCAGGCCGCGCAGGGTCTGATAGGCGTCGAACGGCGAGCCGGTGACGCCCAGGCAGTTGGCCCACCAGGCCAGCTTTTCATGATCGGCCGGATCGGCCGCGACCACGGCGCCGCCGACCACGTCGGAATGGCCGTTGATGTATTTGGTGGTCGAGTGAACCACGATGTCGGCGCCCAGCTCCAACGGCCGTTGCAGGGCGGGCGACAGGAAGGTGTTGTCGCACGCCACCTTGGCCCCCACGGCATGGGCGCGGCGACAGACATCGGCGATGTCGGTGACGCGCAGCAGGGGGTTGGACGGGGTCTCGACCAGCACCAGCTTGCACCCGTCGGCCAGGGCGGCGTCCAGGGCGGCGCCGTCGTTCTGATCGACGAAGGCGACGCGGAAGTGGCCCTTTTTCGCGCGGGCGGTCAGCAGGCGGTGGGTGCCGCCGTAACAGTCATGCGGGGCGATCAGCAGGTCGTCCGGCTCCAGCAGGCTGAGCGGCAGGTCGACCGCCGCCATGCCGGTGGCGGTGATGACGGCGCCGGCGCCGCCTTCCAGCTCGGCCAGGGTCTCGGCCAGCACGTCGCGGGTCGGATTGCCCGAGCGCGAATAGTCGTATTTGCGCGGCTGGCCGAAGGCGGCGAAGGAATAGTTGGACGACAGATACAGCGCCGGCATGACCGCGCCGTGAGCCGTGTCCGTATCGACGCCCGAGCGGGCGGCGATGGTGCGGGGATCGGCGGGGCGGGCGCGGCTCATTGGTCGATGTCCTTCAGTACGGAGGTCAGGATGTCGGCGACCAGCTTGTCTTCCTTCAGGAAGGCGTCGTGGCCGTAGACGGAGGCGTGTTGTTCAAAGCGCCAGAGGTTGGGCAGGCGGTCGGCCAACTCCCTCATGTCCTCGATCGGGCACAGGCGGTCGGTGGTGAAGCCGATCAGGGTGACGGGGGCGGTGATGGCCTCGGGCTCGACGCGGTGGCGGTCGATGGAGTCCGACAGGCTGAGCCAGCGCGAGGGGGTGGTGCGGTCGCGATAGGCCCGGCCGCGCGCCTGCAGATAGTCGCACACCGGATAGGCCTGGCCCGCATGGCTGGGGGCTTCGGAATCGAAGCGGTCGCCGAATTCTTCCTGGGTGCGGTAGGTGGTCATGGCCAGTTCGCGCGCCAGGCCGACGGCCTGATCGATGCGGCCGGTCTCAAGACCCAGTTGCAGGATGCGGCGCTGGATGCCGCGCCAGGCCGTGGCCAGCGGGTGCGGGCGGTGGGCGGCGGACACCACCACCAGCTGCTCGGCCCAGTCGGGGAACAGCTCGCCGAAGGCCAGGGCGATCATGCCGCCGTAGGAACAGCCGATGAAGGCGGCGACCTTCTCGACGCCCAGATGGTCCAGCAGCAGGGCCAGCAGCCGCGCCTGATCCTGGGTAGTGATGGTCAGAGGGGTCTTGGCGTCCTTGACGCCTTCGCCGAATTCCGGCGCGAAATCAAAGGCCAGAACGCGGAAACGGGTCAGGTCGATCGGCGCGCGCACGCCCACGGCGCCGGACCACCAGCCCAGCCCCTTGGTCTCGGTGCGGTGGACGTAGCGGTCGGCGGAAATGCCGCCTGCGACCACGATCAGGGGAGCGTTGGCCTTGCCGTGCAGGCGGCCGATGACCCGCTTCTGGGTCAGGGTTCCGCCGAAATCCAGTTCGAAGTCGTCGGGGATCGCAACCGCGACGTCATGGGCGCCGTCGCGCTGAAGCAGCTCCGACGGACGGCGCGCGGCCCGGGCGCCGATCTGGGCGCCGCCCTTGGGCGCAGGCGCAGCGACGGAGGCCTTACAGGAAGGCTCTTCGGTGGTTTCGGTGGAAATCAGGGCCAGGGTCATCGCATCACTCAAAGGTTCGGCTCACCGGCGAAACCCATGCGTGACAGACCTGTGGCGCGTCGCCTTATCGACGCTCCACCCATCTCTCGCGGTCCTTTCAGGCAAGCCCGAAGAACCCCGCAGGAGTTGGCACCGTTTCGGGCGGAACCCGATGGTTGCCCCGGCGTCAAAGGGCCTAATCCCTCAGCCGGTCTTGATGAGTGGGCTTACGGTGCGGTTGCGAAGAGCGCCGGTCAAGCGAAAAATTTCACCCCATTTCGTCGCTGGTGGCACATGTCGGTGGCGAAAACGGCGCCTGGTGGCGGTGTTGTGAAAAATTCTTTCGAGACGGGGTTGACGCGGCGCGGCGCCCTGGCTCACTCTAAGGCACGATTTTCAACCGGACGCCGCCTGTGCCTTACCGCCTCGCCAACATGAAGACGACCGCGATCGCCGCCTCGGCGACGGGCCTCTTCGCGTCCATGATTACGACCACCGGTACCACCACCATGCCCTTGCGGGCGGGGACCGGATGATGCGCGCCGTCTAGGCGAGAAAACGCAAAAACCGATCACCCGCCCGGACCTCCGGGCGGGTTTTTTATTGGCCGAACCCACCTCGATCACCCCCCACCCCTCCCGAAATCCTCCCAGACCCAGCCTTCAGGAAACCGCCCATGCCCGCCTCTCTCGCCCTCGTCGCCGATCAGTCGAAACCGGTCGAAGCCCTCGCTTCCGCCGCCGAAGTGGTGGTGCTGAAGTTCGGCTCCTCGGTCCTGCGCGACGCGTCCCAGGCCCCTGCGGTCGCCAGCGAAATCTACGGCCACGTCCGCGCCGGCCGTAAGGTTGTGGCGGTGGTCTCGGCCCTGGCCGGACAGACGGATCAGCTGCTGGCCGACGCCCGCAGCTTGGGTCTGGATCACGAGAACGAGTTGTTGCCCGCCTATGTCGTGCTGGGCGAGGAAAAAGCCGCCGCCCTGGTCGCCGTCGCCTGCGATCGGGTGGGACTGGACGCCGTCGGCCTGTCGGTGCGCGAACTGGGCATCGTCGCCGAAGGCCCGGCCCAGCACGCCCGTCCCGTGTCGCTGAAGGGCGAGCGTCTGCATCAGGCCCTGGCCGAGCATGAGGTGGTGGTGGTTCCGGGCTTCGGCGCGGTGCGTTCGAACGGCCGGGTGGCCCTGCTGGGCCGCGGCGGATCGGACCTGACGGCGGTGGTGCTGGCCGCCGAACTGGGCCTGAAGCGGGTGCGGTTGGTGAAGGACGTCGACGGCCTCTACGACCGCGATCCGGCCTCGGAAACGGGCACGCCGCTGCGCTATCGCCGGGCCAGCTGGGACACGGCGCGTCAGGTCGGCGGCGCCCTGGTCCAGCACGATGCGATCGACCTGGCCGAGGCGCGCGGCGTCGATATCGAGGTCGCCGCCCTGGGCCGCGCCGAGGGCACGATCGTCGGCGAACGCGGCGCCCCTCCCGGCCCGGTGCAGGCGGCGGCGCCGTTGAAGGTCGCCGTGGCCGGCTGCGGGGTCGTCGGCGGCGGCCTGCTCAGCCGCCTGCTGCCGGACAGTCGCTTTGAAGTGGTCGGCGTCCTGGTCCGCAACCCTTTGAAAAAGCGTGACGTATCGGCACCCGCCGAACTGTTCACCAATGACGTCGAAGCCCTGCTGGCCAAGAAGCCGGATCTGGTGCTGGAGGCCTTGTCCGAGGGCGAGGCGGGTCACGCCCTGATCCGCCGTGCGCTGGAGGCGGGCTGCGACGTGGTCAGCGCCAACAAACAGGCCGTGGCCCGTGATCCCAAGGGGCTTCAGGCCCTGGCCGACGCCAACGGCTGTCGCGTCGCCTGGTCGGCCTCGGTCGGCGGCGGCTCGCCGATGATCGAGACGCTGCGCGCGGCTCGCGCCGCCGGTCCGGTCGCCGGTTTCGAGGCGGTGCTGAACGGCACGGTCAACTTCATGCTGCAACGTCTGGGCGAGGGGGCGACCTTCTCGGACGCCCTGGCCGACGCCCGCGCCGCCGGATTCGCTGAGGAAGACCCGTCTTCGGACCTGGAGGGCTTTGACGCCGCCGCCAAGGTCAAGCTGCTGTCGTTTGAAGCGTTCGGCCGTTCGCCCGACGACCTGCCGCGCGATGTGCTGGCGGCGGAAACGGTGCTGGGCGATCGACCGGTACGCCAGATCGGCGCCTGTTTCGAGCGCGACGGCGAACTGGCCCCCTATGTCCGTCTTGACGGCGAACTGGAAGACGCGCTCTTCCTGTCGCTGAACGGAGAGCGCAACGCCTTGAAGGTCTATGGTCAGGACGGCCGGGTGTGGACGTGCAAGGGGCGCGGCGCCGGGCGCTGGGCCACGACCGAGAGCGTCCTGGCCGATGTGGCCGATGTCATGCGCGCCCGCCGCGCCGCTGCGGAGCTTGTCTAGTCATGGCCGTCTTCACGCCCGTCACGCCGCAACAGGCCGACGACTATCTCATGCGCTACCCTCTCGGCGGGCTGGTCGAACTGACCCCGATCGCCGAGGGGGTCGAGAACACCAACTATCGTCTGGTGACGGAGAAGGGCGCCTATGTCCTGACCCTGTTCGAGGGGCGGACCGAGGCCTCGGCCCTGCCGTTCTGCCTGGGCCTGACCGGGCGGTTGGCGGCGCAGGGCTTCCCGACGCCCGCGCCCGTCGCGGATAATCGAGGCCAGGTGATCGGCCGTCTGAACGATCGCGCCGCCGCCATCGTCGAATGGACGCCCGGCGCCTGGAAGCGCCAGCCGACGGACAAGGATCAGTACCGCGCCGGTCAGGTTCTGGCCCTGCTGCATCTGGACGCGGCCGACTATGGCGGCGTGCGCGAGAACCCGGTCGGGCCGCGCGCCTGGGCGGACCTGGCCGCACGTTGCGATACGGTGGCCAGAGGCGAGGACCGCCGGATGCTGGAGCAGATGCAGCGCCTGCTGCCCGATCTGGCCCGGCCGTGGAGCGATCCGGCCTTGCCGCGCGGGCCGATCCACGCCGACTACTTCCCCGACAATGTCCTGTTCGCGACGAATGAGCATGGGGCGACGGATGTCGGCGGGGTGATCGACTTCTATTTCGCCTGCGTCGACGTGCTGGCCTATGACCTGGCCATCGCGCTGAGCGCCTGGGGGTTCGACGCCGAGGGGCGGCCCATGCCCTCGGCCCTGCGCGCCTTCCAGAAGGGCTATGAGTCGGTGCGGCCCCTGTCGGACGCCGAGCGCCAGGCCCTGCCGGAACTCGGCGCGGCGGCGGCGGTGCGCTTCACCCTGACGCGTCTGCACGACCGCCTGTTCCACGACCCTTCCAACCTGGTCACGCCCAAGGATCCGGCGCCCTTCTTCCGGCGGCTGGACTACTGGAAGGCGGCGGAGCCGGCTTAGGCGCATCGGAGAGAGTATCGGCTAGACAGGCGCGAGCTGATGTTGGCGTATTCGTGGTTTCCAGCCAAGGGTATCACGATGGTCTGCTTTCGCCTGCCTCTAGTGGTTTTGTTTGTCGGAGCGAATCTCGCTTCGACGGCCTCCTTGGCGTCTTCAATATCCTTACAGGACGTGTCGGCGGCCCATATCCTGCAACTTCTTGATCTTACTTCGTTCCAGAACTCGACGGGGCCGTCGCGAGAAGCTGGCCGTAGACGCCCACGCGATTGGTCCTTCACGCAGATGAACGTTGCAGATGGTGTCGCAACGCTGGAGCGGCCGAATGATTGGGCATTGAGTTTGCGCATCATCCGAATAACGCCAGACGGCGTCATCGCTTGTTTTCAGGATCGCGCCCTGAATGGCGGATCATACGCGACCCAGTCGGCGCTTCGAGTTGTCGGCGACAGCTTGGCCGGATACCGCGTTGCCGAAGAGGGGCTTGTCGAACCGACCTGTTCGACGCTACCCGGCCAAGGCTGAAACTGGACTGTTTCTTACCCGGCGAACCCCTTCACCGCCGCCAGGGCCGCTTCGGGCGTGTTCTCGATCACCGTCAGGCGCTCCGGCCGGTCGCCGAGGGCGCGGATGACGGGGGCCGGTTCCGGCTCGGCGCCGATGACGTCAGAGACGAAGGCGCCGAACTTGGACGGGTGGGCGGTGGACAGGGCGACGATCGGCGCGCCGTTGCGGTCTAGGCGGCGCGCGGCGGCCAGGGCGACCGCCGTGTGCGGGCAGACGACGCGGCCCCAGGCGGCGTGGGCGTGGGCGATTTCGACCTTGGTCGTGGCCTCGTCGACCGAGACGGCCGACACCTCGGCGCGCAGGGCGGCCAGCAGGTCGGAGGACAGGGCGACAGACCCCTCGCGGGCGAAGGTCTCGAATACGGCGCGGGTCGTCTCGGCGTCGCGGCCGGAGGCTTCATAGACCAGCCGTTCAAAATTGGACGGCGCCTGAACGTCCATCGAGACGCTGCCGCTCTCGACCGCCGGGCGGCGGGCGTAGACGCCGTCGTTGATGGCGCGGGCCAGGGCGTCGTTCTGGTTGACGGCGGCGACGAAACCGGCGGCGGGCAGGCCCATCTTCCTGGCGGCGATCCCGGCGAAGGCGTCGCCGAAATTGCCGGTCGGCACCACGAAGGTCGCGGCCTGACCCAGCTGGGCGGTGGCCGAGACGTAATAGGGAATCTGACCCGCCAGACGGCCCCAGTTGATCGAGTTGACCGAGGACAGGCGGCCCTGTTCGCGCAAGGATTCCTCGGCCAGCAGCCCCTTCACCAGACGCTGGCAGTCGTCGAAGTCGCCGCGCACGGCTAGGTTCAGGACGTTGTCGGCCTGGACCGTCGTCATCTGCTTGCGCTGCACCGGCGAGACGCGGTCCAGCGGGTGCAGGACGATCAGCTTGATGCGTTCGGCGCCCGCAAAGGCGCGCACGGCGGCGGCGCCGGTGTCGCCGCTGGTGGCGGTCAGCAGGGTCAGGGTCTCGCCCGTCGCGGCCAGGGCCTCGTCCGATAAGGCGGCGACCAACTGCATGGCCAGATCCTTGAACGCCGCCGTGGGGCCGTGGAACAGCTCCAGTACGAACAGGCCCGGCTCCAGCTCGACCAGGGGCGTCACCAGCGGATGGTCGAAGCCCTTGGTCAGGCGTTCCAGTGCGCGGTCCAGCGCGCCCGCAGGCAGGGCGTCGCCGATGAAGGGCGCCGTCGCCGCCTTGGCGATCTCGGCGTAGCCGCGGCCGGGACGTGTCGCGTCGGCGGGCAGGGAGGGCCAGGCCTGCGGCATGTAGAGGCCGCCGTCCGGCGCGATGCCGCGCAACAGGGCGTCGCTGAAGCGGGGGGGAGCGGCGTCGCCGCGCGTCGAGATGTAGCGATCAGGGGAGGTCGTCATATCGGGGTCGTTTCTATCCGCGATCCAGCGCTTCGTCATGATTATTTTGCGAATGCGAAAGGAATTTTCGCGCGATGACGCAACAACCTGGCTCAGTCGACGACGGGCGTGCGCCTTGATCACGCGGCGCCGGAAAAGGGGCTGGCGTCGCGCGGCCGCCCGGTTCATGTCAGACGAATGAACCGCCGTACCCTTCTCATTCGCGCCGGGGCCGCCGCCGCCGCCGTCGGCGGCGGGCTGTGGCTGAAAGATCATGTGCTGTGGCGGCGACCCAGCGTGACCTTCGGCGCCGACGGGACGAGCGGCTGGTTGGGTTTCGTCGCGCCACGGACCCTGTTGCCGACGGTGCGGGTGCGGCTGGCGGGGCGGGAGTTGACCGCCCTGATCGACAGCGGGGCGCAGTATTCGGTGATCGATCGACGGCTGGTGGCGGAGCTGGGGCTGGACGACCTCTTCGACATGCCGCTGATCGCCTATGGCGTGGATGGGCGCCCCCAGATGGGGCGAGGCGTGACGCTGGATCTGGCGGTTGGGACGGCGCGCGTGGGGCGTCTACGCGCGGGCATACTGGACCTGGGACCGTTGGGGGGCGACGAGGGATTGGGCGCGCCGCTGATCCTGGGCCAGGATTTGCTGATGGAGGCGGCGCTGGAGATGGACCTGCGTCGACGGCGGTTGCGGCTGCTTGACGAGGCCCGGACGGCGCTGGCGCCCGCCTACCGGCCCTTGCCTGTTCGGCGCTCGGGCACGGCTCTGATCGCCGAGGTCGTGGTCGAGGGCGCGCCGGTCAGGGCGGTGGTGGACACCGGCTCGTCTTCGCTTCTGGCGCTCAGCGACGAGGCGGCGCGGACCGCGGGCCTGCTGGACGGACGGCCCGAGCAGTCGGGGTCCAGCATCGTCCTAGGCGGGGTTGCCAGGACGCGGATGGTCCGGGCGCAAAGCGTGGCGCTGGGCGGCGAGGCGTGGCGCAATGTGGCGACCGCCGTCTACGTCGGCCGGGCGCTGCCCAACTACCCCGAGGCCCTGCTGGGCATGGAGGCTTTCGCCGGGCGGAACGTTATTTTGAACTTGGGCGACGGACGGCTGCACCTCGCGCCGTTGATGGATGTGACCATTGTTTAGTTTTGATAGGTTTCCATCTGAAAAATCCGTTTCATCCGCGGCCTGAAGGGGGATAAGCGGCCCGTATGACCGCCCTGCCGCCTCGCATGACATCAGTGTCGCCCAATCAACGTCTGGAGAGCCTGGATCTCCTGCGCGGGTTCGCCCTGTGCGGCATCCTGTTGGTCAACATCATGATGATGGGCGGACTCTGGGGGCAGTATCATCCGGAGTTGCCGCCGACCCTGGCCAATCCCGACTGGTCGGCGTGGATCATCCAGCACCTGTTCGTGCAGGGCTCGATGCGAGGCCTGTTCACCCTGCTGTTCGGGGCGGGGATGCTGCTGATCACCCTGCGCGGCGAAGACGGGCGCGGGACGATCCAGGCGGCCGACGTCTACTTCCGGCGCTGCATGGCCTTGTTGGCGCTGGGCGTGTTCAACGCCACCGTCCTGCTGTTTCCGGGGGACATTCTCTATGTCTACGGCCTGTCGGGATTCTTGCTGTTCGTCTTTCGCGCGGTTCGGCCGCGCACGCTGATCGCCCTGTCGGCCGCTCTGCTTCTGCTGTTGACGCTCGAGTCGGCCGTGGTCGGCGCCTATCAGGCCATGGAGGCGCGACGCGGCGCTGAGCTGGCCAGTCAGGTCGAGACCGGGGCCGCCCTGTCGGTCGAGGACGCCGAGGCGCTGAAGCTCCATGTCCGCGCGCAAGAGGCGCAGACCCTGACGCCCGAGACCATCGTCGAGGAAACGGCCGCACGCACGGGAAGCGTCGTCGGTCTGTTGAAATGGAGCGTACGCACCTGGTTGGATTATGCGGCGTCCAGCTACACCATCACCCTGGTCATTGAATCGGTCGCCTTCATGCTGCTGGGCATGGCGCTGTTCAAGCTGGGGGTGTTGGGCGGGGCGCGGTCGCTCGGCTTCTATCTGGCGCTGGCCGGGGGCGGTTACGCCCTGGGTCTGGCGGTGAACGGCGCTCAGGCCGTGATGTTGTGGACCAGCCAGTTCTCGTCCGAGTCCTGGACGGCGCAGACCAGCTATGAACTGGGTCGCTGCGCCATGACCCTGGGACACGTGGGCCTGCTTCTGTCGCTGTGGAAGATGAACGCGCTGGGCTTCGTGGGGCGCGCCCTAAGGAATTTGGGGCGCATGGCCCTGACCAACTATCTGGCCCAGTCGGCGATCGCGGGCCTGCTGTTCTATGGCCTGGACCTGTGGGGCAGGCTGGACTGGTGGGGCCTGTGGGGCGTGGCGGCGGGTATCTGGGTGTTCCAGATGGTTTTCAGCGCCCTGTGGCTGCGGGTTTTCAGCATGGGGCCGCTGGAATGGGCGCTGCGCTGGTTCGCCTATGGACGGCCCTCGCCCCTGAGGCGCGCGAAGGCCGTCTGACGTTTCGGGTTTAGAGCTGGGCGAAGGTGTCGCAGGCGGCGGGGTCGCCCGTCTGATAGCCGCGCTGCAGCCACTCGACCCGCTGGGCCGAAGAGCCGTGGGTGAAGCTTTCCGGCGAGACGCGGCCGCCGCCGCGGCGTTGCAGGGCGTCGTCGCCGATGGCCTGGGCCGTCTTCATGCCTTCCTCCAGATCGCCCGGCTCCAGCGCCACCTGACCGTTCGACACGGCGGCGGCGTTGCTGGCCCAGACCCCGGCGTAGCAGTCGGCTTGAAGCTCCAGAGCGACGGAATAGTGGTTGCCCTCGGCCTGCGACCGCGCCGATTGCTGGGCGCGCTGCACCTGCTGGCTGGCGCCGGTCAGGGTCTGGACGTGGTGGCCGAATTCATGGGCGATGACATAGGCCTTGGCGAAATCCGCGCCGGACGCGCCCAGCTTGCTTTCCATCTCGCGCCAGAAGCTGAGGTCCAGATAGACCTTCTGATCAGCCGGGCAGTAGAAGGGCCCCATCGCCGCCTGGCCGTAGCCGCAGCCGGTCTGGGTGCCTTGCTCATACAGGACGGTGGTCGGCGGGGTGTAGCCGCGCAGCTTGGTCTTCCACACGTCGTTGATGTTGGAGCCGATGACTTCGACGAATTGGCCGTCCTGATCCCCTGGCGAGCCCATCTGGCCCTGCTGCTCGGCCTGACCGGCGCCGCCGAACTGGCTGGCCAACTGCTGGGTGGTGTTCGGGTCGATGCCGAAGACGAAATAGCCGATGGCCGCCAGCACCAGCACGCCGATGCCGCCGCCCGCGACCGCGCCGCCGCCCATGCCGCGCCGGTCTTCGATCCCGCCGCCGCGCCGTCCGCCTTGCCAACGCATCTGTCGCTCTCCGCTTTCGTCGTCTGCTCCGAAGCTAGGCTGAAACGCAGGCGCAGGTGAAGAGATGCAAATGTAACGCTGTGGTTCAGTGCGGCGGACGGCTCAGCCAGGCGTCGATCTCCGTCACGCCGGGCGCGGTCTGGTCGAGCGGCGGCGTCAGGGTCGCCGGCGCGGGCAGGGTTGTCGGGCGCGGCGCATAGGCCGTCGCAGGCGGCGTCGCTGGGGCCGGCGATCGCGCGGCTTCAAGCCGCTGCAATGTCTGACTGGTCTGAAGCCTCATGCGGGCGGCCTCGGCCTCACGCTGGTCGGCCTGAAGGCGCAGACGCTCCATGGCCTGAGCGTGCTGTTCGGCGCGGGCGATGTGGGGATCGTAACCCGCAGGGGGAGGGCCGGGCCAGCCGGGCCAGGTCTGGGCCTGCGCCGACAAGGGGGCGGCGCAGAGCAACAGGGTCAGGACGAACAGGCGCGTCATGCCCATACAGATGGGTGCGTTACGCCTCGCCGCCAAGCGAGGCTTTATCGCGGCTCAGATCGCGAAGCTGACGCCGCAGCCGCAGCTGGAGGCGGCGTTGGGATTGCGGATCACGAACTGGGCGCCCGCCAGTTCGTCCACGAAGGCGATCTCGGAATCCTTCAGGAAGGGGATGGAGACGGGGTCGATCACCACGGCCTGCCCGTCGCGACGCACCACCAGATCGTCCGCCTCGGGACCATCGACCAGTTCGAAGCGATACTGGAAGCCCGAACAGCCGCCGCCGTCGACGGCGACGCGCAGCAGGACCGGCTTGCCTTCCGCCTCGGACAGTCGGGCCAGACGGCGCGCGCCGCTTTCGGCCAGGACAATGCCCTCGGGCGACCGGGTTGCGACCGACAGCGACAGGTCGCGAACTGATTCTGTAGATTGGACGGTGCTCACGGCCCTCTATATGAGGGGCCGACAGGCGTTCGCAAAGGCCTGTCGCCATCACGAAGTCCTGCCGCCTTGAGCCAGACCCGCGCCCCCTACGCCGAAAACCCCGCGGAAAGCCGCGGCCGCCATGTTTTCGAGCCCGCCAGCCGCACCCGCACCGCCTTCGCCCGCGACCGCGATCGCATCATCCACGCCACCGCCTTCCGCCGCCTGAAGGAGAAGACCCAGGTCTTCGTGGCGCATGAGGGCGACCACTATAGAACCCGGCTGACGCACAGCCTGGAGGTGGCGCAGATCGCCCGCTCGCTGGCCCACGCCCTGCGGCTGGACGACGATCTGGCCGAGACGGTGGCCCTGGCCCACGACCTGGGTCACCCGCCGTTCAGCCATGCGGGCGAGGACGAACTGCACGAACAGATGAAGGCGTTCGGCGGCTTTGATCACAACGTCCAGAGCTTCCGCGTCGTGACCGAGCTGGAGACCCGCTATCCCGGCTTCCCCGGCCTGAACCTCAGCTGGGAGACGGTCGAGGGCGTGGTCAAGCACAACGGCCCGGTGGCGCACCTGCTGACGGACCCGGCATGGAAGGCGGTCGCCGCCTATGCGCCGGGCGGGGCGGCCGACTGGGACTTGCGTCTGGGCACCTTCGCTTCGCTTGAGGCCCAGTGCGCGGCCATCGCCGACGACATCGCCTACAACAACCACGACGTGGACGACGGGGTGCAGGCGGGGCTGTTCAGCCTGTCCGATCTGGCCGACGTGCCGCTGATCGGACGCTGTATCGCCAGCGCGCGCGCCGACTGGCCCGCCATCGACGAGCGGATGCTGCGGCTTGAAGCCGTGCGCCGCATGATCGGCGTCATGGTCGACGACGTTCTGGCCGAGACGGAGGCCCGTCTGGCCAAGCACCGCATCGAGACGGTCGAGGACGTCCGCAACGCGCCCGAGACCCTGGTGCAGTTCTCAAGCGGCATGATGGCGGAACTGGCGGTGTTGCGCCGCTTCCTGTTCGAGCGGATGTATCGCCATTACCGCGTCAACCGCACCCGCAGCCAGGCGCGCCGGGTGCTGGCCCAGCTGTTCCAGCTGTTCATGGCCGAGCCGGAGGTGATGCCGCCGGAATGGCAGGCCTCGGCCCTGACCGACGACCGGGACGCGCGGGCGCGGGCGGTGTGCGACTACATCGCCGGTATGACAGATCGTTACGCTATCGAGGTCCACAGGAAGCTGTTCAGCCTCGACCTCGCCCTCGATCTGTGATTCGAGAAGGGCTTCACGGCGCGTTAGACTGAGCGCCGACGCGCGCCGATTCGCGCGCGTGTCCCACGACCATCAAGGCGCGACCCAATGTCCTACGACGACGATCACCGAGGCAACCCTAACGCCGGCCGCGACCGGGGCGCCTATACGCCGCCGACCGACGACGACCTGCCCTTCACGCGCGGCGGCTATGACCCGCGCCGGGCCCCGGCCGCCAAGTCGCCGCCGATCACCCTGATCATCAGCGCGGTCGTGCTGCTGCTGCTGATCGTGGCGGTGGTGGTCTTCTATCGCTCGGGCGTGCGTTCCTCGACGGACGCGCCGCCCGCCGTCGGCACGCCGGTCGAGAGCATGAAGGTCGAGGCTCCGCTGGACGCCCAGCCGGTTGACCCGGAAGCGGACATCCGCGTCTATCGCGACGGCGGCGCCCCGACCGACGCCGCGCCGACCTTCACCCCCGGCCCGGAAGAGGTGCTGCCGCGTCCCGCGCCGACGACCCCGGCCGTGCCGGTCGAATCCTCGTCCCTGCCGCCCCCCGCGCCTGCGCCGGCTACCAAGGCTCCGGCCGCGCCTGCGCCCGCAACCCCCGCTCCGGCGACCAAGGCTCCGGCGCCCGCTCCGGCCGCGACGGGCGGATCGTCGGGCGTGCAGATCGGCGCCTTCTCCTCGACCGCCATCGCCGACCGCGAGTACGCCGCCGTCGCCGCCCGCTTCGGCCAGTACGCCTCGGGCGCCGAGAAGCGCGTGCAGGAAGTCACCGCCGCCAACGGCTCGACCGTCTACCGCACCACCTTCACCGGCATGAGCCGTGATCGCGCCGTCGCCTTCTGCAATGCGCTGAAGGCTGCGGGCCGCGACTGCATCGTCCGCTAAGGATCGCGCAAGCATGACCTCCGCCGCCATCTACGGTTGTTCCGGCCACCGGCTGACGGCGGAGGAACGCGCCTTCTACGCCGAGGCCAAGCCCTGGGGCTTCATCCTGTTCCGCCGCAATGTGGACAGCCCCGAACAGGTGAAGGCGCTGGTCTCCGAACTGCGCGACAGCGTGGGCCGCGACGACGCGCCCGTTTTGATCGATCAGGAGGGCGGCCGGGTCCAGCGCCTCGGCCCGCCGCACTGGCCGAAATATCCGCCGGGCGCCGCCTATCTGAGGGCGACCAACGACCCGGCGTCGGCGCGCGAGCTGGTGCGTCTGGGCGCGCGGCTGATCGCCCATGACCTCCGTGAACTGGGAATTACCGTCGACTGCGCGCCGGTGCTGGACGTGCCGGTGCCGGGCGCCCACGACATCATCGGCGACCGCGCCTACGCCCAGGATCCGGCGACCGTGACCCAGCTGGGCCGCGCCGCCGCCGAGGGGCTGCTGGCCGGCGGCGTCTTGCCGATCATCAAGCACATTCCCGGCCACGGCCGCGCCTTCTCGGACAGCCACCACGACCTGCCGGTGGTCGACACGGCGATCGAGGAACTGGACGCCTGGGACTTCGCGCCGTTCAAGGCCTTGTCGGACATGCCGATGGCGATGACGGCCCACGTCGTCTTCACCGCCGTCGACGCCAAACGCCCGGCTACGACCTCCAAGAAGGCGATCCGCCTGATGCGCGAGCGGCTGGGCTTTTCCGGCCTGATCCTGTCGGACGACCTGTCGATGCAGGCCCTGTCGGGCACGCTGACAGAGCGCGCCGAACAGTCGTTGAAGGCGGGCTGCGACGTCGTGCTTCACTGCAACGGCGACCTGAAGGAAATGGCCGCCGTCGCCGACGGAACGAAGAAGCTGAAGGGCGAGGCCAAGCGCCGCGCCGAGGCTGCGCTGAACCGCATCGTCCGCGCGTCCGAGCCGCTGGACGTCGCCGAGGGCCGCGCCCGGCTGGAGGCGGCCCTGACCGGCCGCTTCGACGCCGCCAAGGGGCCTGACGTCGGCGAGGCGCAGGCCTAGGGCCGGGGAGGGCGCATGAGCGAGGCCTTCCAGCCGAATCTCGACTTCACCGCCGTCGAACAGGTCGAGGCGCAGGAGGCCTTCGTCGTCGATCTGGAGGGCTATGAAGGCCCGCTTCACGTCCTTCTGGCCCTGGCGCGGACGCAGAAGGTGGACCTGCTGAAGCTGTCCATCACCCGTCTGGCGGAACAGTATCTGGCCTTCGTGCATGAGGCGCGGCGGAGGAATTTCGCGCTGGCGGCCGACTACCTCGTGATGGCGTCGTGGCTGGCCTATCTGAAGTCACGCCTGCTGATCCCGCGAAACGAGAAGGACAAGCCGGAGGAGCCGCCCGCCGAAGAGATCGCCGCCGCTCTGGCCTTCCGCCTGCAGAAGCTGGAGGCCATGCGCACGGCGGTCGAGGCCATCACCGGCCGCCCGCAGCTGAAGCGCGACGTCTTTACGCGCGGAGACCCTCAGGCGACGGTCATCATCCCGTCTGACCGGGTGGACGCCAGCCTCTATGAGCTGATGAGCGCCTATGTCGCCCAGCGCCGTCGCGAGGAGCGCCGCAAATACGCCCCCGGCCAGCGGGTCGAGGCCTTCCAGCTGGAGGCCGCGCGCGACTGGCTGCGCGAGATCATGCCGCGTCTGGCTGAATGGACGCCGCTGGAGCGCGTGGCGCCCCAGAAGCCGGAGGGGCAGGAAGGCCCCAGCCAGGCCAGCTATACCGCCTCCACCCTGTCGGCCAGTCTGGAGCTGGTGAAGGAGGGCGGCATGGACATCCGGCAGGAGCGGCCATTCGACGCGGTCTGGCTGAAGCGCAGAGGGCTGGGGCAGCCGTTGGAGCTGACGCCGTGACCCTCGACTTCACCCCGGATCACCTCGAGATCGAACGCCGGGTCGAGGCCCTGCTGTTCGCCGCCGCCGCGCCGCTGTCGCTGGCCGAGATCGCGCGTCGTCTGCCCGAGGGCGCCGACGTCGGCGGGGCGCTGACCGCGCTTCAGGAACGCTATCAGGGCCGCGGGGTCGAGCTGGACTGCGTGGCCGAGCGTTGGCGGTTCCGCACGGCGCCCGACCTCGGCTTCCTGATGACCGAGGAGCGCGAGGAGCCGCGCCGCCTGTCCAAGGCCGCGCTCGAGACCCTGGCCATCATCGCCTACCACCAGCCCTGCACCCGCGCCGAAGTCGAGAGCGTGCGCGGCGTCTCCCTGTCCAAGGGCACGCTGGACCTGCTGCTGGAGATGGACTTCGTGCGCCTGCGTGGGCGTCGCCGCACGCCGGGACGGCCGGTGACCTACGCCACGACCGACCGCTTCCTCGAGCATTTCAGTCTCGCGAGTCTCTATGACCTGCCGGGCGTGCAGGAGATGAAGGCGGCGGGCCTGCTGGATCTGTCCATGCCGGTCGGTTTCGAGGTGCCCGACCCCTCGCGTGCAGGCGACGACGAAGGCGAGGATCTGCTGACCGGGCTGGACGACGCGGCGCCCGAGTTCGCCCAGGATTTCGTCAGCGAGGACGAAGAGTCGCAACCTTGATGGGGACGGATCGTCGCGCCCCCAAGAAGCGTCGGAAAGTCATGGACTTAAGTCCAAGGCGCGCCGCCTTGACCTGAGGCCGTCTCGCCTATAGGTTCCGCGCCGAAATTCAGACCCGTTCCGGCCCTGCGCCGGGCGCTGAGCGAACAGGCCCATGTCCCCGACGAAGGAATCGCGCGAAGAGGCGATCAAACGCCTCCACGAAAGCGCATCCGCACTGGAGGCGAAGGTCCAGGCCGGGCAATCGGCCGATTTCGCCGCGCATGCGGTCACGGGCCAGGCCTATAAGATCATCGCCGAGCTTCTCGGCGGTGTTTTCGTTGGTTTGGCTATCGGTTTCGGGGTGGATCGGTTCTTCGGAACGACGCCCTGGGGCTTGCTGGTGGGAGTCCTTCTGGGCTTCGCCCTGGCGATCTACATGGCGCGCCGCACAGCCAACCGGCTGATGGCGCAGGCCAAGGCGGCGGGTGTGACGGGTGAAGCCGTTCCCTACGTCGAGGCCGGCGAAAAAGAAGACTAAGGAGCGAGAGGCCCGTGGCCGATCCGATTCACCAGTTTCAGGTTACGCCTCTGGCGGATTTCGGCAGCGTCACGCTTCCGTTGGTCGGCGAGGTCAGCCTGGCCTTCACCAATTCGCACCTGGCGATGACCATCGCCTTCGGCATGGCCGTGCTGTTCCTGACCGTGGCCACCTCGGGCGCCAAGGTGGTGCCGGGCCGGATGCAGGCGGCGGGCGAGACCCTGTTCGGCATGATCGACAACCTGGCCGCGTCCACGATCGGCCATGAGTCGCGCAAGTATTTCCCCTTCGTCTTCACCCTGTTCATGTTCATCCTGATGATGAACCTGCTGGGCATGTTCCTGACCTTCACCGCCACCTCGCAGCTGGCCGTGACGGCCACCCTGGGCGTGCTGACCTTCCTGGTCGTCGTCGGCGTCGGCATCGCCAAGAACGGCCTGGGCTTCTTCGGCCTGTTCTGGCCGACCAGCGCGCCGCTGGTGCTGCGCCCGGTCGTCGGCCTGATCGAGTTCTTCTCCTTCCTGCTGCGCCCCTTCACCCTGGCCCTGCGTCTGTTCGGCAACCTGCTGGGCGGCCACCTGGCGCTGAAGATCTTCGCCGGCTTCGTGGTGTCCCTGGGCGCCCTGGCCGTCGCCGGCGGCGTGGGCCTGTTCGCTCTTCCGGTCGCCGCCCTGTCGCTGGGCATGGTGATCGCCCTGACCGCTTTCGAGTTCCTGGTGGCTTTCCTCCAGGCGTTCGTCTTCGCCGTTCTGACCTGCATCTACCTCAATGATGTGGTCAACCTGGGCCATGGCCACTAAGGCTGCGGACCAGTAAGTAAGCCCACCCTCCAAACGCTCCAAGAATTAGGAATATCATCATGGAAGCTGAAGCCGCCAAGTTCATCGGCGCCGGTATCGCCACCATCGGTATGGTCGGTTCGGCTCTGGCCGTCGGCAACATCTTCGGCCAGTTCCTGGCCGGCGCTCTGCGCAACCCGGCTGCCGCCGCTTCGCAAGTCGGCAACCTGTTCGTGGGCGCCGCCCTCGCCGAAGCCCTGGGCATCCTGGCCTTCGTGCTCGGCATCCTGATCTGGCTCGGCTAATACCGAACCCCTGATCTGCGGCGGCGCGCCCATCAGCGGCTGCGCCGCCGCATTTGCTTTCACGACGGATCATTATGGCAGCCACTCCCTCAGCTCCGCCGCCGGTCTTGCCGGTGGAACAGGCCGTTGAATACGCGGCCGAAACCGGGCACGTGCCCGCCAACGCGGCTGCCGCCGCCGCCGAGCATGACGCTGGCGGACTGCCGCAGTTCGAGTTCCAGCACTGGGCCGGGCAGGTCGTTTACCTGCTGATCCTGTTCGTCGTCCTGTACCTGCTTATCGCCAAGGTCTTCGCGCCGCGTCTGCGCCGCGTGATCGACGAGCGGGCCGATACCATTTCCACGGCCGTCGCCACGGCGCGCTCGGTGCAGACCGAGGCCGCCGCTCAGGCCGACGCCGCCCGCGCCGAGGTCGAAAAGGCCCGCGCCGACGCCCGCGCCGCTTCGATCGCCGCCAAGGCGCGCGTGACCGCCGAGATCCAGGCCCGTCAGGCCGAGGACGAGGCCGCCGTCGCCGCCCGCATCGCCACGGCCGAAGCCGGCATCGCCGCAACCCGCGACGCAGCGCTCGCCCACGCCGGCGCCATCGCCGCCGACACCACTCGCGCCATCGTCGAGCGTCTGACGGGCCAGGCCCCCAGCGCCGATGAAGCCGCCGCCGCCGTCAAGGGAGCCGCCTGACCATGCCCGCCTTCCTGCACGGTAGTTTCTACGACCTGTCCAACGCCGAACTCTGGGTCGGCGTCGGCCTGCTGATCTTCTTCGGCATCCTGGTCCTGGCCAAGGTTCCGCGCATGGTCGCGGGCGCCCTGGACGGCAAGGCCGCCAAGATCCAATCCGAACTGGACGAGGCCGCCCGCCTGCGCGCCGAAGCCGAAGCGATGCTGGCCCAGATCCGTCAGGAGAAGGCCGAGGCTGAAGCTCAGGCCGCCGACCTGCTGGCCACCGCCGAAGCCGACGCCAAGCGCCTGGAAGCCGACGCCAAGGCGCGCATCGAGGAATCGACCGCCCGCCGTCAGGCCCTGGCCGAGCGCCGCATCGCCCAGGCGGAGGCCGAGGCCACCCAAGAGGTCAAGGCTGCGGCCGCCGACCTGGCCGCCAAGGCCGCGCACCAGATCCTGACCGCCCGCATCGCCGGCGCCAAGACGGACGCGCTGATCGATCAGGCCATCGCCCAGATCGGCGGCAAGCTGAACTGATCGCTTCGGCGAACAGGCTTAGCCCCGAAAAGCATCAGGCCCCGCCGGCGACGACGGGGCCTTTTTGCTTGTCCGAAATCCTGTTGTCGGGACGGAGGACGGTCAGTGGGCGGGGGCGGCTCCAATCGGAGCTGCGCCGCGTTTCTCGCGCTCGACCAGGCGATAGTAGACGTTGCCCAGGACGGCGCCGAAGACCATGTGCAGCGCCAGCAGCCAGCCGATGGTGCCGAAGCCGGACGAGCCGGTGAAGGTCCGATAGTCGCCCACCATGGTGAGGAACAGCATCATCGCCACCCAGGCGCCGACGGCGAAGACGATGCCCTTGGTGATCGGCGTGGCGGTGGGCAGTCGCGGATAGACGACGCCGAACAGCGAACCAAGCACGAAGGTGCCCATCAGCAGGTGGATCACCCAACCGGCCGCCATATTGCCCGGCATGCCGAACATCTGGGCGATGATCCCCGGAAAGGGATCGAACATGTGATTGAGGAACAGGTTGGCTATTTCAAGCACGGAAACCGCAACCGTAGCGACGAAGCCGGCGATGATTCCCTTTTTTACGCGTGACATCATGTGAACAGCGCCTCCCAACGCATTCAACTTCGAGACTACGCAAGGCGGAGCATACGCCGATCCGCGCGGATGCGGCGTGAACCTCGTTCACATTACCGTGTTTGCCTTAGCTTGGCCTTTATCGCCGGAACGCGCGCCAGGCCCGGCGCAGGCGACGACGGAACCGCGCCAGGGGGCGGCGGCGGCGACGCAGCACCATCTTTTCGGCGCGCAGGGTCTGCTGCCAGAAGACAGGGGCGATTTCGGGCTTTTTGCGCATCAGACGGCGGAAGGGATAGACCCATTTCGGCCGGGCGCGCTGGGCGCGGATGAACTGCCGCTTGGCCCACCAGGAGTTGCGCAGGACGATGACGAGGCCCAGGGCGATGACCGGCACGCCGCCGGGGCCGGGCAGGGGGGCGATCAATATGCCCAGCACGATGATGAGGAAACCGACCGCCATCAGCGCCAGGCGACGCAGACGCCGCGCCAGCCCCGGACGGGGCGGCGGAGGCGGGCGCAGCGAGGGCAGGACCAGGGTCACGGAGGCGGCGTCTCGAACAAGGGTTCGGCCAGGGAGGGCCGACGATCAGTAAACGCACGAGACAAGGCCGAAAGGCGGCGTCGCCATGACGCTTTCGTAAGTCGGTCCAGAAATGCAGAACGCCGTGTCCCGAAAGACACGGCGTTCCCGGTGTTCAGGCCTGTTCCGACCGGATCAGCCGGCGCGGTTGGAGCCTTCCGGCGCGGCCCAGCGCAGGCGCGGCGAGCGTGCGGCGCGGGTCTCGTCCAGACGCCGCAGGGGCGCATGGAAGGGGGCGCCCTTGAAGCGCTCCACGTCGCCCGCCTTGGCGGCGCCCGCCAGCAGGCGCATGGCCTCAATGAAGCGGTCCAGTTCGGCCTTGGACTCCGTCTCGGTCGGCTCGATCAGCATGGCGCCGTGGACGACCAGGGGGAAGTACATGGTCATCGGGTGGAAGCCCTCGTCGATCATCGCCTTGGCGAAGTCGAGCGTGGTGACATCCGTGCCCTTCAGCCATTCGTCGTCGAACAGGGCTTCGTGCATGCAGGGGCCGTCGGGGAAGGCCGGGCTCATCAGGTCTTCCAGACGGGCCTTGATGTAGTTGGCGTTCAGCACGGCGTCCTCGGCGACCTGACGCAGGCCGTCAGAGCCGTGGGACATCATGTAGCTGAGGGCGCGCACATACATGCCCATCTGGCCCTGGAAGGCGCACAGGCGGCCGAAGGCCTGCTCGGCCTCGTCTTCCTCGCGCTCGACCAGCTTGTAGCCGTCGCCGGTGTTCACGACCCACGGGGCGGGGGCGAAGGGGGCCAGGGCCTCCGACAGCACGACCGGACCGGCGCCCGGACCGCCGCCGCCGTGCGGCGTCGAGAAGGTCTTGTGCAGGTTGATGTGCATGGCGTCGACGCCCAGGTCGCCCGGGCGCACCCGGCCGACGATGGCGTTGAAGTTGGCGCCGTCGCAATAGAAGTAGGCGCCGGCTTCGTGGGTCAGACGGCTGATCTCCAGGATGTCGCGCTCGAACAGGCCGCAGGTGTTCGGGTTCGTCACCATGATGGCCGCCACGTCCGGGCCCAGCTTGGACGCCAGATCGGCCACGTCGACGCGGCCGTCGTCGGTCTGGGCCACTTCGACCACCGAATAGCCGACGAAGGCGGCCGTGGCCGGGTTGGTGCCGTGGGCCGAGGTCGGGACCAGCACCTTGCGGCGCTGCTCATGCTCGCCCTTGGCTTCGTGAGCGGCGCGGATGGCCATCAGGCCGCACAGCTCGCCGTGGGCGCCCGCCTTGGGCGACAGGGCGACGGCGGGCATGCCCGTCAGCGTCGTCAGCCAGTGGGCCAGTTGGTCCATCAGCTCCAGCGCGCCCTGCACCGTCGACTGCGGCTGCAGCGGGTGGATGTCCGAGAAGCCAGGCAGGCGCGCCATCTTTTCGTTCAGGCGCGGGTTGTGCTTCATCGTGCACGAGCCCAGCGGATACAGGGCCAGATCGATGGCGTGGTTCTTCTGGCTCAGGCGCACATAGTGGCGCATGGCCTCGGGCTCGCTGAGGCCGGGCAAGCCGATCGAATCCTTGCGGACCAGGTCGCCCAGGTCCGAGCCGTTGCCGGCGGGTTTCGGCAGGTCGACGCCGGTCTTGCCCCAGCCTTCGCCTTCGAAGATCAGCGGCTCGTCCTGCAGCAGGCCGCGCCCGCCGGTCAGGGTGGCGGGCTTGTAGGACGCGTCCGAGGCGGCGTTCGGGGCGGTCGGGCGGCCGACAGTGTTCATCGTGCTCATGGTTCCAATCTCCCCTTAGGCGGCCAGAACCTTGGCGAGCGCACCCGCCAGGATCTTGATGTCGGCGTCCAGCGTCGTCTCGGTGGCGGCGACCAGCAGGACGTCGTCGAGGCCCGCATCGGGCGCCAGACGGCTGTAGGGCACGCCGCACAGGATGCCGTTGTCGGCCATGGTCTGCACCACCTTAGCGGCGTTCTTCGGCAGCTTGACCGCGAACTCGTTGAAGAAGCGCGGGGTCAGCACCTCGACGCCCGGAATGGCGGCGAGCGCGTCGCGCGTGGCCACAGCCTTTTCGTGGTTCAGCAGGGCCAGTTGGCGCAGGCCCGTCTCGCCCAGCAGGCTCATGTGGATGCTGAACGCCAGGCAGCACAGGCCAGAGTTGGTGCAGATGTTCGACGTGGCCTTGTCGCGGCGGATGTGCTGTTCGCGCGTCGACAGGGTCAGGACGAAGCCGCGCTTGCCCTCGGCGTCCACCGTCTCGCCGCAGTAGCGGCCGGGCGTCTGGCGCAGCAGCTTTTCGCGGGTGGCGAACAGGCCGATGTAGGGACCGCCGAAGTTCAGGGCGTTGCCGATCGACTGGCCTTCGGCCGCGACGATGTCGGCGCCCATTTCGCCGGGCGACTTCAGCAAGCCCATCGACACGGCTTCCGTCACCACGACGATCAGCAGGGCGCCCGCGGCGTGGGCGGCTTCGGCGATCTTGGTCACGTCGGTGGCCGTGCCGAAGACGTTGGGGGTCTGGACCACGACGCAGGCCGTGTCCTTGTCGATGGCGGCGATGACGGCGTCTTCGGCGTCGACGGCGGCGGTCAGGGCTTCGGTCTCGACGCCGACGGCGTGGACCACGGTCTCGGTGGCCTTGACGTAGTGGGGGTGCACCCCGCCCGAGATGACGGCCTTGTTGCGGCGGGTCACGCGGGTGGCCATCAGCACGCCCTCGGCCATGGCGGTCGAGCCGTCATAGAGGGAGGCGTTGGCGACTTCCATGCCGGTCAGGTTCGCGACCTGGGTCTGGAACTCATACAGGTACTGCAGCGTGCCCTGAGCGATTTCCGGCTGGTAGGGGGTGTAGCTGGTCAGGAACTCCGACCGCTGGATCACGTGGTCCACCGTGGCCGGGATGTGGTGCTTATAGGCGCCGGCGCCGCAGAAGAAGGGCGCGGTTCCCGCCGTGGCGTTCTTGCTCGCCATGGCCGAGAGGGCGCGTTCGACCTCCAGCTCGCCCGCCACGCGGGGCAGGTCGACGAAGCCGTCGCGGCGCGCGGCCTGGGGCACGTCGATGAACAGGTCGTCGATGGATTTGGCGCCGATGGCGGCCAGCATGGCCTCACGGTCGTCGGGCGTCAGGGGGAGGTAGCGCATTACAAGTCCTCGGCGGCATCCCGGAGGTCGCGCGGGGCGACGCTCCGGGAGCGCTTCAAGCGGCGGGGAATCCGGCGATCCCGGATCGGCGCGCCGCGCCGTCCGGGGACGACGGCGGGTCTTAGAGGGTGGTCAGATAGGCGTCGTAGGCGGCCTGATCCATCAGGCCGTCCAGCACCGAGGCGTCGGACACCTTGATCTTGGCGAACCAGCCGTCGCCTTCGGGATCGGCGTTGACGGTTTCGGGGGCGTCGGCCAGGGCGGCGTTGCCCTCGATCACTTCGCCCGCGATGGGGGCGTAGACGTCCGAGGCGGCCTTGACCGATTCCACGACGGCGAAGCTGTCGCCGACCGAGACGGTCTTGCCGGCTTCCGGCGTCTCGACGAACACCACGTCGCCCAGGGCGTCAGCAGCGTGCTTGGAGATGCCGACCGTGGCGACGTCGCCGTCCAGGCGAACCCACTCGTGATCCTTGGTGAACTTCATGTACTGACCCCTCTTCAGGCCTTGGGTTTGCGATAATAGCGGGTCGCCACGAAAGGCGTGGCGATGACTTCGGCGGCGGCGGGACGGCCGCGCACCAGGACTTTCAGGACCGTGCCCAGCTCGGCGAAGGCCGGCGGCACATAGCCCATGGCGATGTTGTGACCCAGCGTCGGCGAGGGGCCGCCCGAGGTGATCTTGCCGATCACGACGCCGTCGGCGTCGGCGATCTCGGCGCCTTCGCGGGCGGGGGCGCCTTCCTTGACGTGCAGGCCGACGCGGACGCGAGCCGGGCTGTCGGCCAGTTGTTTCAGGATGACGTCAGCCCCGGCGAAGTCGGCGCGTTCCTTGCGCGACCTGGACAGGGCGAAGGTCAGGGCGGCCTCGACCGGGGTGGTCTCGGCGTCGATATCGTGGCCGTGCAGCGGCAGGCCGGCTTCCAGACGCAAGCTGTCGCGTGCGCCCAGGCCGACCGGCTTCACGCGGGCGTCGGTCAGCAGCAGGTTCCACACGCGCTCTGCGGCGGCGGCCGGAACCGAAATCTCATAGCCGTCCTCGCCGGTGTAGCCCGAGCGCGAGACGATGCAGTCTTCGTCGAACAGACGGATGGTGCGGCAGTCCATGAAGCCCATGTCGCCCAGCGCCGGTTCGTGCTTGGCCATGACTTCGGCGGCTTCCGGCCCCTGGATGGCCAGCAGGGCGCGGTCCAGCACCTCCAGCTTGGCGTCGCCCGACAGATTGGCGTTCAGGAAGGCGAAGTCGGCGTCCTTGTTGCCCGCGTTGACGACGACGTAGAGGCCGTCCTCGAACGGCTTGCCCGCCATCAGGTCGTCCATGATCCCGCCCTGGCCGTTCAGCAGCAGGGAGTATTTCTGCTTGCCGGGCTTCACGATCGCATAGTCGCCGGGCACGAAGCGCTCGAACTGGGCAATGGCGTCGGCGCCGGTGATGCGCGCCTGGCCCATGTGGGAGACGTCGAACAGGCCGGCGTGCTCGCGGGTCCAGCGGTGCTCGGCCAGCACGCCTTCATACTGGACCGGCATGTCATAGCCGCCGAAGCCGACCATGCGGGCGCCAAGCGCGCGATGCGCGGCGTTGAGAGGGGTAGTCTTAAGGGCCTGATCGCTCATGGCGTCGCCTCCGGGTCGCGGGTTGCGGCGATAGCTCCGCCGTCGTCGCGCCCCCGCTGTCCTGAAGCCTGAGAGATTCCGACCGTTCCCTCCCAAGGGGCGGCCTTGCTCCGTCGGCGCGCCCTCGGATTCTTGACGATCCTTCGGCGACTTTCCAGCGTCCGTGCGCTTTCGCGGTCCTTTTGCCTGAGCGTTTCCGGGGCGGTTGCGCCTTCGGCTCCGGGCGCCGCGAACGGACCCGATCTCTCCCGCGAGAGCGTTCGACCTAAGGCCCCGACTCCGGCGCGAAGTCAAGCGGCGCCGGACTTGCCGCGATCGATCCGAACGGCCATGAGGGTGTGGAACCGCGCTTCGCCCACAGGATTTCAAGGACGTCATGACCGCCCGCACCGATCTCGCCGCCCACCTCGCCTCTCTCGATCTGCCGCAGGGACTGGTCGAGACGCTGACGACGGCGGCCGCCGCCTGCGTCGAGATCCGTCAGGTGGTGGCGGGCGGCGCCCTGGTCGGGGCGCTGGGCGCGTCGGGCGCCGTCAATGTGCAGGACGAGGAACAGAAGAAGCTCGACGTCATCGCCAACGACATCCTGACCGAGACCCTGCTGGCCAATCCGGCCGTGGCGGGCGTGGCGTCCGAGGAAATGGACACGGTGCAGCCGGCGACCAATCCGGCAGGCGAGTATCTGGTGCTGTTCGATCCGTTGGACGGCTCGTCCAACATCGACATCAATGCGCCGGTCGGCACCATCGTCTCGGTGCTGAAGGCGCCGTCGGCCACGCCGACCGAGGCCGACTTCCTGCAACCCGGCCGTCAGCAAGTCGCGGCGCTCTACGCCGTCTACGCCGGTCAGGCCATGCTGGTGCTGACGACGGGCAAGGGGGTGGCGGGCTTCACCCTGGCGCCCGACGGCCGCTGGCTGATGACGCACGAGGACGTGCGCATTCCGGCGGACACCAAGGAGTTCGCCATCAACATGTCGAACCAGCGCCACTGGGCCGAGAGCGTCCAGCGTTACGTCGACGGCTGCCTGAAGGGCGCTGACGGCCCGCGCGGCAAGAATTTCAACATGCGCTGGGTCGCCGCCATGGTGGCCGACGTGCACCGCATCCTGATGCGCGGCGGCGTCTTCCTCTATCCGTGGGACAAGCGCGAACCGAACAAGCCGGGCAAGCTGCGCCTGATGTATGAGGGCAACCCCATGTCCTTCCTGGTCGAGCAGGCGGGCGGCAAGTCCACCACGGACGGCAAGCAGGCCATCATGGACGTGATCCCGACCGAACTGCACCAGCGGGTGCCGGTCGTTCTCGGCTCGGCCAACGAAGTCGACCAGATCGCGGCGGCCTGACGCCATGCAGATCGCCGCTTCTGACGCCCTTCTGGTCATCGACGCCCAGAACGATTTCTGCGAGGGCGGCGCCCTGGCGGTTCAGGGCGGGGCGGCGATCATGCCCCTGATCAACCGGCTGGCCGAACGGTTCACGACCGTCATCGCCACGCAGGACTGGCACACGCCGGACCAGATCAGCTTCGCCTCCAACCACGCAGGCGCGGCGCCTTTCACGCAGATCGAGGTCGCCTACGGCCCCCAGATGCTGTGGCCGGATCACTGCGTGCAGGGGACGCCGGGGGCGGACTTCCACCCCGACGCCGCGCCTGCCGTGACTAAGGCGCTGGCCGTGGTTCGCAAGGGCTATAATCCGGCGGTCGACAGCTACTCCGGCTTTTATGAGAACGACCACAGGACGGCGACCGGTCTGGCGGGCCTGCTGCGCGATCTGGGCGTGAAGCGCGTCTTCCTGTGCGGTCTGGCCTATGACTACTGCGTCCGCTTCACCGCCGAGGATGCGGTGCGCGAGGGCTTTGAGGCCGTGGTCATCGAGGACGCCTGCCGGGCCATCGCCTCGGACACGGCCGCCGCCGCCAAGGCCAGCTTCAGCGCGCTGACGATCGCCGAGATCGCGGCTGCAGACCTGATTTCTCACTCATAGAAGTCCGCCTCGTCGGGGATGCGGGTGAAGGCGATCTTGGCGCCGATATAGTCGGGCAGGCCCGCCTTGGGGCCGATGCTGACCGTGTCCTTGCCATAGCGTTTGTTCAGCGCATCCAGCGCCTGCGACAGGCGTAAGGACGGCGCGTCGCCGCCCTGATCCGGGCCGATGTCGAACAGGTCGGCCTCAAAGGCCTCGCGCGCCTTCAGGCCGTGGACGCCGACGCCGACATAGCTCAACCGCCCGGCCTCCAGCTCCGGCTCGACCCGGCGCCACAGCGCGTCCAGCGCGGCCAGCAGGGCGAAGGTGTCCTGCGTCGGGGCGACGGCGCGGGTCAGGCCCGTCGTGTCCCAGCCGCGCTTGGCGCCCTTCGGCCCCATGTCGAGATGCAGGCTGATCCCTGCGCCGGTCAGCCCCATCCGCCGCAGCCGCGCCCCGCATTTGACCATCAGGCGCCGCGCCACCGCCCGCGCCTTGTCCGGGTTGCGCATGGCTTGCGCCAGCACATGGCTGTGGCTGATGGAGGCGGGCGGCTTTTCCGGCGTCGGCTCGCTGTCGAGACCGTGCAGACCGCGCCAGATGCGTTCGCCCTCGATGCTGTTCCAGACCGCCCGCGCCTCCTTCGCGGTCATGTTCCACAGGCCTGCCGTGTCCGTGACGCCCGCCGCCGCCAGCCGCTCGCGCATCCGCGAGCCGACGCCCGGATACTGCGACAGCGGCAGGTGCAGGATGGCGCCGGGCAGTTCATGGGCGCGCAATATGGTCAGCCCGGCGGGCTTCTTCATGCCGCAGGCCGTCTTGGCCAGAAACCGCGAGGGCGCCAGTCCGATGGAGGACCGCAGGCACGCTCCGACATTCTTCAGGATGCCCGCCTGAATGCGCCGGGCCAGGGCGACGGCGTTGGCTTCCTGCCGCTCCGGCCCGATCAACTGGCACGAACATTCGTCGATGGAGCCGACCTTCCACACCGGCACGTGCTGGTCGATCTCGTGCATGATCTGCTTGTGGACCTGAACGTAAAGGTCGGGCCGCGCCTCGGCGACGATCAGGTCGGGGCACAGGCGGCGGGCCTCGGCCACCTGCATGCCGGTGCGGACGCCGAAAGCCTTGCTCTCATAGCTGGCGGCGATGGCGCCGGAGTATTCGCTGATCGCGGGGCGGACGATGACGGGCTTGCCGCGCCAGTCGGGGTTCTGCTGCTGTTCGACGCTGGCGAAGAAGGCGTTCAGGTCGACGAACAGCCAGCGCAGCCCGGCGGGGTCTTCATCAGGCTGTCGGCCGGGGTGCTCCATGATGTGAACATATCAGGAACATAGTGCGCGTGGGAGTCGGATGTCGGATGACGGCGCGGGAAAGTGGGGCGCTTCAGTTCGCCGCCGCGTAGGCGTCCACCTCGGCGATCCGCGCGGCCTTGTCGGCGTCGTTGAGGAAGCTGCCCTCGAAGCTGTTCTTCGCCAGTTGCACCACCTGCTGACGCGTCAGGCCGACCGCCTCAGTCAACTGGCTGTAGTTGGCGTTCACATAGCCGCCGAAATAGGACGGGTCGTCCGAGTTCAGGGTGACGTGCAGGCCTCGGCGCAGCATCTCCGGCACGGGGTGGTCCTTCAGATCCTTGACCACGCACAGCTTCAGGTTCGACAGGGGGCAGACCGTCAGCGTCATCTGCGACGCCGCCAGCCGTTCGATCAGGGCCTCGTCCTCCATCGAGCGGTTGCCGTGGTCCATGCGGTCGATGTGCAGCAGGTCCAGCGCCTCGCGCACGTATTCGGGCGGACCTTCCTCGCCGGCGTGGGCGCACAGCTTCAGGCCCAGTTCGCGGGCGGCGGCGAAGACGCGCTGGAACTTCGACGGCGGGTGGCCGACCTCGGAGGAATCCAGTCCGACGCCGATGAAGTGATGCAGATACGGCTTGGCCATTTCCAAGGTGGCGAAAGCCTCGTCCTCGCTGAGGTGGCGCAGGAAGCTGAGGATCAGGCCGCTGGTGACGCCCAGCTCGCTCTTCGCGCGGTCCATGCCCGCGATCAGGCCCTCGACCACGACGGCGAAGGGCACGCCCCGATCGGTGTGGGTCTGGGGATCGAAGAAGATCTCGGCGTGGCGGACGTTGTCGGCGGCGGCGCGCTGGAAATAGGCGAAGGCCAGATCCTCGAAATCCTGACGGGTCAGCAGCACGGCCGCGCCCGCGTAATAGATGTCGAGGAAGTCCTGCAGGTTCGAGAAGTCATAGGCCGCGCGCACGGCCTCGACGCTGTCGTAGGGGATGGCGACGCCGTTGCGCTGCGCCAGTTCGAACATCAGTTCGGGCTCGAGCGAGCCCTCGATGTGCAGGTGCAGTTCGGCCTTGGGCAGGCCGGCGATGAAGGCGTCGAGGGACATGGGGGAGGCTCCTTGGCGGTCGCCTACCCCTTAACACATTACATCCGCTCGGGCGTCTCGATGCCCAGCAGGCGCAGCGCCGTCTCCAGCTGGTGCAGGGTCGCGGCGGCCAGGGCCAGGCGCGAACCCTTGGTCGCGGCGTCCGGCGCGACCAGGATCGGGCAGGCGGCGTAGAATTTCGAGAAGCTCTGCGCCAGCCGATAGGCGTGCTCGGCGATCAGGTTGGGCGAGCGCTTGTCATAGGCGTCGGCCGTGGCCGCGTCGAAGGCGTCCAGCGTCAGGGCCAGATCGCGCTCGGCGGCTTCCTCGATGACGATGGGGGCCAGGGCCACGCCCTGTTCCGACGCCTTGCGCAGCAGGGATTTCACCCGCACGGCCTGATACAGCAGATAGGGGCCGGTCTTGCCCTCGAAGCTCATGAAGCGGTCGAGGTCGAAGACGTAAGAGGTCGTGCGGTTGTTCGACAGGTCCGAGAATTTCAGCGCGGCCACCGCCACCTTGTGGGCGATGTCCTCGAACTCCTCGGCGGGCAGATCGTCGCCCAGCTTGGCCTCGTGCAGACGCTCGCGCGCCTTTTCGGTCGCCATGTCGATCAGGTCGCGCAGCTTCAGCACGCCGCCGGCGCGCGTCTTGAACGGCTTGCCGTCGGCGCCGTTCATGGTGCCGAAGCCGAGGTGCTCCAGCGACTTCTCGGGCGCGTATCCGGCCAGATAGGCGGCGCGGAAGACCTGTTCAAAATGCTCGGCCTGACGCTCGTCGACGACGTAGAGGATCAGGTCCGGGTCGATCGACTTCTTGCGGTCCAGGATCGTCGCCAGATCGGTCGTGCCGTACATGGCCGACCCTTCCGAGCTGATGACCAGCAGGGGCGGGGGCGACGGCGCCTCGATCACCGAGCCGTCGGCCAGCTTCTTCTTGCGCGTCTCGCCGTCGCGGGCGACGTGGACCACCTGGGCGCCGTCGTCCTCGACCAACAGGCCCTTGGCTTTCAGGTCGGCGATCATCTCATCCATCAGGGGATCGGCGTCGCTTTCGCCGTTCCACAGGTCGAAGTCGACCGACAGGTCGTCATACTCGCGCTTGAGCGCCTCGCGGCTGACGGCGACGAAGTGCGACCACAGGGCGCGATAGCCGGGGCGGCCGCCCTGCAGTTCGGCGGTCGCCTTGCGGGCGCGGTCGCGGAATGCGGGGTCTTCCTTGGCCTTGCCCGCCGCCAGCGGATAGAGGCGGTCGAGGTCCGCCAAGGTGACGGGCGTCTCGGCCGGGAAGGGACCGTCGCCCTCGACCATGAAGGCGTCCGCGAGCCCTTCGTCGCCGCAGGCGGTGATCAGCAGGCCCATCTGGAAGCCCCAGTCGCCGAAGTGGGCGTCGCCGGTGACGTCATCGCCGCGCAGGCGGAACAGCCGCTTCAGGCTCTCGCCGATGATGGCGCTGCGCAGGTGGCCGACGTGCATGGGCTTGGCCACGTTCGGACCGCCGTAGTCGATGACCACCTTGCGCGGTTCGACGCGCGAGGCGCCGGCCAGTTCCTTGTCCGCCGCGACCTCGGCCGCGCGCTGGGCCAGGGCCGCGTTCGACAGCTTCATGTTGATGAAGCCGGGGCCCGCGACCTCGACCGAGCTGAGACGCGGATCGGCGGCCAGACGCTCGGCCACCTTGGCGGCCAGTTCGCGCGGATTGGCCTTCAGCGCCTTGGCGGCGGCCAGGGCGCCGTTCGACTGGAAGTCGGCCAGGTCGGGACGGTCGGACGCGGTGACGCGGGCCAGGGCCTTGTCCACGCCTTCGGCGGCGAAGGCGGACCCGACCGCTTCGCTGAGAGAAGTCTTGAGGTCGGTCATGTCTTAGTTGGTCTGTTGGCCCGCAGTCGGACGGAATCGGCTGCCGGATCGGTTGAACTCGGCCATCTGCGGCGTGACGTCGAAGCCGATCAGGACTTCGAAATTGCCGCCGCTGGTGGTGGCGTCGGCGCGCGGGATGACGATGGTCTGGCTGGCCTCGGCCTGGGTGCGGTCGGCACCGCCGAAGGTCACCGGCAGGTCGAAATATTCCTTGGCCAGGACGGCGGAGTTCCGCTCGGTCACGGCGATCCAGTAGCGATAGGTGCGGGCGTCGCCCTCGGCCTGCGGGCCCTTGCCCAGGCTGAACAGCAGGTTGACGTCCAGACGGATCGGGTCGGACTCGCGATAGACGCAGTCGGAGCTGACGCCTTCGATCTCGCCGGTGAAGCCGACGCCGTTGGTCGTGGGCTGCTCATAGTTGGACAGTTCGACGAAGCGGGCCGCGTCGTAGAGAATCTTCACATAGGGGCACGGGCCGGCGTTGGCGCGACGGCTCAGCGGCGCGATGCGCATGGGACGCGACGGCGCCTGCTCGGCCTTCTGGCCGCCCTGCTGGCCGCCTTGGGGGCGACCGCTCTGGGCCGCGGCGGCGTGAGGGATCAGCGCGGCCGTGAGGGAGAGGGCGGCGAGGGCGGTCAGGACGCGACGCATCAGGAGCTTTCCGGCAGTCGATGAAGGCGGGGCCGATCAGACGCCCGAACGGGCCACGCTGGGTGGTGATAGCGGCTAAAGCGAGGCGCGGCAAACGGCGCGCGCATCACCCGGCGATGAAGGTGGCGAGAGCGCGCGCGAAGGACTAGGTTCCGGACCATGAACGCGCCTGTCTCGTCCTCACAGTTTCAACGCCGCCCCCTGTCCGTCCGCATGGCGACGCCACGGGGGTTCTGCGCGGGGGTGGACCGGGCCATCCAGATCGTCGAGCGCGCGATCGAGAAATACGGCGCCCCCGTCTATGTGCGCCATGAGATCGTTCACAACCGCCACGTCGTCGACCGGCTGAAGGGGCTGGGCGCCGTCTTCGTCAAGGAGCTGGACGAGTGTCCGGACGACCGGCCGGTCGTTTTCTCGGCCCACGGCGTGCCCAAGTCGGTGCCCGCGACGGCCCGGTCGCGCGAGATGCTGTTTCTGGACGCCACCTGCCCGCTGGTGTCCAAGGTCCATGTCGAGGCCGAGCGCAATTTCGCGGCGGGCCGCCACGTCATCCTGATCGGCCATGCGGGCCACCCCGAGGTCGTCGGCACCATGGGGCAGCTGCCCGCCGGGGCCATCAGCCTGGTCGAGACGGTCGAGGACGCGGAGGCCTTTCAGCGCCCCGGCGATCAGCCGCTGGCCTACGCCACCCAGACGACGCTATCGGTGGACGATACGGCCGAGATTCTGGCGGCGCTGAAGCGGCGCTTCCCCGAGCTGCCCGACCCGCACAAGGAAGACATCTGCTACGCCACCACCAACCGTCAGGAGGCAGTCAAGCGGCTGGGCGAGGGCTGCGGCCTGGTGCTGGTGGTGGGGTCCAAGAACTCGTCCAACTCGGCACGGCTGGTGGATGTGGCGCTGAAGGCCGGGGCCGGGGACGCGCGCCTGGTCGATGACGCGGGCGATCTGGACTGGAGCTGGTTCGACGGGGTTGAGACGGTCGGCCTGACCGCCGGGGCCTCGGCGCCCGAGCCGTTGGTGCAGGGGGTGATCGACGCCCTGCGCGCCCGCTTCGACGTGACCGTGACCGAGGACGACGGCGCCCGTGAGACCGTGACCTTCAAACTGCCCCGCGCCTTGACGACCTGAGGCGGCGCCTGGAACGGCCGGGGAGGGCCGCGACATGAGCGGACTGGACGCCATCGACCGTCGCCTGCTGGCCATACTGCAGGACGACGCCACCGTGCCCATCGCCGAGCTGGCCGAGCGGGTGGGCCTGACGCAGACGCCGTGCTGGAAGCGGGTGAAGCGGCTTCAGGATACGGGGATCATTGCCGCGCGCGTGGCCTTGCTGGACCGCGAGGCGCTGGACCTGCCGCTGGTGGTCTTCGTCTCGGTGAAGACGCGGCGGCACGACGCCGAATGGCTGGAGACCTTCAAACAGGCCGCCGCCCTGCCCGAGGTGGTCGAATTCTATCGGATGAGCGGCGAGGTCGACTATCTGCTCAAGGTGCTGGTCAAGGACATCGCCGCCTATGACCGCTTCTATCGCCGGTTGATCGCCATCGCCCCGCTCGATGACGTCTCCTCCAGCTTCGCCATGGAGCAGATCAAGTTTACGACAGCCTTGCCGCTCTGATCGGCCTGAAGGGAGAACAATATTCTCCCTTTTCATTGATTTTGGAGTGTGGGCAGAAATGATCCTCCCTGAGGATCGGAATATCCTCCGTCGCCTGTAGCGGAGGGTTCATGCTCAAGCGTCTGTTCGTCGATCACCCGGCTTCGGTCGGAGAGAGCTATACGGAGCACATGGGCGTCGCCGCCTCGTTCGGCGCGGCCATGTTCGTCGGCTCGCTGGCCTGCTTCGTCCACGCCGTGTTTCCGGGCCTGTGCGTCAAGACGGGCAGCGGGGTGATCACCGACCTGCATCGCCGCATGGTGACGCACCGCGTCGACCCCGCCCGACTGCCGACGCCCGAGCAGGAGTGAGCGAAGCCTGGGCCGCCTCGTGGACGGCCCAGATTCGACGTGAGTTCTCAGGCGGCGAGGATTTCGTCCGCCGGGCCGAAGAACTCATAGTGGATGCGGTCAGCCGGGACGCCGGCGTCGCGCAGGTCCGACACCAGGGCGCGCAGGAAGGGGCGCGGGCCGCACAGATAGTAGTCGGCTTCCTGGATCGGCGTTTGCTGGCTCAGCCAGGCGCCGGTGATGCGTCCCGCGTGATCATGGCCGTCGCCGTCATTGGCGGGGGCCTCATAGAAGACGGTGCTGCGCGCGCGCGGATGGGCCGCCGTCAGGGCGCGGATGTGCGGCCCCATGGCGTGGACTCCTGCGTCATAGGCGCCGTGGACATAGTGGACCTCGGTGTCCGTCTTCTCCGCCACCAGGGTCTCCAGCATCGACACCATGGGCGTCAGGCCGACGCCGCCGGACAGCAGGACGACCGGGCGCTGCGGCGTTTCGGGCAGGAAGAAGTCGCCCGCCGGAGCCCCGACCTTCAGCACCATGCCGACGCGGGCGTTGTCGTGCAGCCAGCCCGAGGCCAGACCCTTGTCCTCGCGCTTGACCGAGATGCGATAGGTCTCGTCGTTCGGCGCGCAGGAGATGGAGTAGTTGCGCTTGATCGGCGCATGGCCGGGAACATCGAACCAGAAGGTCAGATACTGGCCCGGTCGGTGACGCAGCACCGGGCCGCCGTCCTTGGGCTTCAGCACGAAGGAGGTGATGACCGAGCTTTCGGGACGCACCTCGACCACCTCGAAGGCGCGCCAGCCGTTCCAGCCGCCGTGAGCCGCCGCCAGGTCTTCATAGATGGCCGCCTCGCGGGTGATCAGGATGTCGGCCAGGAACCAGTAGGCCTCGCCCCAGGCGGTCATGATCTCTTCGGTCGCGGCCTCGCCCAGCACATGGGCGATGGCGCCCAGCAGGGCGTTTCCGACATGGGGATAGTGTTCGGGCAGGATCTGCAGGCCGACGTGCTTCTGGGCGATGCGCTCGACCGCGGCGGCCAGGGCGCTCAGGTTGTCGATGTTCTTGGCGTAGGCCAGGATGGCGCCGGTCAGGGCGCGCGGTTGCGAGCCGACGTCGCCCTGGTGCGACTGGTTGAACAGGTCGCGGATCTCGGGGTTCTGGAACATCCGCGAATACATCTCGCGGACGATGTCGAGGCCGTGGGCCTCGAGCGCGGGGACAGTGGCTTTGACAAGCGCGATCGTGCGCTCGCTGAGGGCTTGAGCCATCAGGAAACTCCTAGGCGTTGCGATGTGGAAGGGGAGGAAGGGGGGAGGCCGCGCCCTAGCCGTCGGGCGGCCGGTCGTAGAATTCGACGCGCATCTTCATCGGCCCCAGCGGCTCGACGAAATGAACCTGCTGCGGCCCGATGCGGCCCGGCGTTCCGGGCTTCAGGACGGTGGTCATGTGCGGGTCGCTATAGGTCAAGCGAACTTCGCCCTCCAGCACCTGGATCAGCCCCCAGGTTCCGGCCTTGAGGCTGTGATCGGCTCGCAGGGCGGCGGGCAAGGTGGCGGCGTCGAACACCGGGGTGGAGCGATAGGGCGCTGGCGCAGAAGCGGCGTCGGGGCCGTCCGTCGGCTGTGATGTCTGACTGTGCGAGCGGCCGTTCATCGCCTTCGCTTCATTGATGCATTGATAATGCATCTATAGCCCGCGTTTGAAACATGCAACGAGGATGCATATAATTTTCTGCGGCGCGATGACGCGCTGATCGCCAAGGCTCACGAGAGGCTGAATGCGCCTGACGCGCTACACCGACTACGCCATGCGGGTGCTGCTCTATCTGGGCGCGCGCCAGGATCGGCTGTGCTCGATCGCCGAGATCGCCCAGGCCTACGGCATCTCGCAGAACCATCTGATGAAGGTGGTCAGCGACCTGGTGAACGCGGGCTATCTGGTCAGCGTGCGCGGGCGGTTCGGCGGGGTGCGGCTGGCGCGTCCGCCGGATCAGATCAACGTCGGCGCCGTGGTGCGCCATACCGAGGACGGCTTCGATCTGGTCGACTGCGGCAGTTGCATCATCGCCCCGGCCTGCGGCCTGACGGGCGCCCTGCATCAGGCCCTGGCCGCCTTCATGAAGGTGCTGGACGGCTACACCCTGGAAGGCCTGCTCAGCCGCCGCGTCGACATGGCCGGTCTGTTCGAGCGGGCTGAGACCTAGAGCAAAGGTCGCATTGACGCTCGGCGCTCTTGGGGGTCTGATCGGGGTCGACCTTGACCCTGGGAGGCTGCGGCCATGGGCGATAGAGTGCGAGATGAACACGCCAGCCTGATCCGTCAGGCGCTGGACGACGAGGGCGCCGGGGCGCGCTCGGCTTTGGCGGCGTCGTGGCGTCGGTCCGTGACCCTGTACGGCCTGGACCCCAGCGAACACGGCGCGGTCGAGACCATCACCGAACAGCAGCTGCGCGAGGCGCGTCAGGCGATGGAGGCGATGACGCGCGCGGCCGAAGGCGTGCTGGACCGGCTGTTTCTGGCCGTCGGCGGCGTGGGGTGCTGCGTCCTGCTGACCAACGCCGAGGGGGTGCCGGTCGAGCGACGCGGGGCGGCCGCGGACGACGACACCTTCCACCGCTGGGGCCTGTGGCCCGGCGCCGTCTGGTCCGAGGCGGTCGAGGGGACCAACGGCATCGGCACGGCCCTGGCCGAGCATCGCGCCGTGACCATCCATCGCGAACAGCATTTCCACGCCCGCAACACGGGGCTGAGCTGCATCACCCATCCCATCCACGACCATATGGGGCGGCTGGCCGGGGCGCTGGACGTCTCGTCGTGCCGCGCCGACGCGACCGAGGCCATCCTGGGGCTGATCTCGGCGGCCGTGGCCGATGCGGCGCGGGCGATCGAGGCCCAGACCTTCCGCCAGGCCTTCGCCGATGCGCGCATCGTGCTGGCGGGCGGGGCCAGCGAGCGCAATGCGGCGGCCTTGCTGGCCGTCGACCGCGACGACCTGGTCGTCGGCGCCACGCGGGCGGCGCGGCTGTCCCTGTCCATCACCGACGAACGGATCGCGGCCCAGCTGCCGGCCTCGGACCTGCTGACGCCCGGCGGGGCCGAGATCGACCTGCTGGAGGCCGAGCGTGGGGCGGTGCGCCGCGCCCTGGCCCGCACCGGGGGCAATGTCTCGGCGGCGGCGCGGGCGCTGGGCGTCAGCCGCGCCACCCTGCACCGCAAGCTGCACCGTCTGGGCCTGATCGATCTGAACTGACCGATCCCGACGGAAACTGTCGCAAGTCTGCGACAGGTGTGCGCCGCACCATCCGGGCGGCGTCTGGAACAGGCCGCCGGGCCGACCGACCTTGCTTCAAACGACGCCGACAATCGGCGCCCAAGGAAACCGCAAGGAGGCCGTTCCCATGACCAAACCCGAATTCGTTCGCGCCGTGACGCCGAAATACAAGGCGCGCTATGACAACTTCATCGGCGGCCAGTGGGTCGCGCCGGTCAACGGCCGCTATTTCGAGAACACCTCCCCGGTGAACGGCCGCGTCCTGTGCGAGGTGGCTCGCTCGGACGCGGCCGACGTCGAGCTGGCGCTGGACGCCGCCCACGCGGCCAGGGACGGCTGGGGCAAGACCAGCGTCGCCCAGCGGGCCCTGATCCTGAACCGCATCGCCGACCGTATGGAGCAGAACCTGCAGGCCATCGCCGAGGCCGAGACCTGGGACAACGGCAAGCCGGTGCGCGAGACGCTCGCGGCCGACATCCCGCTGGCCATCGACCACTTCCGCTATTTCGCCGGCTGCATCCGGGCGCAGGAAGGCGGCATTTCCGAGCTGGACAACGACACGGTCGCCTATCACTTCCATGAGCCGCTGGGCGTGGTTGGCCAGATCATTCCGTGGAACTTCCCCATCCTGATGGCGGCGTGGAAGATCGCCCCGGCTCTGGCGGCGGGCAACTGCATCGTGCTGAAGCCGGCCGAGCAGACCCCGGCCTCCATCCTGCTGCTGGCCGAGCTGATCCAGGACATCCTGCCGCCGGGCGTGCTGAACATCGTCTCAGGCACGGGGATCGAGGTCGGCGAGCCCCTGGCCACCAATCCGCGCATCGCCAAGATCGCCTTCACCGGCTCGACCGCCGTCGGCCAGAAGATCATGGAATACGCCACCCAGAACATCATTCCGGTGACGCTGGAGCTGGGCGGCAAGTCGCCGAACATCTTCTTCAAGGACGTGATGGACGCTGACGACGCCTTCCTCGACAAGGCGCTGGAAGGCTTCGCCATGTTCGCGCTCAATCAGGGCGAGGTCTGCACCTGCCCCAGCCGCGCCCTGATCCACGAAGACATCTATGAGGCCTTCATCGAGAAGGCGATCGCCCGCGTCGAGGCCATCAAGCAGGGCGACCCGCTGGACCCGACCACCCAGGTCGGCGCCCAGGCCTCGGACCAGCAGCTGAAGAAGATCCTGTCCTATCTGAAGATCGGCAAGGACGAAGGCGCCGAGGTGCTGACCGGCGGCGATCAGGCGGTGCTGAAGGATGATCTGGCGGGCGGTTATTACGTCAAGCCGACCGTGTTCAAGGGCACGAACGACATGCGGATCTTCCAAGAGGAGATCTTCGGCCCCGTCCTGGCCGTGACCACCTTCAAGACGCTGGAAGAGGCCATCGCCATCGCCAACGACACCGAATACGGCCTGGGCGCCGGGGTGTGGACGCGCGACATGAACACCGCCTATCGCGCGGGCCGGGCCGTTCAGGCGGGCCGCGTCTGGACCAACTGCTACCACCAGTATCCGGCGCACGCGGCCTTCGGCGGCTACAAGAAGTCCGGCATCGGGCGTGAGAACCACCGCATGATGCTGGATCACTATCAGCAGACCAAGAACCTGCTGGTCAGCTACAGCCCGGACAAATTGGGCTTCTTCTGATTTCCATCAAGGCGCGGACTCCGGTTCGCGCCTTTTGTCTTGCGATTGCAACCCAGGAGGAAAGACCATGGCTGCAACCATGAAGGCCGCCGTCGTGCGGGAGTTCGGCAAGCCGCTGGTGATCGAGGACGCGCCGATCCCGACGCCCGGCCCCGGCATGATCCAGGTGAAGATCGAGGCCACCGGCGTCTGCCACACCGACCTGCACGCGGCCGAGGGCGACTGGCCGGTCAAGCCGAACCCGCCCTTCATTCCGGGCCACGAAGGCGTCGGCTATGTCTCGGGCGTCGGCGCCGGGGTCAAGCACGTCAAGGAAGGCGACCGCGTCGGCGTGCCGTGGCTCTACACCGCCTGCGGCCACTGCAAACATTGCCTCGGCGGCTGGGAGACCCTGTGCCACGAGCAGCAGAACACCGGCTATTCGGTCAACGGCAGCTTCGCCGAATATGTGGTGGCCGATCCGAACTTCGTCGGCCATCTGCCTGACAACATCGGCTTCGAGGAGATCGCGCCGATCCTGTGCGCCGGGGTCACGGTCTACAAGGGCCTGAAGATGACCGACACCAAGCCGGGCGACTGGATGGTGATCTCGGGCATCGGCGGTCTGGGCCATCTGGCCGTGCAGTACGCCAAGGCCATGGGGCTGAACGTGGCGGCGGTCGACATCGACGACGCCAAGCTGGATCTGGCTCGGCGGTTGGGTGCGACGGTGACGGTCAACGCCAAGACCTCCAACGATCCCGCCGCCGACATCAAGCGCCAGACCGACGGCGGCGCTCAGGGCGTGCTGGTCACGGCCGTCTCGCCCAAGGCGTTCGAACAGGCCTTGGGGATGACGTCGCGTGGGGCGACCGTGGCGCTGAACGGTCTGCCGGCGGGCGATTTCCCGTTGTCGATCTTCGACATGGTGCTGAACGGGACGACGGTGCGCGGCTCGATAGTCGGCACGCGTCTGGACCTTCAGGAGGCGCTGGACTTCGCCGCCGACGGCAAGGTGAAGTCGATCAACACGATCGAGCCGCTGGACAACATCAACGACATCTTCGCCCGGATGCACAAGGGCCAGATCGAAGGCCGCGTGGTCATGTCCATCGGCGGATAGAAAGGCTGCGGGCCGTCGTTTCGCGCGGCGGCCCGCAGGCCTAGCCGATCAGATTCAGGGCTACGGCGCTCTGATACAGCATATAGAGGGCCACCACGAAGATCAGGCCCGCGAAGACGCTGTTCAGCAGGCCCTTGCGGCTGGACATCAGTTTGGCCAGCCGCGCGCCCGCCAACCCGCCCAGAACGCCGCCGCCGATGAAGACCGCCGCCAGCGGCCAGTCCACCCATCCCGCCAGCGCATAGTTGAAGGCGGTGGTCAGGCCGAAGGCGGTCACGCCGACCAGCGACGAGCCGACGGCGTAATAGATGGGCATGCCGGTCGAGCCCATCAGGCTGGGCACGATCAGGAAGCCGCCGCCGATGCCGAAGAAGCCCGACAGCATCCCCGTCGCCGCCCCTGTGCCGATCAGCTTGGGCGCATTGCGTGCGGTCAGGGTCACGTCCGGGTCGCCCGCCGCAGAGCGGCCGCGCAGCATCAGGGCGCCGACGATCAGCATCAGCACGGCGAACAGGGCCAGCAGCTTCTGCCCGTCCACGGCCTTGCCCAGGCTGGAGCCCAGCGCCGCCCCGACCACGCCCGCCGCCGCGAACAGCAGGGCGATCTTCCATTTCACCGCCCCGTGTCGGGCGTGGTTCAGCAGATTGGCGAAGGCGTTGGCCGCCACGGCGAAGGCGCTGGTGCCGATGGCCAGGTGCGGATCCTTCACCCCCACCAGATAGACGATCAGCGGCACGGCCAGGATTGAGCCGCCCCCGCCCACCAGGCCCAGGGTGAAGCCGACCAGCGACCCCGCCCCGGCGCCCAGGCCATATTGCAAAAGGCTGAGTGACTCGCTCATCACGCGGCCCTCGTTCGCGGGGCGACGCCCGGCTCGACGCAGTCGGGGGCGCAAAGCCATTCGCGGCCCTTCAGCATCCCGACCCAGTAGATTTCCGGCAGGGCCTGCGCCTTCAGGTGCCAGGCGCGTCGCGTCGGCTGACGCCCGTCCAGCATCCACGCCGGGAAGCTGGGCAGCAGCTTGCCGCCATAGCCGAACTCGGCCAGCACGATCTTGCCGCGCTCGACCGTCAGGGGGCAGGAGCCGTAGCCGTCGTAGACCGCCTTCAGCGCCTTGCCGTCCAGCATGGAGATGACGTTCTCGGCCACGACCGGCGCCTGTTTGCGGGCGGCTGCGGCCGTCTTGGCGTTGGGCGCCGAGCAGGCGTCGCCCAGGCCGAAGACGTTGTCGAGGCGGTTGTGGTGCAAGGTGGCCTGATCGACGTCGATCCAGCCGCTGTCGGCCGCCAGCGGGCTGGCGCGGATGAAGTCGGGCGCGGTCTGCGGCGGGCAGACGTGGATCATGTCGAAGTCGCGGACGACTTCGCTGACGGCACCGTCCGCGTCAGTGACGGCGAAGGTCGCGCGGCGCGCCTCGCCGTCGATGGCGGTCAGGCGCGAGTTGAAGCGCAGGTCGACGCCGTAGCGCTCGATGTATTTCATCAGGGCGGGGACATAGTCCTTGACCCCGAACAGCACGGCGCCGGCGTTGTGGAACTCGATGTCCACATTCTTGAGGGCGCCGGTGCGCTGCCAGTGGTCGGCCGACAGATAGAGGGCCTTCTGCGGCGCGCCCGCGCATTTGATCGGCATGGGCGGCTGGGTGAACAGGGCGCGGCCGCCCTTAAGCTCCTGCACCAGCTTCCACGTATAGGGCGCCAGATCGAAGCGGTAGTTGGAGGTCACGCCGTTGCGGCCCAGCGTCTCACTCAGGCCGGGGATGGCGTCCCAGTCCAGCTTGATGCCTGGCGCGGCGACCAGGGCGCGATAGCCGATGCGACGGCCGTCCGACAGGCGCACCTGATCGGCTTCGGGCACGAAGTCGACGACGCTGTCCTGAATCCAGCGGGCGCCCGTGGGGATCAGGCGGCAGGTCTCGCGCATGGTGCGCTCGGGCGTGAAGACGCCCGCGCCGACCAGCGTCCAGCCGGGCTGGTAGTAGTGGCGCTCGGACGGCTCGACGATCACGACGTCAAGGCCGGGGCGGCGGCGCAGCAGGCTGGCCGCCGTGGCGATCCCGGCGGCGCCGCCGCCGACGATCAGGACGTCGCAGGTCTCGGAAGCTTGCGGATGGGCCATGCCTCAGCCCTCCAGACGCGGGCCGAGCGGCGAGACGTCGTAGCCGGCGGCGGCGGCCAGGGCGACGATCTCTTCGGCCGGGCGCTCGCCCGCCTGCGACAGGGCCCACAGATAGGTGGTGCGGGTGCCCGAGCGGCAGTAGCCGAGGATGGGCTGGGGCAGTTCGGCCAGCGCCGCCTTGAAGCGCGCCACGTCGTCCGGCGTCATGGCTCCGCCGCGAATGGGGATGTGGACGAAGGTCAGGCCCGCGGCCTCGGCGGCGGCGCGGATGTCCTCGGTCATCGGCTGGCCCGGCTCTTCGGCGTCGGGGCGGTTGGAGATGATGGCGCGATAGCCTTGATCGGCCGCTGTCTGGACCTCCTCAGGCAGGATCTGCGGCGAGACGTGCAGGCGGTCTTCCAGGGGGCGGATGTCCATGAGGCGGTTCTCTGGCTTTGAGGAAAAGGGCTTTAAAGGGCTTGGGGATCAGAGCGCGTTGATGGGCATTTTCAGGTAGCGGACGCCGTTGTCTTCCGGCTCGGGCATGCGGCCGCCGTTCATGTTGACCTGAACCGAAGGCAGGATCAGGCGCGGCATGGACAAGGTGGCGTCGCGGGCGGTCCGCATCTGGACGAACTCATCCTCGGTCACGCCGTCGCGGACGTGGATGTTGCAGGCGCACTGATCGCCGATGGTCGTCTCCCACGCGAACTCGGTGCGGGCGGGCGGCGCCTTGTAGTCGTGGCACAGGAAGACGCGCGCCGCGGCGGGCAGGGACAGCAGCCGCTTGATCGAGCGATACAGCGTCCGCGCGTCGCCGCCGGGGAAGTCGCAGCGCGCCGTGCCGTAATCGGGCATGAACAGGGTGTCGCCGGGGAAGACCGCGTCGCCGATCACATAGGCCAGACAGGCCGGAGTGTGGCCGGGCACGTGCAGGGCCGTGGCCTGAAGCTCGCCGATGGCGAAGCGGTCGCCGTCGTCGAAAAGTTGGTCGAACTGGCTGCCGTCGCGGCGGAACTCGGTCCCTTCGTTGAACACTTTGCCGAAGACGTCCTGCACCTTGATGATGTCGCGGCCGATGGCCAGGCGGCCGCCGAGGCGTTCCTGCAGGTAGGGCGCGGCCGACAGGTGGTCGGCGTGAGCGTGGGTCTCCAGCAGCCAGTGAACCTCAAGGTCTTCGGCCTCGACATAGGCGATCAGGGCGTCGGCCGAGGCGGTCGAGGTGCGGCCAGAGGCGGGATCATAGTCCAGCACGCTGTCGATGATGGCGCAGGCCCTGGAGTTCGGGTCGCGCACGACATGGCTGACGGTGAAGGTGGCCTCGTCAAAGAAGGATTTAACGACCGGGCGGCGGCTGACTTCAGTCAGGGCGGCCTGGATCAAGTCCGCGGCGTGATCGCGGGCGGGGTCGATATGGGCGTCGGTCACGGCGTTTCTCCGCATTGATCTTTATCAAGCAATTAGATATTTACATATTATATACAAGTAATTGTTTTCAAGGTGCGCTGCACCCCGACTGCGCGTAGCCCTATGGCATGGAAACCGACTCGATGACGGACACGCCTTTCCTGCGGCCGCTGCGGATCAATGAGGCGGCGCCGGATTTCACCGCGCGCACGACGCGCGGCCAGCGTCGGCTGAGCGACTATCGCGGGCGGTGGCTGGCCTTCTTCTCGCACCCGGCGGATTTCACCCCGGTCTGTACCAGCGAGTTCATCGCCCTGGCTCGGCGTCAGGCGGACTTCAACGCCATCGGCTGCGAGCTGCTGGGTCTGTCGGTCGACAGCCTCTATTCCCACCTGGCCTGGCTGAAGGACATCCGCGACCGCTTCGGCGTGACGGTGGAGTTTCCGATCATCGAAGATCCCTCCATGGTCATCGCCCAGGCCTATGGGATGATCGACCCGGAGGCGCCTGACAGCGCCTCGGTGCGGGCCACCTTCGTCATCGATCCGAACGGCGTGGTGCGGGCGATCAGCTGGTACCCGATGAACGTCGGTCGCTCGATCGAGGAGCTGCTGCGGCTGGTCACGGCCCTGCAGGCGGCGGATCGGGAAGGGGCTTCGGCGCCCGAGGGCTGGACGCCGGGCGCGCCCCTGCTTCAGGCGGCGCCGACCGACCTGGGCGATGTGCTGTCGGGCGATGACGCCTGGTATTATCAACCGGCGTCGCGATGACCCCCGGCGGCGATCTGGAACGGTTGAAGGCGGCCGCGCCCGAGGCGGCTGAACTGCTGCGGCAACTGGCCAACGCCAATCGCCTGCTGATCCTGTGCCATATCGCTCAGCAAGAGCGTTCGGTCGGTCAGTTGGAACAGGAGCTGGGCCTGCGCCAGCCGGGCCTGTCGCAACAGTTGGCCGAGCTGCGCCAGTCGGGGCTGGTGAAGACCCGGCGCGAGTCGCGCTCCATCTATTATTCGCTGGCCGACGAACGCGCCGAGGCCGTCATGGCCATGCTGCACCGCATCTTCTGCGACGATCCCAAGGCCCTGACCGAGGCCGTGCGTCAGGAAGCGGCGCCGGACCAGGCGCTTCCCCGCGGGGACGCCGCCCGTTTCGCCCGGATCATCCCGCCGCGCTGAACAATCGCGTCGCCTCATGCGACAAATCAGCGATTGAAGCTGACACTGATTATCATTAAGCGTCGAGGCGAAACGCCGCTGGCGTCGCTGATGAATGGGCGGAGAACGGGTCGATGGTCGAGGTGAGGTTGGGACGTCGGGCCCTGCTGATGGGCGCCGCCGCCCTGATGGCGACCGGGGCCGCCGCCTGTACGCGCCGCGACGCGGCCGGCCCGTCCTCGCTGCTGACCGACCTGCGCGACCGGCCGCTGGCGATCACCCCGCCGGTGACGAAGCTGTCGATCGACGACAGCCGCTTCCTGATCGCCCTGTCGCTGATCCATCCTGATCCGGTCAGCCTGCTGGCCGCCTGGGCGGGCGACGTGAACCGCCTCAGCCCGGACATCTACGCCGCCTATCTGGAAAAGTCGCCGACGCTGGCGAGCCTGCCCAAGACGCCGAGCTCGGCCGCCGCCTTCAACGTCGAGGCCGTGCTGGGCGCCCAGCCGCAGGTGGCCCTGGTGTCGCTGGATTCCGGCCCGACCGACGCCCAGACGGCCCAGTTGGAGCAGGCGGGCGTGCGCGTGGCCTATATCGACTTCTTCCAGCACCCGTTCGAGAACCAGCCGCGCAGCCTGTCCCTGCTGGGGGCCATGATCGGCCGCGAGGAACAGGCGGAAGCCTACAACGCCTTCCGCGCCTCCAGGCTGAAGACCATCTCCGACCGCGTGGCCGGTCTAAGGGACGAGCAGAAGCCGACCGTCTTCCTGGAGGCGCACGCGGGCAACGGGCCGGACTGCTGCAACTCGGTGGGCGCCGGGAACATCGGCGACTATCTGACCTTCGTCGGCGCCCGCAACATCGGCGCCGAGGTGCTGAAACAGCCGTCGGGCAAGCTGAACCTGGAGTTCTTGGTCGAGCGCGATCCCGACATCTACATCGCCACCGGCGGCCCGCATCTGGAGAAGACCGGCGGCTTCGTCGTCGGCCCGAAATACGACGTCGAGACCTCGCGCGCCTCGCTGCGCCGGGTGGCCGGGCGGCGCGGCCTGTCAACCCTGAAGGCTGTGCGCGAGGGCAGGGTGCACGGCCTGTCGCACCAGTTGATCAACTCGCCCATCGACATCGTCGCTGCCGAAGTCCTGGCCAAGTGGATCCAGCCCGAGCTGTTCGCTGACCTGGACCCGCGCGCGACGCTGGACGCGATCAACAAGGACTTTCTGGCCGTCCCCTATCGCGGGGACTATTGGACCGACCTGGTCCCGGCCGCCTGATTTCACCTCGGAGAACCGCCATGATCACCCTTCGCAACGGCATTCTGACCGCCGCCGCCTTCGCCGCCCTGGCGATAGCGTCGACCGCCTCGGCCCAGACGATCGAGAAGACCGTCAAGGTCGCCCCCGGCGGCCTGTACGAGATCGTCTTCAACCCGGCCGACAACGACCTCTATGTCGCCGCCGTCGGCCCGCGCGGCGCAAACCAGGCCCAGATCGTCCGCCTGCAGGGCCAGACGCTGGCTCCGGAATCCTCGGTCGACGTCTCGGCCAACCCGCTCTACGGCCTGAACCTGAACACCCGCACTCAAGTTCTGTATGGCACCGACACCCGCGCGGGCGTGATCACGGCCATCAACGCCCGCACCGGAGAAGTGATCGCCACCATCCGCAACGGCGACGAAGAGGGCGCCCACGTTCGCCAGGTCGTCGTCGATGAGGCGAATAACAAGGTCTACATCAGCGTCGTCGGCGGCGAGGCGGGCGACGCCTCCAAGCCGAACCTGATCTGGGTCATCGACGGCGCGACCAATACGATCGAGCGCACCATCGCCGCCACGGTCGGCGGCCTGACCGGCGCGGCGCTCGATCCCGCCACCAACCGCCTCTACGTCACGGGCATGAGCAGCAACGAAGTCGCCGCCATCGACCTGGCCACCGGCGAGACGGTCGGCAAATGGCCGTCGCATGGCGACTCGACCATCAACGTCGCCGTCGATTCCGAGGGCCGTCGCCTGTTCGTCGCCAACCAGAAATCGGGCGAGCTGACGGTGCTGAACGCCGACACCGGCGCCCTGATCCACAAGGTCGCCACCGGCGCGGGCGCCCTGAGCGTCGCCTACAACGGCGCGGTCAAGCAGATCTACGTCGCCAACCGTCAGGCGGGCACGGTGACGGTGATCGATTCCGACACCTATGCGGTGAAGGCGAATCTTGAGACGGGCACCTTCCCCCAGACCATCGCCATCGACCGCGCGACCAACGCAGTCTACGTCTCGAACAAGGCCCGCGGCCTGCCGCGCGGCGCCCCGGCGGGCACGCCGGTTCCGGTCGACCCGACCGGCGACGTGGTGACGCTGATCCGTCCCTGATCCGATCGGGACTGAATAAGGAAAGGCCCGGCCGCAGATGCAGCCGGGCCTTTTTCTTGGCTTGAAAAGATTGGCGGACGGGACGCCTAGCCCGTCAGCACGTCGTCGATCATGACCTGCAGCGCGCCGCGGTCGCAGCGCTGGACGCGGGCCGAGACGCGATAGACCTCGGCCAGGATATCGGGCGTGATCGCCTCGTCCGGCGTTCCGAAGGCGACCAGCCGTCCCTTGGCCATGACGGCGATCCGGTCCGAGACGCGCGCCGCCGCCTGCAGGTCGTGCAGGACGATCATCACCGTCATGCCCCGCTCGGCCGCCGCCTCGCGCGCCAGGTCCAGCACGCGCAGCTGATAGTGCAGGTCCAGGGCGCTGGTGGGCTCGTCCAGCAGCAGCAGGCGCGGCTCGCGCGCCAAAGCCTGGGCCAGACCGGCCAGTTGTTTCTGCCCGCCCGACAGCCGGTCCAGGCGCTGTCCCGCCAGAGCCTCGGCGTTGATGCGTTGCAGCACCTCATAGGCGCGCTCGGCCGCCTGGGCGTCGGTGTAGACGGCGCCGCGCAGGGGCGTGGCGCGGATCGAGGCGACCACCGTCTCCAGCACCGTCAAGGCTACGCCCTGCGGCAGGGTCTGCGGCATATAGGTGACGCGCTTTGCCCGGTCGGCCAGCGACAGCCGGGTCAGTTCGGCCTCGTCCAACCGGATCGAGCCGTGCGCCGGGATCAGGCCCGCCAGACTGCGCAGCAGGGTGCTTTTGCCCGCGCCGTTGGGGCCGACGACGGACACGACTTCGCCTGCAGTCAGGGGCGGCAGGCTGAAGCCGCTGATGATGGGTTGGCCGCCGTAGCCGGCGTCGAGGCCGCTGATCGACAGTTCGCTCATGCCCGGCCTCCGTTGCGGAAGATCAGCAGCAGGAAGACCGGCACCCCGATCACGGCGGTGACGATGCCGACGGGCATCAGCACGCCCGGCACGATGATCTTGGACGCCGCCGAGGCCAGCGACATGATGACGGCCCCGGCCAGCACGCTGGCGGGCAGGAAGTAGCGGTGATCCTCGCCGACCAGCAGGCGGGCGATGTGCGGCCCGACCAGTCCGATGAAGCCGATGGCGCCGACGAAGGCCACGGCCGTCGCCGACAGCAGGCTGACCCGCAGCAGCGACAGGAAGCGCAGTCGCTTCACGTCGACGCCGAAGCTCATGGCCCGGTCCTCGCCCAGCCGTAGCGCCGTCAGGGCGCGCGAGGACAGAAGCGAGAAGGGCGTCACCACGACCAGCACCACCGCCAGGGCGGCGACATTGCTCCAGGTCGCGCGCGACAGCGACCCCATGGTCCAGAACACCAGCTGCTGCAGCGCCTCGGCCGAGGACAGGAACTGCACCAGCGCCGTCAGGGCGTTGAAGGCGAAAACGAGCGCGATGCCGAACAGGACGATGCTCTCGATCCCCGATCCCTTCATCCGCGCCAGGGCCTGCAGCGCCAGCACCGAACCGAAGGCGAAGACGAAGGCGTTCAGCGGCACCAGCCAGTCCGCCCCGATGAAGGACGATCCCAGACCCAGCACTATGGCCAGCGACGCGCCGAACGAGGCGGCCGAGGAGACGCCCAGCGTGAAGGGGCTGGCCAGCGGATTGTTCAGCACCGTCTGCATTTCGGCGCCCGCCAGGGCCAGGGCCGCGCCGACCATCATCGCCATCAGGGCGTAGGGCAGGCGCACCTGCCAGACGATGGCCTGCTGGGCCGTGGTCAGGCTGGACGGATCGAACACCCCTTTCAGCACCGTCAGGGGCGAGATCGACGAGGGGCCGGTGGCGATGTCGAGCAGCAGGGCCGCCGCCGCCAGCGCGGCCAGAACGGCGATGGCGAACAGCTTGGTCCGCACGCTTCTGGAATAGGCGACAACCGCCTCGGGCACGGCGTTTTCAGCGTTCGCCAATTCACGAACTCCACTCAGAGAATGCGTCGCAATACATATCAATGGCCAGATAGGCTAGGGTGGCCGTATGACGCTGACCTCGCCCGCCCCTGCCGACCCGTCCCAGAAGGACGCGGCTCCCGACACGACCCAGCCCTACGCCATCCGCCTGCCCGCTGTCGATGGCGCGCCCGCCGTGGACGTGCGGGTGGCGACGCCGCAGGGCGAACGGCCGCCCGGCGGTTGGCCGGTTCTGGTGCTGCTGGAGGGCGAGGCCTTCTTCGATACGGCCGCCCAGGTCGCCGGACGGCTGCTGCGGCGCTCGACCAAGACGCGGGTGGATGTGATGATGACGGCGGGCGTCAGCCTGTCGGGCGTGGCTGATCGCGTGGCCGCCTACGCCTTCACGCCGGGACCGCAGGGCCAGGCGCCGGAGCCGCAGGGCGCGGCCCTGCTGGCGCGGCTGACGACAGAGGTGCTGCCGCAGCTGGCGGCCCTGGGCGCGGATCTCGAGCAGGCGGTGTTGATGGGCCATTCCATGTCGGGCCTTTTCGTCCTGGAGGCGCGAGCGGCTGGAGCGCCCTTCGCCCGCTACGCCGCGATCAGCCCGTCGATCTGGTGGAACCCGGCGGTGGTCGCCGCCCAGTCCGAGAGCGCGAACCTGCTGGTCGCGGTCGGCGCCCGTGAGGAGATGGAGGGGCTCCCGCCCGCGCACCTGGCTCGGCGCATGGTCTCCAACGCCCGCGATCTGGAGGCCCGTGGGGCGAGCCTGCGGGTGCTGGAGGACGAGGACCACGGCTCGACGCCCTATGCGGCCCTACCGGCCGTCCTGCGGTTCGCGGCGCCCTATCGAGGCTAGACGGGGCGGCGAGAAAAAGCCCCCGCGCCGGGCGCGGGGGCTGTTCGGATCAACGTGCGGGGCGGATGCGCAGCACGGAGTCGTTTCCGTCCGTGGTCCAGCCGGACTTGACCGCGACATAGACGTTGCCGCGCCCGTCAGCCGAGACGTGGTTCGCCACCGGCGGGGCGGGCAGATTGGCGACGATGCGGCCGTCGACGTCCGTCACCGTCACCGTGCCCGCGCCGAAGGTGCTGACGAAGGCGCGGCGCGACTTCGGCTCGAACACCACGTTCAGGGCGCCCGCGCCGACCGGGGTGTCGGCCACGACCGAGCCGTCCGAACCGTTCAGCACCACCAGGTTGTCGGTGCCCTGGCCCGCGACGAAGATGCGGTCGGTCTGCGGATCGTGCGAGACGCCGATCACGCTGCGCGCGCCGGGCACGGGGAAGACGTTCAGCACCGTGTCCGCCGCCGCGTCGATGACCGCGACCTCATTGGTCGAGTTGGAGGCGACATACAGGCGGCGCGCTTCGCGGTCGTAGGAGACGCTGGCGGCCGAGAAGGTCTCGCCGCGCACGGTCGAGTCGATCTTGATGCGCTTGGCCACCGTCAGGGCGGCGGTGTCGAACACCACGACCTCGGGCTCGAAGGTGGCGCTGGCGTAGGCCTTGCCGTGCTCTTCGTCGATGACGACGTCGCGGGCGTGGTTGACCGTGCCCGGCTCGAACTGGCGCACCAGCGACAGGTCCGACTGGCGATAGACGGCGACCGTGTTCTGGCGGCTGTTCGAGACCCAGACGGTGTCGTTGGCGTCATCGACCCCGACGCCGTAGACGGCGAAGACGCCGCCGTCCTGGGGCTGGCCGTCGCGGCCGGTGCGGCCCGGCGCGGCGGCCGGAGTGACGCGGGCCTCGACCGCCAGGGTGTCGGCGTTCAGGCGCAGCAGCTCCGACTGGCGCACCGGCGGGCGGCCGACCGCCGAGGTGGCGAAGACGGCGTTGCGCTTGGCGCTATAGGCGGTCTGATACAGGCCGCGCGTAGGCTGGATGTTGGTGATCCGATAGGCCGCCTCATTCGACAGCGGCACGTTCGGCGAGATCTTCAGATCGGCCAGGACGGCGTTGTAGGGCGACTGCGACACCGCCACGATCGGGTGGTTGCCGGGCTGGGCGTTCGCCGGCAGCGTCAGGCGCGCTTCGAAGCCGCCCTCGGCGTTCGCCGTGATCGGGCCGGTCGACAGCGGCGTCTGGCCGTACATCAGGACGATGCTCTGGCCCGGATGGAAGCCGCGGCCATTGGCCACGACCGGGCCGCCCGGCAGGACGGGCCTGCCGCGCTCGCCGGACGAGAAGCCGACCTGGCCGCCGTCCAGGCGTTCGGGCGCCGAGAACAGGGCCTGGGCCGAAGCCAGGGTCGGCACGGCGACGGCCGAAGCCGCCAAAAGCGCGCCGAGGGCGGCGCCGCGAAGGGATTTGCGTAGGGTCGTCATGATCGCAGTTTCTCCGGATCAGAAGCGGGTGGTCAGGCCAACGAAGAAGCGGCGGCCGGGCGAGTAGTAGCCATCGCCGGCGGTGCCGCTGACCTTCTCGTTGAAGAGGTTGGAGACGCCGGCGCGCAGCGTCACCGTGTCGGACGCCTCATAGGCGGTGGTCAGGTCGAACTCGGTGCGGGCGTTGGTCAGGGTCGAGCCGCCGCTCAGCTGTTCGCCGGTGTACTGGGCCGACAGCATGAGCCCCAGGCGGTCCGTCGCCCGCCAGTCCAGCGAGGCGTAGCCCGACCATTCCGGCGTGGTGATCAGGCTGGCCCCGGTGTCTAGGTTCTTGGCCTCGATCATCCAGGTGGCGTTGCCGCGCAGGGTCAGGTCGTAGGGCAGGGCCGCAGAACCGCTGAGCTCCAGACCCTTGGTGCGGGCGCGCTGGACGTTCTCGTTCTTGGTCCACCAGCGGCCTTCGAAATAGCCCAGCGGCGCGTACTGGATCTTGTTCTCGAAGTCGGTGTGGAAATAGGTGGCGGCGAAGCTGAAGGCGGCGCCGTCATAGGCGAAGCCGAACTCGTAGCTGGTGCTTTCCTCGGGCTTGAGGTTCGGGTTGCCCGCCATCCAGCAGCCGCCCGAGGTGTAGACCAGCGGATTGCCGTTTCCGTCCAGGATCGGGTCGCCGTTCTTGTCCTTGGCGGCCATGCCGATCAGGCCCCGGCAGCCGTTGCCGCCGGACTGGGTCGCGGCGCCGGCGCTGTTCTCCTTCAGGGACGGGGCGCGGAAGCCCTTGGACACGCCGCCGCGCAGGGTCCAGGCCTCGGCCGGGCGCCAGACCAGATAGGCGCGCGGGCTGAAGTGCTCGCCGTATTTGTCGTGGCTGTCCAGGCGGCCGCCGAGCGTCAGCAGCAGGTTTTCGCGCAGGGTGATCTGGTCCTCGGCGAAGACGGCCGCCGTGTCGCCTTTCAGCGTGGCCCCGGTGATGACGTTGCCGTCATAGTCGATCGGCACCGTGCCGATGGTGTCGGTGTTGGTCAGCTCTTCCTGGCGGTACTGGGCGCCGAGGGCGAACTTGTGCCGCCAGACGAAATTCTTCTCGAAGTTCCACAGGCCGTCGACGATCCACTCCTCGAATTCGCCGGAGCCGCCGTATTCGCCCATGGCCTTGTTCTCGAAGGCGTTGCGATAGACGTCCAGGCGCGTCTTGCCGAAGGACCATTCGCCTTCGTGGCTGGCGCGGAAGTTGGTGCGTTCGGTTTCCGAGCCGAAGGCCCCCTGCGGCGTCAGCACGCCGTTGCGGTTCGGCACCAGCAGCTTGGGCGCCAGAGGCTCCTCCACCCCATAGTTGGCCTCGAACGAGAGGTTGTGGTTCTCGACGGGCGTCCAGTTCAGCACGCCGTTCAGGCTCTTGTTGACGACGCCGCCCGTGCCGTTGGCGCCGGAGAGGTTCACTTCGTCCGGATTGGTGCGGGCGTAGGTCGCGCCCAGGCGCAGGCCCAGGTTCTCCGTGAGCGGACCGGCCACGTTGACGCCCAGCTGATAGGCGTCGCCGCGCTCGGAATCCTCGGACCAAGTGTAGCTGGTGTTGGCCGACCCGCGCCACGTCGGGGCGATCTTGCGGGTGATGATGTTGATGACGCCGCCCATGGCGTCGGAGCCGTAGAGCGACGACATCGGCCCGCGCACCACTTCGATGCGCTCGATCATGTCGGGCGAGATCCAGTTCAGATCCTGTCGGCCCAGGTCGGGGCGATAGCTGATGTCGCGCGAGTTGCCGACGCGACGCCCGTCGACCAGAACCAGAGTGTAGTTGTCCGGCAGGCCGCGGATGGTGATCTTGGACATGGCGCCGGTCGGGCTGACGCCGCCGGTCACGCCGGGCAGACGGCCCAGCAGTTCGCCCAGGCTCTGGACCGGCTGGCGCTCGATCTCGTCGCGGGTGATGACGCTGACCGAGGCCGGGGCGTCGCGCACGTCGACGGCCGAGCCCGAGGCGGTCACGATCACGTCGCCGACGGCGGTGGCCTGCGGATCGACGCCTGAGAGATCGGCGGGAATCGTCTCGGCCAGGACCGGCGATGTGGCGAGCAGGGTAGTTGTCATCAGGCCCAGCCCGATGCGGCGTTTCGATAGGTGCATCTGCGCCCCCAAAGGCGTGCGTTGGCGGGCGACGAGCGCCCGAGGAGGGGAGGAAAGCTCGACCGTGCGAGCGGCTCGCTCCTAATAATCATTCGCAATATTGTCTCAATGTCGGATTCGGCATGGGGCCTATTCGCCCAGCCGCATGAGGGCGCGGCCGTCGGAGGCGCGATGGGCCGGGGAGCAAAGGCCTATGTCGATATGTTGCAATTAAGAGGCGTTCTTAATACAGCGGAGGCCGACGCGCCGGGCGTCATGCAGCGAGGCCATATGTCGGGGCGACTTCCCCACCGCGTCGATTTCACCCTGCTTCAGCATCTTCAGGTGCTGATCGAGCAGCGCAGCGTCTCGCGCGCGGCCGAGCGTCTGGGCATCGGCCAGCCGGCGATGAGCCGCATCCTGGCCCGGCTGCGCGATCAGTTCGACGACCCTCTGCTGGTGCGCGGGCCGCGCGGCATGATGCCGACGCCGCGCGCCGAGGCCCTGTCCGGTCCCTTGCGCGCCTGGCTGGACGCGGGCGAGAGCCTGCTGCGCGACCCCGGCCTGGACGTCGGGCGGATGAAGCGGGTGTTCCGCCTGGCCTCCACCGACTTCGGCCTGCTCAGCGTTCTGACGCCGGCCCTGGCCCGTATCGAGCACGAGGCGTCGGGGGTGGAGCTGGCGGTCGAGCCTCTGTCGGACGCCAGCCTGCGGCGGCTGGAGGACGGCCGGCTGGATCTGGTGCTGACGGGATGGAATCCTGAGGGCGCGGGGCTGAAGTCGCGCTGGCTATTTCGCGAGGCTCATCTGGGCCTGGCGCGGCCGGATCATCCTGTGCATCAGGCGACGCCGACGCACGCCGAACTGCTGCGCTGGCCCCATGTCGTCCCCTCGGCGGGGGACGGATTCGGCGACTGGGTGGCGGATGACCTGCCGGACATGGCCGAGCGCCGCGTCCTGGTGCGGGCCGAGAGCTTCGCCCTGGTTCCCTATCTGTTGCAGACCAGCGAAGCGGTGGCCCTGCTGCCGCGTCGGGCGGCCGAGCATTTCGCGGCGACGCATGGCCTCGGCACCTTTCCAGCGCCGCAGGAGATGCGGCCGTTCGACTACCACCTGGTCTGGCACGAACGCTCGGACGGGGACGCCGGAACCCAGTGGTTGATCGACGCCCTCTTCGCTGAATTCGAGCCAGGCCCCGCACCGGTGGGGGCTGACGGCGCAGACGGTTCAGGAGACGGTCGGCAGCGCCAGTTCCACGGCTAGTCCGGGCCGGTTGTCGTCCAGCCGCAGTTCGCCGCCGTGCGCGCGCGCCACGGCGGCCACCATGGCCAGGCCCAGGCCCGCGCCGGACGTATGGCCGCTTCCGCCCTGACCAAGGCGATAGAAGCGGCGCAGGATCTTGTCGCGCTCGGCTTCCGGCACGCCGGGGCCGTGGTCGGCGACGCGGACGACCGCCCGGCCTTTTTCGCTGCACGTCGAGACCTCGATCCGGCCGCCGCCATGGAAGACGGCGTTCTCGATCAGGTTGGCCAGGGCCTGCTGGATCAGGGCGGGGTCGGCCTCGACCGTTCCTGTAGGGGCGAGAGCGACGGTCAGGCGCCCGCCCGCCTCTTCGACGAAGGGGCTGTAGATGTCGGCCACCGTGGCGGCGAGGGCGGCGAGATCCAGCCGTTCGGTCTGCAAGGCGGCGTCGCCGCTCTCGATTCGCGCCAGGGTCAGCAAGGCCTCGAACAGGGCGCTGACCTGGTCCGTCTCCTCCAGCGCGCGTTCGACGGCGGCTTCGCGCGCCTGGGCGTCGTCCATATTGGCGGCCAGATCCTCCAGCCGATTGCGGACCCGGTTCAGCGGCGCGCGCAGTTCGTGGGCCACGCCCTCGGACAGGGTTTTCAGCGTCGTCAGCGCCGCCTCCTGCCGGTCCAGCATCCGGTTGAGGTTGGCCGACAGTTCGTTGAACTCCCGCCCCAGGCCGACGGCGGGCAGGCGCGCCGAATCCTGGCCGGCGATGATGCGGCCGACCGCCTGGTTGACGTCTTCCAAACGCCGCAGGAACAGCCGTCCCGCGAACCAGCCGCCGGCCAGAGCCAGCAGGATCAGGACGATCCCGCTCATCAGGGCGTAGCGGCGGATGCCGCCGCGCAGCTCGTCCAGATGCTGGATGTCGCGTCCGACCGCCAGCAGGCCGCCGTCGGAGGCCCGCGCGCTCAGCACCAGCATGTTCGGCGTCTGGTCGGGCCAGCGCGCGGGGCGCGCCTTGTTGGGCAGGTTGCGGCGGAAGCCGGTCTCATTGACCGCCAGCCGCGTCAGGCCGTTGGAGAAGGTGCTGCCGTCCGGCGCCTCGACCAGCAGCAGATAGCGGCGGGCGTCGCGGTTGCGGGCCTCGGCGTTCAGCTCCCGCACCAGCTGGGCCGTGCCGTGCCGGTTCGCGTCGGCGCGCATGACGTCCATCTGATGGTTCAGCCCGTCGCGCACCTCGGCCTCGGCGAAGCGCATCAGGCCGTAGTCCACCCCCGTGATCATCACCGCTGCGCCCAGGCCGAACAGGACCGAGAAGGCGGCGGCGTAGCGCAGGCTGGCCGTGGACCAGACCGACGGGCGTTTCGGCTCAGTCCGGGGCCTTGAGGACATAGCCCACCCCCCGGATGGTGTGGATCAGCTCCTGGTCGAAGCCGCGATCCACCTTGGCGCGCAGGCGGCTGATGTGGGCGTCGATCAGATTGGCGCGGGGGTCGAAGTGAAAGCCCCACAGGCTTTCCAGCAGCATGGTGCGCGTTACGGCGTGACCGGCGTTGCGCGCCAGCCGCTCCAACAGTTTGAACTCATGCGGGGTCAGGTCCAGCGTCCGGCCCGCGCGGGTCGCCCGGTGGGCGGCCACGTCGACCTCCAGATCGGCGACCCGATGCCGCGTCGTGGCTTCGGCCAGCGGGGGGCGCCGCACCAGCGCCTGCAGCCGCGCGCTCAGTTCGCTGAAGGCGAAAGGCTTGACCAGATAGTCGTCGGCGCCCGCGTTCAGCCCCGCCACCCGGTCGTCGACCGAGCCCAGCGCCGTCAGCATCAGCACCGGCGTCTTCAGCCCGCCCGCGCGCATGGCCTGGACCGCTTCCAGACCGAGCAGCCCCGGCATCATGCGGTCAACGACGATGGCGGCGTATGCGCCCTCCATCGCCATGTGCAGACCGGCCTCGCCGTCGCCCGCCTCATCGACCGTATGCCCCTGCTGGCGCAGGCCTTCGGCCACGAAGGCGCGGGTTCGGGCATCATCGTCAATGACAAGCATTCGCATGAGCGCTCTTCTAAACCTCTGCGACGAAACGACCAGACCGGCTTGGAATTAATCTCGCCGCAAGACAATGCGAAGGTTGCTCGGCTATAGGCCAGTTTGTTGCGAATGATATGCAACAGCTTGAGTGCGGCAGGGATCAGCATGGAGTCGAGAGTAGCGGAGTTCTGGGGCGCGCCCGATCTGTCGGTTCAGATCGGCGGCGGCGCATCCGAACGGCATGAGGCCGCCGCGCCGAAGGACGACATGGACTGGGCTTTTGGATTGAGCACGCCGGAGCTGCGGCTCTTCACCACGGGCCTGAAGCAGCGCCTGACGCCGGGACCGGCGGCGACCCTGGGCGAGCGCGTGCGCCGCTTCTTCGCCGATCTGCCGGTCGCCCCGGAAACCGATGAGCCGTCGCCGCGCCTGCTGGTCGGCGCCCTGCCGTTCGACCGCAGCGCCGACGACTGCCTGTTCCTGCCCGAGCGCGCCGCCAACCGCATCTGGGACATGTCTTCTACGGCGTCTCGCCCTGCGATCCGCGCCCTGACGCCCGAGCCTTCGCGCGCGGCCTATGAGGCGGCGGTGACGCAGGCGCTTGAGGCCATGCGCGCCTCTCAGGGCCGCGCCGAGCCGGTCGACAAGGTGGTGCTGTCGCGCAGCCTGAAGGTTCAGGGCGACGGCGCGATCGACCCCTTCGCCCTGTGGCGCGACCTGAAGGCTGACCCGACCGCCGCGCGCTTCCTGACGCCGCTCGGTGAAGGGCGGGGCGGGGCCATGCGCCGTCTGGTCGGCGCCACGCCCGAACTGTTGGCGTCCAAGCGCGGCCCGGCCGTCTTTTCTCATCCACTGGCCGGATCGGCCCGCCGCAGCACCGACGTGGTGCAGGACGAGGCGGCGGCGCAAGGCCTGCTGGCATCCGACAAGGACCGCCGCGAACACGCCCTGGTGGTCGAGGCCATCATGGACCTGTTGGCGCCATACTGCAGCGACCTGCGCGCGCCGCCCGGCCCTGCGCTGGTATCGACGCGGACCATGTGGCACCTGGGCACCCGCATCGAGGGGCGGCTGCATCGCTCCGATGAAACCTCAGCCGCCGAACTGGCCGCCCTGCTGCATCCGACGCCCGCCGTCTGCGGCTCGCCGCGCGATCAGGCGGCCGAGATGATCCACGCGCTTGAAGGCTATGACCGGGGCTTCTATGCCGGGGCCGTGGGCTGGACCAACGCCTTCGGTGACGGCGCGTGGTACGTCTCCTTGCGCTGCGCCGAGACGTGCGGCGATCAGGCGCGTCTCTATGCCGGGGCGGGCATTGTCGAAGGCTCCGATCCCGCCGCCGAGGCGGACGAGACGTCGGGTAAGTTCCAGGCCGTCCTGCGCGCCCTGGGCGTGGATGAGGCGAGCGTATGATTCCCTTGCAACAGATCTGGCCGGACGACATGGCGGCGCATTATCGGGCCAAGGGCTATTGGCGCGGCGAAACCTTCTCCCAACTGCTGCGCAGCCGGGCGGAGGCGCAGCCTGACGCCGTCGCCGTGGTCGGCATGGACCAACGCTGGACCTATGGCGAGCTGCTGCAAAAGGCCGAGACGGCCGCCGCCGGTTTTCTGGCGCTGGGCCTGAAGCCCGGCGACCGGGTGGTGGTGCAGTTGCCGAACCTGCCCGAGTTCCTCAGCGTGGTGTTCGGCCTGTTCCGGGCCAAGCTGATCCCCGTCTATGCGCTGCCCGCGCACCGCTCGACCGAGATCGTCCATTTCCTGACGCGCGCCGAGGCGTCGGCCTATGTGGTGGCCGACCGGCATGAAGGCTTCGACTATCGCGCCCTGGCCCGCGCCGTTCAGGCCGAGGTTCCCGCTCTGCGCCATGTGGTCGTCGTCGGCGAGGCCGAGGAGTTCGCATCCTTCGACGGTTTTCGCGCCGATCCGGCCTCCCTGCCGACGGACGACGCCGATCCGTCCGACGTGGCCTTCCTGCAGATTTCGGGCGGCTCGACCGGCCTGTCCAAGCTGATCCCGCGCACCCACGACGACTATCTCTACAGCGTACGCGAAAGCGCCGACATCTCGGGGCTGGAGCCGGAGAGCGTCTATCTGACGGCCCTGCCGGCGGCGCATAATTTCCCGATGAGTTCGCCGGGCTATCTGGGCGCCCTCTATGTCGGGGCGACGGTGGTGATGGCGCCGTCGCCGTCGCCGGACGTCTGCTTCCCCCTGATCGCGCGCGAGGGGGTGACGATCACCGGCCTGGTGCCGCCTCTGGCCCTGCTGTGGATGCAGGCGGCGGCCCGGAAGGCGCACGACCTGTCCAGCCTTCAGGTGCTGCTGGTCGGCGGGGCCAAGTTCCTGCCCGAGGCCGCGCGGCGCGTGCGCACCGAACTGGACTGCACCCTGCAACAGGTGTTCGGCATGGCCGAGGGTCTGGTCAACTACACCCGGCTGGACGACCCCGAGAGCCTGATCGTCGAGACGCAAGGACGCCCCATCAGCCCCGACGATGAAATCATGATCGTCGATGACGCGGGCGCGCCGGTGGCCGAGGGCGAGCCGGGCAATCTGCTGACGCGCGGGCCCTATACGATCCGGGCCTATCACAACGAACCGGCGGCCAATGAGCGGTCCTTCACCGACGACGGCTTCTATCGCACCGGCGACGTGGTGCGCCGCACGCCCGAGGGCTACCTCGTGGTCATGGGCCGGGCCACCGACCACATCAACCGCGCGGGCGAGAAGATTTCGGCCGAGGAGGTCGAGGACCATCTGCTGGCCCACCCGGCCGTGTTCGACGCCGCCGTGGTGTCGGTGCCGGACGACTATCTGGGCGAGCGCATCTGCGCCTTCGTCATCCCCAACGGCGCCCCGCCGCGCGGCGTCGAGCTGAAGGCGTGGATGCGCAAGCGCGACATCGCCGACTTCAAGGTGCCGGACCAGATCGTCTTCGTCGACGACTTCGCCGTGACCGCCGTGGGCAAGGTCAGCCGCCGCGAACTGCGCGCCGCCCTTCGCCAGCGCATTCTGGAAGAAGAGGGCAAGGCGTGAGCGTCTCTAAAGGCCTGCCGACCGTCCCGGCCTACGCCCTGCCGACCGAGGCGGAGATTCCCGCCTCGCGCGCCCAGTGGACGCTGCAGCGCGATCGCCCCGCCCTGCTGGTCCACGACATGCAGCGCTATTTCATGCGCCCCTATGCGCCGGGCGCAGAGCCGCTGCCCGGCCTGATCGCCAATATCGCCCGCCTGATCGCGGCGGCGCGGGCGGCGAGCGTGCCCGTCTTCTACACCGCCCAGCATGGCGATCAGGATCGCCGCGACCGGGGGCTTCAGGCTGACCTGTGGGGACCGGGCATGAGCCGCACGCCCGAGCATGAAGACATCCTGCCCGAACTGGCCCCGGCGCCGGGCGACTTCCCTCTGGTCAAGCACCGCTACAGCGCCTTCCAGCGCAGCAACCTCGAGACGTTGATGCGCGTGCGGGGGCGGGACCAGTTGATCGTCTGCGGCGTCTACGCCCACATCGGCTGCCAGCTGACGGCGGCCGAGGCGTTTCAGCGCGATATCGAACCCTTCTTCGTCGCCGATGCGCTTGGCGACTTCTCGCGCGACAAGCATATGGGCGCGGTGGCCTGGGCCGCCGACACCTGCGCCGTGGCCCTTTCGACGGCGCGCGTTCTGGAACGACTGACATGACCAAGCTGACCCCGCAGGATCTGACGCTGGAGCGCATGCGCGCCGATGTCGCCGCCGTGCTGCACGAAACGCCGGACTCCATTCTGGACGACGACAATCTGATGGACCTGGGCGTCGATTCCTTGCGCGCCCTCAACCTGTCGCTGGCGTGGAGCGAGGCGGTGCCGCTGGAGTTCAGCGAACTGGCCGAGCACACCACGCTCGCGGGCTGGTGGAGCGTGGTTCAGGCGCGCCTGCGCGCCGCCGGTCACGACGCCTGACCTGATATCATGGACGACGGACGCATGGCGGCGGCGCTGGAATACCCGCTGACGGAAGCCCAATCCGGCCTGTGGTTCGCCCAGAGGCTGGACCCGGCCAATCCGATCTTCAACACGGCCCACTATCTCGACATCCGGGGCGATCTGGACGTCGAGGCCTTCCGCGCCGCCGTCGACAAGACCGCCGCCGAGGCCGAGGCCCTGTCGCTGCGTTTCGTCGAACGAGACGGCGAGGTGTTCCAGACCCTCGACCCGACCCATCGTCCCCTGTTGCAGATCGTCGACGTGTCCGTCGCCGCCGATCCGGTCGCCGAGGCCATGGCCGCCATGCGCCGCGACCATGAGACGCCGCTGGACCCGACGCGCGACCCGCTGGCCGCCAACATCCTGTTCCTGATGGGGCCGCAACGCTTCCTTTGGAGCCTGCGCGTTCACCATCTGGCCACCGACGGCTTCGGCATGGCCCTGCTGACCAACCGCGTGGCCGAGCTCTACAACGCCGCGCGCGGCGGCCCGGCGCCCGGCCCGGTCTTCAACCCCATCGTTAAAGTCTGGGACGAAGACGCCGTCTATCGCGCCTCGGACAAGCGCACGGCCGACGCCGTCTACTGGCGCGAGATCATGGGCGACGCGCCCGAGGTCGCCTCTCTGGCGCCCGGCAAGGCGACGACCGCCCACCGCTTCCACCGCATCGAACGCGCCCTGCCGTCCGAGGTCACGGCCCGCCTGCGCGCGCGCGCCGACGCCGGGCACCTGCCATGGCCTGACGTGCTGACCGCCATCGGCGCGGCCTATGTCCGCCGTTTCTCGGGCGCGGAGGAGGCTGTGATCGGCGTGCCGTGGATGGGCCGCATGGGCAGCGCCTCGGCGCGCACGCCCGCCATGATCATGAACGTGCCGCCGCTGCGCCTGACGCTGGACGAGGACGCGCCGCTGGACGAGCAGCTGATCCTGGCCTCCAAGGCGCTGATCAAGACCCGCCGCCACGGTCGCTATCGCAGCGAGCAGCTGCGGCGCGACCTGGGCCTGATCGGCGGGGCGCGGCGGCTGTACGGGCCGCTGGTCAACGTCCTGCCGTTCGATCTGCCGCCGCGCTTTGCGGGGCTGGACACGACGCTGAAGGTGCTGGGCACAGGTCCGGTGGACGACATCAGCTTCACCTTCCGCGGCGACGCCGCCCCGACCCTGACGCTGGAGGTCGACGCCAACCCCGACCTCTACACGCTGGAGGAGGCCGCCGCCCACGCAGAGCGCCTGGCCGCCTTCCTGACCAACGCGCTGGACGCCGAAACGCTGGGCGAGGTTCCCATCGCCACGCCGAGCGAGGCTGTGTGCGAACTGGAAGCCTTCAACGCCACCGCCCACCCGGTGCCCGACACGACGCTGACCGCCCTGCTGGTGACGGCGATGAAGGCGACGCCGGACGCCCCGGCGCTGACCTTCGGCGATCAGACCCTGACCTACGCCGAACTGGACCGCCGCACGGCCGCGCTGGCCTCGGCGCTGGCGGCGCGCGGCGTGGGGCACGAGAGCCTTGTCGCCGTAGCCCTGCCGCGTTCGCTGGAGCTGGTCATCGCCTTGGTCGCGATCTTACGCGCGGGCGGGGCCTATCTGCCGCTGGATCTGGAGCATCCGGCCGAGCGCATCGCCGCCATCGTCCGCGCCGCCGGGCCGAGCGTCGTCCTGGCCCATGAGGACATCAGCGGCGCCTTCGCCGAGGCCCTGCTGGCGCCCGCCGACTGGCCGCTGGCTGGTGCTGCGCCTGCCGTCGCTCAGGCGGGCGAGGACGCCGCCTATGTCATCTACACCTCGGGGTCGACCGGCGATCCCAAGGGGGTGCTGGTCGAGCATCGCGCCATCGTCAACCGTCTGCTGTGGATGCAGGCTGAATACGGGATCGGCGCCCACACCCGCATCCTGCAGAAGACGCCCGCCACCTTCGATGTGTCGGTGTGGGAGTTCTTCCTGGCGCTGATCTCGGGCGGAGAACTGGTCGTGGCCCCGCCCGGCGCGCACCGCGATCCAGCCGCCATCGCCGGACTGATCCGCCGCCATGCGATCACCGACCTGCACTTCGTCCCCTCCATGCTGTCGGCCTTTCTGGCCGATCCGGCGGCGAAGGGGATCGCGGTCGCCCACGTCTTCTGCAGCGGCGAGGAGCTGCCCGCCGAACTGCGCGACCGTTTCCACCAGACGGTGAGCGCCGAACTGCACAACCTCTACGGCCCGACCGAGGCGGCGGTGGACGTCAGCTATTGGGCCGCCGGGCCGGACGATACGTCCCGGCCCATGCCGATCGGCTGGCCGGTATGGAACACGCGGCTGGTCATTCTGGACGAGCGCCTGCGCCCTGTGGCGCCCGGCATGGGCGGCCATCTGCATCTGGGCGGCGTGCAACTGGCGCGCGGCTATCTGAACCGGCCCGACCTGACCGAGGACCGCTTCATCCCCGACCCGCACCATCCGGGCCAGCGCTTGTACCGCACCGGCGACGTGGCGCGCAGGCGGGCCGACGGCGCGGTGGTCTATCTGGGCCGCAGCGACCATCAGGTGAAGATCCGCGGCCTGCGCATCGAACTGGGCGAGATCGAAGCCGCCGTCATCGCCAGCGGCCTGGCGCGCGAAACGGTGGTGCTGGCGCGCGAAGACCGGCCGGGAGAGCGCCGTCTGGTCGCCTATCTGGTCCCGGCCGAGGGCTACGACCCCGCCGCCCTGAAGGCCAAGCTGGCCGCCCGTCTGCCCGACTATATGGTGCCCGCCGCCATCATGGCGCTGGACGCCCTGCCGACGACCGCCAACGGCAAGCTGGACCGCAAGGCGCTGCCCGCCCCGGTGTTCGAGGCGGCGGCGGGCCGCGCGGCCGAGACGCCGAACGAGAAAATCATCGCCGAACTGTTCGCCGAGGCGCTGGGCAGGGCCGAACCGGCGGGCGCCGACGACGACTTCTTCACCCTGGGCGGCGACTCTTTGCTGGCGGTGCATCTGATGATGTTGATCCGCGAGCGGCTGGGGCGCGATCCGGGGCTGGGCGCCCTGTTCGACCGGCCGCGCGTGGAGGAACTGGCCGCCCTGATCGACGCTGAGGCGCTGGACTTCGACAACGGGCTGGGCGTGCTGATCCGTCTGGCCGAGGGCGATCCGGCCCTGCCGCCGCTGTTCCTGATCCACCCGGCGGGGGGGCTGTCGTGGGGCTATCGGACGCTGGCGCGCGCCCTGTCGCCGCGCCGCACGGTGTGGGGCGTGCAGTCGCCCGCGCTGGACCCGCAGAACGCCCTGCCGGACGGGATCGACGCGCTGGCGTCGGTCTATGTCGACCACATCCTGGCGCTGGGGGCGCCGCGGCCGGTGCATATCGCAGGCTGGTCCGTCGGGGGCATCATCGCCCAGGCGGCGGCGGTCGAGCTGGAGCGGCGCGGGGTCAAGGTCGGGCTGATGGCCATGCTGGACTCCTATCCGGCCGAATGCTGGCGCGCCGAGCCGGACCCGGATCCGGTCGACGCCATGCGCGCCCTTCTGGCTATCGCCGGATACGACCCGACCCAGTATCCCGACCTACGCAGCCGGGCGGCCATCCTCGCTTTCCTGAAGGCGGGCGACAGCGCCCTGGGCGGCCTGCCCGAGGCGGCGCTGGACGGGGTGATCCGCGTGGTGCTGGACACCAACCGTCTGGTGCGTGAACACCATCACAAGCCCTTCGGCGGCCGCACCACCCACGTCCGCGCAGCGCTGGATCACAAGGAGCGCGACCTGACGCCCGGCCTGTGGCGGCCCTATGCGGCCGATCTGGACGTGGTCGAAGTTCCCTTCCTTCACCCGCAACTGACCGGCCCGGCGGCGACAGCCCTGATCGCCCCGGCGCTGGACGCCCGCATGACCGCCGCAGAGGATACGACACGATGAGAGACAGCGGACTGTCCGGCCGTCTGGCCGTGGTCACGGGCGCGGGCGGCGGCATCGGCGCCGCCGTGGTGCGCCTGCTGGTCGAGGAGGGCGCGCGCGTGGTGGCCACCGACCTGCCGTCCACCGCCCTGTCGGGTCTGGCCTTCCTGAACGGCGTGCGCGTCGAGCCGCTGGACGTGTCCGACGGCGCGGCGGTGGAGGCCCTGTTCGACCGCATCGAGGCCGAAGACGGCCCGATCGACCTCGTCGCCAGCGTGGCGGGCGTCCTGTCCAATGTGACGGTGGACCAGACCTCCGACGCCGAATGGCGCCGCGTCTTCGCCGTTAATGCGGACGGGGTCTTCCATCTGGGCCGCGCGGCGTCGCGTCGGATGGGCGAGCGGGGCAAGGGGGCCTTCGTCACAGTCAGCTCCAACGCGGCGGGCGTGCCGCGTCATGCGATGGCGGCCTACGCGGCGTCCAAGGCGGCGGCGACCATGTTCACCCGCTGTCTGGGGCTGGAGCTGGGGCCCAAGGGCGTTCGCTGCAACATCGTCGCCCCCGGCTCGACCCTGACGTCGATGCAGACCGGCATGTGGGCCGATGAGGACGGCGCCGCGCGCGTCATCGCCGGTTCGTCCGAGACGTTCAAGGCGGGCATTCCGCTGCAAAAGCTGGCGACGCCCGAAGACATCGCCGAGGCGGTGGTCTTCCTGCTGTCCGACCGCGCCGCCCACATCACCATGACGGATCTCTACGTCGACGGCGGGGCCACGCTGCGCGCCTGATCCCGCCGCCCTGACCTGCCTTCAGGACAGCTTCGCCTCGACGATCCGGGCGAAGACCGAGGCCACGTTCGGCAGCAGGTCGTCGTTGAAGTCATAGGCCGTCTGGTGGACCATCGTCCCGCCCTGTCCGACGAAGAAGTAAGCGCCCGGCGCGATCTGCAACATATAGGCGAAGTCGTCGGTGAACGGGTACGGCTTCAGGTCGCGATGCACCTTGTCCGCGCCGAACACGCCGCCCGCCGCCGCCGCCGCCACATCGGCCTGAGCGGCGGCGTTGAAGACGGGCGGTACGCCCGCCGTCTCGCGCACCGCGACGGTGCAGCCGGTCATGACGCCGACGCCCGCGCAGATGTCCTGAAGCTTCTGCCACATCGTTTCGATCACGTCGGATGAGGTGGCGCGCAGGGTGCCCGCCAGACTGGCTTCGTGCGGCACGACATTGTGCGACGACCCGGCCTGAAGCTTGGTCACGGTGATCAGGGCGGGCTCCATCGGGTCGACGTGACGACCGACGATGGACGAGATTTCCGAGGCTACGCGCACGGCGGCCTGCACCGGATCCTTGGTCTTGTGCGGGGCGGCGCCGTGGCCGCCGACGCCCTGAATGTCGATCTCCCACACCTTATAGCCGTTCATGGTCGGGCCGGTGTGGACCGCCGCCTCGCCCAGCGGCAGCAGCGGCATGTTGTGATAGCCGTAGACCTCGTCGCACGGATAGCGGTCGAACAGGCCGTCCTTGATCATGGCGACGGCGCCCAGACCCGTCTCTTCCGCCGGTTGGAAGATCAGCACCACGCGGCCGCGCGCAGGCGGATTGGCGGCCAGATGGCGCGCCACGCCCAGCAGGGTCGCCGTATGGCCGTCGTGGCCGCAGGCGTGCGAGACGCCGGGCCTCGTCGAGGCGTGGGGGACGTTGCTGTCGTCGTTCATGGGCAGGGCGTCCATGTCGGCGCGCAGGCCGATGGACGGGCCGGGTTCGCGCCCTTCGATGACGGCGACCACGCCTTCGCCGCCGACGCCGCCCTCGGGCTTCAGGCCCAGCCCTTCCAGCACGTCGAACACCAGCTTTGCGGTGCGCGATTCCTGACCGGACAGTTCCGGATGGGCGTGGATATCCCGTCGCCAGGCAGTCATTTCAGATGCCAGGGCGGCGAGGGCAGGCAAGGGCGTCATGGGGTCGCGCATCCGTCGAAAAGGGGAGGCGACGAGGTTAGCATCGCCGCTTTCGAAACGACATAGCGGCCGCCTGCCCTGAGCGCAGGGCGATGAGGCGGATATTGATTGAGGCGGCGGACAGGGAGCGGAGCCGAAAACTACATTTTCCGCGACTTATCGCCCCGAGCAGGAGCGAGCGGAGTATGAGCTATTCAATTCCCGGCAATGCCGTGCTCCCACCTAGATCGGCGCCACGGTCAACTCGATGAGGTCAGAGTAGAGGCCGGCTCGGCGGCGCGAGGTTTCGCCCACCTGCAGTTGCAGGTCATAGGCGTCTTCGCCCAGGCCGGTGCCCGTGCGGCTTTCCACCTGGCCGCCCGTGCCCAGGTTGATGGGACGGTTGCCCAGGCTCAGGCGATAGGGCACCCACCAGGACGAGTCCTCGGCCAGCACCAAGCGGCCCTTGTTGCGCGACGACACCGCGACGCGATAGCCGCCGGTGCTCTTGACCCACACCTGCAGCGGCAGATTGGTCCCGCCTTCGGCCAGTTCGCCCAGTTCGATCCGGCCGCCGCCGTCCGTGCGGGTGAATGCGCCGCGCAGGCCCATGACGGCCGACGGCTGGACGTTGAGCGCAAGCGCCAGCAGCTTGTCCGCTGAAATGCGGTTGTCCTTGGCGCGGAAGGCGAATTGCACCGGCTGTTCGAACAGGCCGTCCTGGCTGAGTTGATCGACATCGACTTCGAGACGATAGCGGCGCAGGACGCGCGCGCCGGGCTGAAGCGTCAAGGCCGCGCCGCCTGGGCGGGCTTGGGATCGGCCCGCGACCGGGGTCAGGTTCGCCGCCGAAAACTCGTCCGTCAGGCTGTAGGGCAGGGTGGACCAGCGGCCGCTCGGTCCGGTGGTCGGCCGCAAGCCGAACGGCTGGCCTACGGTGGTGACTTCCACCTCGCCCTCGCAGGGGGCCGCGCCGTCGTTGGACCAGGCGATGTCGAAAGTGGCGAAGGCCGCATCGTCGCCATAGGGATCATAGCCGCGGATCTCCCATCGCGCCTGCTGCGGCTCGATCCGCACCTGACAGCCGGGGGCGGCGGGCCGCGACGCCTGCGCCGTGGCGGCTCCGGCCGCCGCGAGCGACGCGATCAGCGCCATGCCGGCGAAGGCGGACGACGCACGTTTTTGAAGAACGCTCATGCTCAATCTCCTTCAGGCGCAGCGATGTCGACGTGGACGACGCGCAGATTGTAGAGGCCGTCGTTGTCGGCCGGGACGGTGAAGTCGAAGCCGCCCCTGGGGTCAGTGAAGAGTTCGACGCGATAGCGCCCGCCCGGCTTCAGCCCCTGGACGGCGAAGCGGCCGACGCTGTTGGTGAAGAAGGGCTGGGAAGCGGCGTCGGGTTCGTCCAGGGCGATCACGCGTCCGCCGATCAGCGACAACGGCGCCGGGCCCGCGGCTCCGCGCCCGGTGACGGAGCCCACGGCGCTGACGAACGCGTCCGAACCGATCTCGAAGGCGTAGCCGCTGCGATAGGCCGGCCGCACCCGCCGTACGCCCTCGCCGATGTCATAGCCGGCGGGCACGTCGATGACGTCGTAGTAGACGGAATCGTTCACATACGACCCCAGGTAGGGATAGAGCACCGGACCCAGGGGGCCGCTGGCGGCCGAATAGCGGCCGTCGCGCAGGACTTCGCCGGCGATGACCGGACGATCTTCCAGGCTCGGGTGGCCGTACAGGATGGCGAAGCTGTCGGCGACGCGCCGGCCGATGGCGGCCTTGCCGCCCGCGAAGGCGATGGCGGTAGAGACGCTGGCGGTCGTGACCTGCTGGTCGCTGATCGAGCCGAAGTCCTGACCGTATCCGGCGTGCGAGATCGAGGCGTTGAAGCGGTTGCCGACATAGTCGACGCCGCCCAGAAGGCTGGCGGGACCGTCGTCATAGGTGGCGATGGCGGAATAGCCGATCGAACCGGCCAGGTTCTCCGGGATCTTGTAGAAGGAGGCGGAGGCGCTGTTCAGGTTGGAATCGTAGCGCGCGTCGGCGCGTACGTCGCTGGACGGCCGCCAGGTCAGGGCGAAGGTGAAGCCCCAGCCGTCGCGGTCGCGGCGGCCGCCGGGCGTGTCTTCGTACTTGAGGTAGTTCACTCCCGCCTGAGCGCTCCACTGACGGTTGATGGCGTAGTTGGCCGTCAGGTCCGAGCGGAAGGAATCGCCCAGGCCCGCGCTATCCCGCGACTTGTTGTAGGCCAGGCCCACGCTGCCGTAGAGGCGATCGGAGAAGACGCGCGAGTACTGGCCGTAGGCCTGCCAGGCGATGGGGTTGGAGGCGTCCGGGTCCGAAAGCGTCGCAAAGCCTTCCGACACATGTTCGAACTGAACCGTGAAGAAGTCCGACGTCGTGGGGCGGTCGATATAGAAATCATAGGCTGCGACAAGGGCGTAGCCGCCGCCGGCCGTGTCGCTGTTGCTGGCGCCGACCTGGAAGTTCAGGCGAGAGCCGTTGCGCAGGATTAACTGGGTCTGGGCGTTGGCCATCTGGACCCGTTCGCTGGCCTGCAGGCCGACGCCCAGGGCGGGTTTGTCGATGAAGGCCTTGCGCCAGTAGCCCGTGAAGGCGAGGTCGCCGTCCGAATAGTCCGGCTGGCCGAAGCTGGGACGTCCGGCCACCCCGAGATATCCGCCGTATTCGTACTCGCCGGGATCGAGGTCGATCGAGTCGATATAGGCGCTGTAGCGATAGGATTGGGAAGCGCCCGATCCGTCGACCACGACGACTTCCAGGTCATTGCTCCCGGTCTGCACCGGCAGGTTGGACAGGTCGTACTGGCCGGGATCCAGGCGCAGTTCCCGCACCAGGGCGCCGTTGCGCAGGATACGCACCGTGGACTCGCTCTGCAGCAGCAGTTGCCGGTCCTGGCGGAACACGTTCGGACGATAGGGGTCGAAGCGGCGCCGCTGGCGCGTCACGCCGACGCCGCCCACGTCGGCATAGCCCTGCAGACCGCGGAACTCGGGGTTGAGATCGCCGACGGTCCAGCGGCGGTAGTCCTGAGGCTGGTCGTAGACGAAACGGGCGTAGCGCCGCAGCCATTCATAGTCGCCGGACCCCAGGGTCTCGCGGCCCTGAACCTCGGCCTCCAGAACCAGGCCGCGCCAGCGGCCGGCGCCGTTCAGATAGACGTTCGGCGCAGGGGCGTCGCCGGTCGCGTGGCGATAGCTCCATGATGTCGCCGCGTTCAGGAAGGCGGAGAAGGGCAGGGGCGCCAGGCCTTCCGCCTCGGGACCGCCGCGCTCGAACAGGACTTCCAGGCGCCGAAGATTAGGGGCGATGCGCACCACCAGCAGCGACAGGGCTGTGGGGTCGTATTCGAGCGACACCCCTTGAGCGGCCAATTCCTCGCCTTCGAAACCCTGTTGGCCGGCCAGTCGCGCCGTGAGCGCCGCAGCGGCCTCGTCGGTGAGCAGGGGCGTGATCAGTTCGAGGAAGCCTGCTGAATCGACGATGAAGCGATCATCGCGCGTCAGGGTCACAGGAACTTCGCCCAGAGGCCGCCGGTTGAACGTCAGCGGCGCGGTCAGGGTGATGTCGCGGTTGTAGGGATTGATGTCAGGACGCACGACCGCTGCCGGCGGGGCGGCGGTCTGGGCGGCGGTCTGGGCGGCGCTCTGGGCCGCGCCCGGCGGCGGGTTCTGCAGAGGTTGGGCCTGAACCTGCGCCGGGGTCTGCGCCTGCGGCGGCTCTTCGAACCGAGGCGGCGCCGTGATGATGGGCGCGTCTTCGCTCAGCGGCGCCGCGCTGGCGGGCGCTGCGCCGTTCGAGACCAGAACCGAGGCCAGGATCGCCGTAGGGACTAGCCGAGGCTTCATTGGCTGAAGCGCACCTTGATCGGCGCATCAGGCGAGAAGGCGACGCTGGTGGGCAGGTAGAAGGTCCGATCGCCCTTCAGGGGCTCGAGATAGCCGGCGCCGACGGCCTCGTTGACGGTCGAGGCGTCCAGGCGGATTTCGGTGCGCGCGCCGTCGGGACCACGCCCTTCGACCCACCAGGTCGCGCCGCTCATCAGGGCGTAGCGGCGGCCGGCGTTGCGCACGCGGACCTCGACGCCGGGAACCTTGGCGGCGTTCGGCGTCGGGGCGGCCTCGCCCGTGCCGCCGACGCTTTCGTCGATGACGGGGGCGGCCGGGGCGGCGTCGATTTCAATTGCGCGGGCGCTGACGACCGAGACGTCAGCGGCGGCGCCCGGAGGCGCGACGGTGACCAGCGACTTCATATGGTAGACGACCTGCACCTGGGCGGCGAGGTCGCCGCTGGCGCCTTCCTCCAGTTCGACGGGAAGCTGGCGGATGCCGACGTAATAGGCGCGCGACACGTCGATGTCGGGGTCGCCGACCCACTGGACCCGGATCACCTGGCGTCCGCGCACGGGCACGACGCCCTGCGGCGGGAAGACCAGGAAGTCCTCATCGGCCGGGGTTTCCACAAGCTTGCCGTTCTCGTCGAAGGAGATGCGCGTGATGCGCGTTTCATAGGGCAGACCCTTGGCGGCCAGGTTCTGCACCTCGATCCGGGCGGAAGATCCGGCGCCGCGCGACGAGATTTCCGCGACCATGGGCGAGACGCGCATCGCCTCGACGGCGGTGGCGGTGATCCCCAGGAATAGGGTGGCGGCCAGGACCAGTCCGATGCGGGACTTCTTTTTCTGTCGTTCGACGCGAGGCGCGGCCCGCTGTTTCAGCCCTAGTCCCATATTCACCTTCCCCCTCGGTCTGCAGACTCGTGTACCGACGTCATGCAGAATTCGTGCCGCTGATACGCAAATGACGCCCTACTGATGCTCGAAGCCCGCCCGACAGGGCCGGGCGGGCTTCTTCGCATCTTGCCGGGCCGTTTTAGATGGCGGCCAGTTCGATCGTCAGGGTGTCCTGATAGGTGCCCGAGACCAGCGACTTGCTCGGGACCGGCACGTTGATGTTGACGTTGAAGTGCGACTTCCAGGCGCCTTGGACCTTCAGGTCGCCGGCTTCGGTGGTGTCGACCGTCAGCGTTTGCGTCGAAGCGGTCGCCGAACCGGCGCCGGCGGGAACTCCGGTCCAGGTCGCATCCACCTTGTACGGCAGGTTGGCCTGGAACTGGGCGCCGTCGAAGGCGCCGGCGTAGTTCGACTTCATGCCGGCGACGCCGTTGGTCTTGGTAATGCGCACTTCGTTGCGGGTGTTGCAGCCCGCGGTGTTGGTCTCGATCGAGGCGTTGGCCGCGCTGACCATGTCGAAGGCGTCGTCAACGCCGCCGTTGTCCAGGGTGTTGATGCCGATCTGGCCGAAGTTCAGAACGGTGTTGATGTTGCCCGAGTAGAAGGAGCAGTCCTGCGAGACTTCGCCGCGCAGGGTGAAGCTGGCTTGGGCGTTGCCGGCGGTGCCGATGTTGTTGGCGACGCTGCCCGAGGCCGAGATCCACGACGCGACTTCCTCGCCGCCGAAGAAGGTCGACACGGCGTTGGCGCCTTGGCCGACGAGGGCCGAGCCCTGGCCCGAGCCGCTGATGCTGCCGATGATCGGCAGGTGAGCCGCGCTCTGGCTGAAGCTGCCGGCCGAAGCGGCGGTCGCGGAGAGGGCCAGCGCAGCGACGCCGGCGATCAGTTGATAGGCTTTCATTTCAGTCTTCCTCCAAGAAGTGCGCAGGATTGCGCCAGTCACACCCGCTTTGGCCGCGCCGCACACGCCGAGCTTCCGCACAGTCCGCTCAGCTGCCCCGCGGGGGCGCCAGGCATCCACTCGACGCTCGATGTGCTTCGCGTTCATCGCCGGTCTCTACAGCCTCGGCACGAGGCTGATCTCCACGGTTTCCCAGTAGCGTCCGGCCAGCAGGCCGGCGCCTTCGGGCTCCATCATCTCGATGTTCAGGCGGCCGCCGTCGAAAGCGACCCCGCCTCGGCTCGAGATTACCTGTCCCGCCTGCAGCTGCCGGCTGGTGAAATCGCCGGTCGCCGAGCCGCCGCGTCCGCCGCGGCCCGGGTTTCCGCTTTCCAGGGGCACGTTGATGGCCAGGCGATAGGCCGCCAGGCCGCTGTACGGGCCTTGCCCGCGCGGCAGGGTTTCATGCGCCAGTCCGCCGTTGGCGGAGCGCAGATTGATGTCGAAGGGGACGTTGCAGCTCAGGCCGAAGCGCGTCTCGACGGCCAGTCCGCTGCGCCGCAGGTCGCCGAAGTCGACGCCGCCCAAGGCCCCGATATCGCACCGCGGCGAGATCCGGCCCACGGCTTCCAGCACCAGGGACTTGCGCCCGGCGTCGGCGGCCTCGGCCGCCGTTCCCGCTGCGACCAGCATTGCGGCTGCAAGCAAACAGGCTGTTCGCATCTGCTCCCCGGCGTATGTCGCCGCCCCCTCGTTCGAGGGCTAAGGAGCACGTTAGGCTTTTGTTAATCGTCCCCCATTTGGGGTACGCGCCAAAAGAAAGAATGGTTAATTTCATGATTATTCGATGAAATTCGCCGCGTGAGCGAATTGGAGCGACCCAGCCTCGTGTCGAGGTCGTTGGGGGAGCCTGATATGAAGATGCTTTTCGCGGCCCTTTACGTCCTGGCGCTGGCCGTCCCTCAGGATCCGCCGGCCGCCGCCGGGCCTGCCGACGCCCCGATCTCGGCCCTTGAGGTTCAGCATCGGCCCGACGCCGTCGGCGATCTGCGCGTGTTCGTCAGCGAGACCGAGCTGACGTCCTACGCCGAAGGCGGCGAGGCGCGTCAGGTCAACCGCCAGAAGTTCGAGCTGGAGACCCTGGCGGCCTCGACGGAACAGATGACCCTCCGGTTTCGGTTGCTGGAAGCCTCCCTGACCGACAGCCGCGATCCCGGTCTGGAGCGGCTTCTTCAGGCTTGGGTCGGCGTGGATGTGGTCGTCGCCGCTGACGCCTCTGGACGACCTGTGGCTTTTGCGGACTGGCCCGCCGTGCGGGAGGCGTACCGCACGCGTCTGAGCGAACTGGGCCTGCAACAGGAGCAGGGGGATGTCCTGGCGGCGGGGCTGGACCGCTTGCCGCCGGAGGATCTGCTGTCCCTGCTGCTGAGCGATGTCGCCTTGCTGGCGGAAATGCAGCCCCGACAGCCTCTGCCGGAAGGCCGTGTCGAGCAGCCGCTTCAGAATACGGACCAGGTGGCGCGATCCGGCGTGCAATCGGCTTCGCGCACCGCCGACGGATGCGGCCTTCTGCTCACGCGCTCGTTCAGCGCCGAAACGCCTGGCTCGACCGGGACCGCGAACAGCATGAAGCGCGACACCCGCGCCACCCTCCATATAGCGGACGGCTGGGTGTCCGAGGTCAGCCGCACGACCGCGATGCGTGCGGGCGAGCAGCGGTCGGATGAGGTGGTGCGCATCCGGCGTGATCCGGCGCCGCAGTGTCCCGCCGCCTGATCGTCAGCCGCAGGCGGGTCAGGACAGCCGGAAGGGCGATATCTTGGCGAACATCTCTTCGCGGCTGCTGACGCCCAGCTTGGCGTAGGCGCGTTTGACGTGCGTGCGGGCGGTTTCCAGGCTCACGCCGAGGTCTTGCGCGGCTTCTGTGACCGTAGCGCCGTCGACCAGCCGCTTCAGCAGAGTGGTTTCCGCCGAGGTGAGGTCGAGCGCGGGACCGAAGTCCGCCCACAGGCGGCGCGATCCCGCGGTGTCGCTGAAGGCCAGGATGACGGCTTGGGCTTCGCCCAGCGCGATCCGCACCGCCCGGATGATCAGGCAGTCTCCACCGCCGTCGCGTCGAGCCAGAACCCAGGCTCGAGGCTCGTCGCCCAGGTTCTCAAGAAAGGCGGCGAAGGCGAACACGCCTGTGCGCTGGGCGAAGCTCAGTCGGCCCCCGACTTCACCAAGATCGCGGTCGATGGTGAGAAGCCGGCGCCCTTCTTCATTGCTCCACAGAAGGTGCAGGCTGGGCGTGATGATCATGGCCGCACGGCTGCAGCTCTTGCTCCAGGCTTCTGAGCAGGCGGCCTCATTGATCGCTTCAATGTCGAATCGACACGCCTCCGCCGTTCCCTGCAGGCCCACCCCGTTCCCTCCCCGTCGACAATCCAGGGCCGTAGCCCCGTCTCGCTCATTGATATTATCGCGATCAACGAACAGCGCCATTATGTAAAATCGAGGGCGTTAACTGTAAAGTTTGAAACTTGATCGGCGGCCTGTGATGCGCGTCGATGAGGCGCGGCGCGCAGAATGACAAAGCCCCCCGCCGAGGCTTCGGCGGGGGGCTTTGTCGCGTCTGAACCGAAAAACTTCGCCTATATCGGCTGAATCGTCAGGGCCAGGACCAGAGGTTCGTCCAGCTGCACCTCGTCGAAGCGGTAGGCGATGGTGCGGATGGCCGCCATATTGGAGCGACGCAGTTCCAGATTGCCGGTCTTCGTCAGGTTCAGCGATCGCTCGCCATAGGTCATGCGGGCGGTCTCTGTGGCCTTGAGCGGACGATAGGCGGCGGAGACGGTGAAGCCTCCAGGGCTGTTGCAGGCCTCGATAACGGACCCTGTCCGGCCGGTCTCTGCAACGACGGTGGTGTCGGGCCGCACCCAGCAGGCGACGGGTACGACCGCGCGCAGTTGGTAGGAACCGCCCGCCCTGGGGCCCGCCGCAGCGATCTGCGGCGAAGCGAAGGCCGTCACGCCGGCGGCGACGGCGACAAGAAGCGCACAGCGGCGCAGCCGCATCAACTTGGTCATGGCGTCCTCATGGCTCCTGATTGCCACGAGACCATAAAGGGGGCGCCCTTAACGCCTGCCGATCAGACAGGCTTAGTGCGCGCTTAATTACTATAATGAACCGTTGTTTACTTTATCTCTGCTTGGTGGGGGCTCACGGCGGGAGCTCCTCATCGGGCGATCAGAACTGTCAGCTCGCGCGCGACGCGGCGGTGAAAAGCCATGACGAGACGTTTGGCGGAAGCTGAATGCCCAGTCCGCGCGATCATGTCTATCCCGGGCGTCAGAAGGTAAAAGCGCCGAACGCCATCGCGAGCTGAAGAGCGTCGGGCTCTGGCCGCCCCCGCTATCCTAGAGCACGAAATAGAACGACTTGTGTCTATCCCCGCACGCAGGGCGTTAGGCAAAATCCAGTAACACAAAATAAAGTATAGCAGAAAAAGCCGTGGTGGCGGACAGAGAGGGATTCGAACCCTCGATAGAGTTGCCCCTATACACGCGTTCCAGGCGTGCGCCTTCAACCACTCGGCCACCTGTCCATTCCACCTGAAGCCCGGATGCGTCCGGGGCGGAGTCGTCGGGAGCGGACCGACGGGAGGGGCTGATTAGAGCATGACGACCCCATGGGCAAGCGCCCTTGAAGCCTCCATATAGGCGAAGACGCTGTTTTCGCGGAGTTCGCGCCATGTTGTTGAAGAAGAATGCTGAACTGCCCACGCCTGAGACGGCTCTGCCCGGTCGGGCCGAGGCGTTGCCGACCGATGAGACCCACTTCGTGCTGGGCCATGCGCTGAAGGGACCGCACCCCGCAGGGATGCAGACGGCCGTGTTCGGCATGGGCTGTTTCTGGGGCGTCGAGCGGGTGTTCTGGCAGCTGCCGGGCGTGTGGGTCACCTCGGCGGGCTATGCGGGCGGGATCACGCCCAACCCGACCTATGAGGAGGTCTGCTCGGGGCGCACCGGCCACACGGAGGTGGTGCAGGTGGTGTTCGATCCGGCCCAGATTTCATACGGCGACCTGCTGAAGGCCTTCTGGGAGAACCATGACCCGACGCAGGGCATGCGTCAGGGCAACGACCAGGGCACGCAGTATCGTTCGGCGATCTATACCTTGAACGAGGCGCAACAGGCGGAGGCGCTGGCCTCGCGCGAGGCCTATCAGGCGGCGCTGAGCGCGGCGGGGCGCGGGGCGATCACGACCGAGATCCAACCGGCCGGGCCTTACTACTTCGCCGAGGGCTATCACCAAGGCTATCTGGCCAAGAATCCGGCGGGCTATTGCGGCATCGGCGGGACGGGCGTGGTCTGCCCGATCGGCCTGGGCGTCGGGGCTTAGGATGGACCGCGCTGGCGTGGGCGAGGCCTGCCTGGCCTTGCCGGGGGCGACGATGGATCACCCGTTCGGGCCGGGCCATGACGCCTATAAGGTCGGGGGCAAGATGTTCGCCATCGTCGGCGCCGAGGGCGGGTTGTCGTTCAAGGTCTCCGACATCGCCTATGCGGTGCTGACCGAGGAGGGGCGGGCGGCGCCGGCCCCCTATCTGGCGCGGGCGAAGTGGGTGCATCTGGTCGATCCGGGCGCGTGGCCGGATGATGAACTGGCCGATCACCTGAAGTCGGCCCACGCCCTGATCGCCGCCAAGCTGACGAAGAAGGCGCGGGCCGAACTGGGGCTTTAGGCGGCGGCGTTCCGCGACCGGAACCACAGGTAGAGAATCCCCAGGGGCGCGATGAAGATCGAGAAGCCCCACAGGAAGAGGTTCACTATCAGCTTCAGGACCATCAGGATGAAGGCGTTCATGAAGAAGACGGTCTCGCCCATCATAACCCGCTTGATCTCGTCCCAGACCAGTTTCGAGAAGGGAAACAGCAGGGCGCCGACGCCGAACACGGCCAAGGTGGCGGCGCGGTCATGCAGGGGCTCGGCGCCGTCCAGCGACAGCATCATCCAGGTCATGAAGGTCATGAAGGCTGCGCTGAGCACATAGGCGCGGATCAGATAGCGCGGCTGCACCGAGCCGAAGATGCGCTTGACGAAATTCATGTCGGAGGGAGGCTTTCTTACCGGGTCTTGGTTTTCTGTTCGGCGATCCAGCGGTCCATGCGCGCGTCCAGCAGGGCCAGCGGCAGGGCGCCGTCGACCAGCAGGGCGTCGTGGAAGGTCCGCACGTCGAAGCGGTCGCCCAGCTCGCGCTCGGCCTTTTGGCGGATTTCGCGCAGGCGGATCTCGCCGATCTTATAGGCGGTGGCTTGGCCGGGATCGCCGATGTAGCGCTGCAGTTCGGTCTCGATGTTGTGCGGCGACAGGGCCGAGTTGTCGCGGAAGCAGGCGCGGGCCTGTTCCTCGCTCCAGCCCAGCCAGTGCAGGCCGGTGTCGGCCACCAGACGGCAGGCGCGCCACATCTCATAGCTGAGGCGGCCGAACCGCTCATAGGGCGTGCGATAGATGCCCATCTCCTCGCCCAGAAACTCGGAGTAGAGGCCCCAGCCTTCGCTGAAGGCCGTGACCGAGGCGTCGCGGCGGTAATAGGGCTGGTCGGCGGCTTCCTGCTGCAAGGCGACCTGCAGATGGTGGCCCGGCACGGCCTCGTGCACCGTCAGGGCGGGCAGTTCATACAGCGGCCGTTGGTCCAGCTTGCCGGTGTTGACGATGTAGCCCCCGGCCACGCCCGTCGCCATCGAGCCTGAGTTGTAACGGCCGGTGGTGTAGGTCTCTTCCATCTCGACCGGCACCGGACGCACGCCGTAGGGCAGGCGCGGCAGGGTGGAGAACAGGGACGGCAGACGGTCGTCGGCGCGCTTGGCGATCTCCGACGCCTTCTCCAGCAGTTCCTCGCGGGTCTTGGCGTAGAATTGCGGGTCGGTGCGCAGGAAGGTCAGGAAGCCGGCGAAGTCGCCGGTCCAGCCGGCCGCGCGCATTTCCGTCTCCATGCGGGCGCGGATGCGGGCGACTTCCTGCTGGCCGATCTCGTGCACCTGATCGGGCGTCAGGTCGGTGGTGGTGTGGCTGCGGACCAGGAAGGCGTAGAGGTCGCGGCCGCCGGGGCGGTGGACCAGGCCCGGCTCCTGCGGGGCCTTGGGCGCGTATTCGTCGCGCAGCAGGTCGCGCCAGGCGGTGCGGCGAGCGGTGATCGGCCCCTCGACCAGGGTGCGGGCGCGGGTACGGAACTGCTCCTGCTGGGCGGCGGGGATGGAGGCGGGCAGGGCGCTGAACGGACGCAGCAGGACGTCGCCCGCCGCGCCCGGTTTCAGGTCGCGCTCGGCCTGGGCCAGGGCGCTGTCGACCACTGACCGAGCCTGGATCAGGCCGGTCTCCAGCCCGCGTCGGGTGTTGGCGATCCCTGCGTCGTAATAGGCGGGCGCGGCCTCCAGCCGCTTCAGCCAGGCCTCGGCGTCGGCGGCCGTGGCGATGCGCGCAGCGGGCGCCAGATAGGCCAGAAGCTGGCCGGGGCCGCCTTCGGAATCAAAGGCCAGACGCGACGGGTCCAGTTCGATCCGCTCCAGCTCGCGCCCGATCAGATAGCCGACGAAGGCGTGGTTCAGGCGCTGGGCTTCGTCCAGCGCGGCCGGGTCGATGGCGTCCAGCCGCGCCTTCAGGGCGTTCAGCGGAGCGCGGCGGGCCAGTTCGCCCGCACGGCTGGCGTCGGGCAGGCGCGACAGGGCGGCGCGGTCGCCGTCCATGCCCGAACCGATGGGGTCGATCTGGCGCAGATAGGCTTCGTAATCGACCAGCAAGGCGTCCAGCGCGGCGGCGGCCGACGACTGGCCTTGAACGACGGCGGCCTGGGCAGGCAGGGCGGCGGCGCCCGCAAGGCCCGACAGGCCGATACCGGCGGCGAGAAGAAGATGACGCATGAACTAAAGCCCTCCCAAGAACTGGCGGGGAGGGGAGCGGACCGCGCCGCTGCGGTCAAGCCTTCAGCGGCACAACGCCAGGAAACGCGCCGCGCGGCCTTCCGAACCCGGTTGGGCGGCCATCATCGCGCGCTGGTCCCCGTTCCACACCGCCAGCCAGCCGACGCGGCGAAAACGCAGGAAGACGGGGTGGGAGGCGGGCGCCGTGGCGACCAGGTGGACGCCGTCGTGCATGTCGGCCGCCTCGACGCGCGCGGGAAAGGTTTCGGTGTCGCCGCCCGACTCCAAGGTGATGGCGCGACGGTTCGGCGCCTGATCGGCGGCCAGGGACAGGCCGATCTTGCCCGAGCCGGGCGCGCACATGAGGCTGAGCGGAACGTCGTCGGACTGGGCCAGGCCATAGGACAGGCGCGGCTCGTCGGGGTCTTCGTTCAGGAACCAGTCGTAGCCGGCGACGGGCAAGGGCGCGCCGGTCGTGTTCAGCGGGGCGATGCTGGGAGCGCAGGCGCCCAGAGCTGCGGTCAAAGCTGCGCTCATGGTGATGAAGGCGGCGGCGGTCAGCCAGCGGGCAGGGCGCATCCTCGTCCTTATCCGGTGCACAGTTCAGCGAAGCGGCGCAGCTTGGACAGATTCGCCCGATCGATCTTGATGGCGGTCGTCTGATCGCCGAGGGCGAGGGTCAGGCGGCCGGAGGCCAAGAAGGCGGCGAAGACGGGATGGTCGGCGCGCAGCGTCGCCTCCAGCCGTCCGCGTCGCGCGCGGGCCTCGACCTCGGCCGAGGCGCCGCCGGAGCGGATGACGGCGAAGCCGTCGGCGCCGGGCGCGTCATGGAAGGCCAGGCGAACGACGCTGGAGCCGGGCGCGCATTCCAGGGTGGTGCGCAGGCGCGGCGTGTCGGGAATCTCATTGGCCAGGACCAGGGGACCGTCGCCGCTGTAGAGGGTCCAGGTCCAGCTCTCGGACGGGCGGGCGGACCGGGCGGGCGATGCGGCCTGGGGCCGCTCTGCGGGCGGATGCGCCCCGGTCTGAGGGGCCGTCTGCACGGCCAAGGAGAGCAACGTGGCCTGAACCAGGCCGAGCATTGAGGTCATGTTTCAGCCCCCGCTGAGGAAGACGGGGGACTGTGGTCAGGCATGTCCCGAAGCGCAATAGCTAAGAAAGCCTTGGACCATTCGCCGCTCAGCGCGGGTGGCGGTCAGCTGGCGGTCCCCGGCCTCGGTCTGGACCGCCATGCGGCCGCCGCGCGCCAGGCCGGTCAGGGCCGCGTCGCCGAGCGGCAGACGCGTCTCGAAGGCCTCGCCGTTCGACAGCGGGTCGATGGGCTGAGGTTCGTGCGAGGCCAGGATCAGCCCCGCGCTGCGCGGCTGGACGTCGCCGTAGACCACGGCGACGCCGTCGCCCGGCGCGCAGGTCAGCATCAGAGCCAGTTGGTCCGAATCCGGCAGGCCATAGGCCAGTTTGGCCATCGTCCCCTCGTGCAGCATATGCCAGCCGGGAACGGCCTCGCCGCCGCTGCGGGACGAGGACGGAGAATAGGTCGCCGCATGGGCCGCGACGGCGGCCAGGCCCACGGCGGCCAGGATGGGAAAGACGGTTTTACGCATGACAAGTCCACTCGCGTTCGACAGATCAAACGCGGGTCGCTTGTTAACGGTTCACGGCTCCGCTGGATCGCGCGCGATTCAGTGATGCGGTGCGGCCGGAATCACACGTTTCGGTGAACGCGGGTCAGAAGGGGCTGAAGCGTTCGACCAGGGACTGGGCGGCGGGCGTCGCCTGCATCCGGCTGATGTCGCCGCGCCCGCCGTAGCTGATGCGCGCCTCGGCGATCTGGCTGTGGCGGATGGTGTTGGCGCTGGAGATGTCCTCGGGCCGGACGATGCCCGCCACGGTCAGCTCGCGCACCTCGCGGTTGGTGCGCACTTCTTGCCGACCTTGGATGACCAGGTTGCCGTTGGGCATGACGGCGGTGACGACGGCGGCGACCGTCAGGTTGACCCGTTCCGAGCGGTTGACGCTGCCCGAGCCGTTGGCGTTCACCGCCCCTTCGGTGCCGATCATGTTCGCCGGATCGAAGCCGCCGGGGAAGGCGCGGCCCAGGCTGTTCTCCAGGCCGAAGAAGTTGGTGACGCCGCCCGAGGCGCTGTTGGTGCGGTTGCGCTGGGTGGTGTTCTGGGTCTGGGCGCGATCGTTGATGTCGATGGCGACGGTCAGGATGTCGCCGACGCGGCGCGCCCGCTGGTCGCCGAAGAAGCTGCGCGCCCCGGTGCGCCACAGGCTGTTGGCGCTGGCCGAGGTCGGCTCGGGCAGATAGGCCTGCTCGACCGGGACCAGGGCGGCCGGATAGCCGATGGGGGCCAGCTCCGGCCCCTTCACCGCTTCGATGGCGGTGGAGCAGGCGGCCAGGCTGAGGGCGGACAAGGACAGGGCGGCGACGGTGATGGGGCGCATGATGGAACTCTCGCTCAACGGGCGGCGAACTGTTGCGGGTTGCGGCGGGCGATCTGGGCGGCGGGACCGGCGACGGCCCGGCCAGGGGCCACGGCCACGGCGTCGAAGGTGCGGTTGGACTGGAGGTTCAGGATCGGCACGGCCTCGCCCGCCGAGGCGTTACGGGTGGCCTTGCCGGTGACGGTCAGTTCGACGCCGTCGTTGATATAGGCGACCTCGACCATGTCGTTGCGGGCGATGACCTGGGGCGAGGCCAGGTCGCGCGGACCGACGGGCGAGCCGGCGCGCAGGGCGCGCTTGGCTTGGAGACCGATCACCGCCTCGGCGTCCTGCGGGCCGCCTGCGGGGGCCAGATGTGACTGGACCGAGGCCCAGACCACGTCCTCGGGCTGGATCATGTCGCCGGCGGCCAGGCTGCGGGCGTAGGTCAGAACCTCGACGCTAGATCCCGCTCGGGCGGGCGCGCCGACGCTGGCGGCGGCGGGGCGGGCCGAGGCTTCGGCTGGCAGGGCCCCGCCAGAAAGGGCGCCGCCTTCGCGCACCACGATGCGGCGCAGGCCGGTAGGATTGCTCCACTCCAGCCCGGCGCGGCGCGCGGCGATCTGGACCTGCGAGGCCTCCAGCACGGCGGTGGCGCCGGCGCGGCGGCCGACCACGACGTTCGAGGCTGCGCCCGCGTCGTCGAACAGCTCGCCCAGGGTGATGCGGCCGTCGTCGTCGACCGGATCGGGCAGCAGATTGACCGGCCCGGCCAAGGCTTGGGTGGCGAGCGCGGGGGCGGCGAATGCGGCGACGGCGGCGGCGAGGATCAGGGCGCGCTTCATGGCTCAGACCTTTCCTTCAGCTCTTCACCTGGGCCGAGACGGACAGCATTTCGTCGGCGGTGGTGATGACCTTGGAGTTCATCTCATAGGCGCGCTGGGCCACGATCAGGGCGGTGATCTCGCTGACCGCGTCGACGTTCGACGCCTCGGTGTAGTGTTGCAGCAGATTGCCGTAGCCGACGTCGCCGGGCGCTCCGACCGTGGCCGGGCCCGAGGCCGCCGTCTCCAGCAGCAGGTTGTCGCCGATGGCTTCCAGCCCCGCCTCGTTGAAGAAGGTGGCCAGTTCCAGCTGGCCCACGACCTGAGGCTCGGTCTGGCCGGCGGTGGTGACCTGAACCTGGCCCGACTTGGAGATGGAGACGTCCAGGGCGTCCTGCGGAATGGCGATGGCCGGCTCGACCGCATAGCCGTCGTCAGTCACAAGCTGGCCTTCGCCGTTGACGGTGAAGTTGCCCGCGCGGGTATAGGCCAGCTCGCCCGAGGGCAGGGTGATCTGGAAGTAGCCCTTGCCCTGGATGGCGATGTCGTAGGTGTTGCCGGTGCGGTTGGGGCTGCCCTGTTCGGTGATGCGATAGACGCTGCCCGCCTTGACGCCCGAGCCGATCTGGATGCCGGTCGGCACCACGGTGCCCTGCGACGAGGACTGGGCCCCCATGCGCTCGACGTTCTGGTACAGCAGATCCTGGAACTCGGCCCGCTGACGCTTGAAGCCGACCGTGTTCATGTTGGCGATGTTGTTGGAGATGACCTCCACGTTCAGCTGCTGGGCGGCCATGCCGGTGGCGGCGGTGCGAAGCGCGCGCATGTCTCAGCTCTCCCTTACGAAACCCGGCCCAGCCGCTCGACGGAGCGGCGTGACAGGTCGTTGGCGTTTTCGATCATCTTGGTGACGCGCTCATAGGCGCGGCTGATCTCGATGAGGTTGGTGATTTCCACGAGGGTGTTGACGTTCGACCCTTCCAGCATCCCCTGGCGGACCTGGGCGTCGGTCGCATCCATCGGCTGGGCGTTGGAGGCGTTGCGGTACAGGCCGTCGCCGGACTTCTGCAGCACCGACAGGGCGTCGAAGCGCACCACGGTCAGGCGGCCGACCGGCTGGCCTTCCTGGCTGATCGTGCCGTCGGCGCCGACGCTGGCGGGGCCGCGCTGCGGGTCCAGAACGATCTCGGCGCCGTCGGCCAAGACCGGCAGGCCCTGCTTGGTCGTCAGCCGCCCTTCGGGATCGGTCACGAAGGCGCCGTCGCGGGTATAGGCGGGACCGCTCGGCGTCTGCACGGTGAAGAAGGCGCCTTCGCCCTCGATGCCGAAGTCCAGCTCGCGGCCGGTCTGCTTCAGCGTTCCCTGGCCGAAATCGCGGCCCACGCCCTTGTCCAGCACGAAGCTGGCCGAGGGGCGGATATTGTCGTTGCGGGCGCGCTGGCCCACTTCGGTCCCGACCATCAGCTGTTCGACCTTGAAGCCGGTGGTGTCGGCGTTGGCGACGTTGTTGGCCACGATGTCCAGCTCGCGGCGAAGCGTCATCTGGCGCGACAGTCCGATATAGGCGGCGTTTTCCACGAGCGGGCTCCTTTCGCCGTTTCCCGTCGCAACGACCGTGCCAACAGGGTTAACGCCCGTGGAATGGGGATTTGAGCGGTTTTCGCTCCTGCGGCGCCCGGCAGGATTTGCCGATCGTAAACGCCTCGTTAACCAAAACAGGGCCACACCCGGCATGTGAGGATCGGGGCGGCTTACGCATGCTGAAACTGAAGCTGGGCAAGAAGAAGAGCGAAGCGCCGACCGGCGACGACGCGAACCTGCCCGCCGTGAGCGACGGCGCGCCCGGCGCCGAGGGCGAGGACGGCGAAGCCGCGCCCGCCAAGAAGAAGATCCCCCTGCTGTTCATCATCATCCCGGCGGCCCTGGTGGTGCTGGGCGGCGGCGGGGCGACGGCCTTCCTGCTGATGAAGCCTAAATCCGCCGAGGCGGCGGGCGATCATGCCGCTCCGGCCAAGGAAGAGAAGAAAGAGAAGAAGGAAGGCGGCGGCCACGGGGGCGGCGCCAAGGAAGGCGAGGCGGCCGAGGGCGCGGGCAAGATCGCGGCCGGCCCCGACGGCGTGACCTTCTACACCCTGCCGGACATGATCGTGAACATTCAGTCGGCCGACGGACGCCCGACCTATCTGAAGCTGCGCCTGACGCTGGAGATGAAGGACGCCGCCGTCGCCTCGCATCTTCAGGCTGAGGCGCCGCGCATGCAGGACATGTTCCAGGGCTTCCTGCGCGAACTGCGCCCCGAGGATCTGGCCGGGTCGGCCGGGTCGTATCAGCTGCGCGCCGAGATCCTGCGCCGGGTCAATCTGATCGCCGCGCCGGGCAAGGTGGACGCCGTGCTGATCGAAGAAATGCTGGTCCAGTAGTCATGACCGACGCCCTGGTCCCCGAGACGGAACTGGACCCCTTCGGCGGAGAGGTCGATCTGGGCGCAGCCCTGTCCGAGCGGGTGCTGAACCAGGACGAGATCGACAGCCTGCTGGGCTTCGACATGGGCGGCGGCGACGACGCCGAGCGCAGCGGCATCCGCGCCATCATCAACTCGGCCCTGGTCTCCTACGAGCGCCTGCCGATGCTCGAGATCGTCTTCGACCGCCTGGTGCGGCTGATGACGACCAGCCTTCGCAACTTCACCTCCGACAACGTCGAGGTCAGCCTCGACACCATCAGCTCCATCCGCTTCGGCGACTATCTGAACTCCATTCCGCTGCCGGCCATCCTGGCGGTGTTCCGGGCCGAGGAGCTGGACAACTACGGCCTGCTGACGGTCGATTCCAACCTGATCTATTCGATCGTGGACGTGCTGCTGGGCGGGCGTCGCGGCACGGCGGCCCTGCGCATCGAGGGGCGGCCCTACACCACCATCGAGCGGGTGCTGGTGCAGCGCATGGTCGAGGTCATCCTGAACGACGCCCGCCAGGCGTTCGAGCCGCTGACCCCCGTTCACTTCAACCTGGATCGGTTGGAGACCAACCCTCGCTTCGCCGCCATCGCGCGCCCGGCCAACGCCGCCATCCTGGTCAAGCTGCGCATCGACATGGAAGATCGCGGCGGCCGGGTCGAGCTGCTGCTGCCCTATTCGACGCTGGAGCCGATCCGCAAGATGCTGCTGCAGCAGTTCATGGGCGAGAAGTTCGGCCGCGACAACATCTGGGAAGGCCACCTGGCCACCGAACTCTGGACCACGGAAACCGAGGTGCGCTGCGTGCTGGACGAGCAGCAGATGCCCCTGTCCAAGGTGCTGGACCTGAAGGTCGGCGACACCCTGATGCTGAACGTCACGCCTGAGTCCGAAGTGTCGGTGCGGGCGGGCTCCATTCCGCTGACCACCGGCCGCATGGGCCGCAAGGGGCAGCACATCGCCGTCCGCGTCGAAGGCCCCATCAGCACCGACGCCGCCGCCCGCCTCGCCAGGGAGAACAGCTGACATGACCGGCATCATCCTCGACTCCATCCTCATGCTGCTGCTGGTCGCGGCCATCGGCTACGGCATCAAGCTGGAGCGCAAGCTCAAGACCCTGCGCGAGGGGCAGTTGGCCTTCGCCGCCGCCGTGACCGAGCTGAACAGCGCCGCCGGGCGCGCCGAACAGGCGCTGGCCACCCTGCGCGCCTCGGGGCAGGAGACGGACCTGCTGCACGACCGCATCATCAAGGCCCGCGCGGTTAAGCAGGAGCTGGAGGTGCTGATCGCCCGCGCGCCTGCCCGCCCGGCCGAGAGCCGCATCGAGACGCGCGAGGACGAGCGTCGCGCCGCCGCCAAGGCCCTGGCCGACATGGAGCCGATGATGGAGGTCGAGCGCGAGACCGTCCGCGCCTCGTCGGTCGCCCCCTTGCTGGACGACGAGGCGCGCGCGCGCCGCATGGCCTCGCTGATGGAGCGCATCGAGGGCGCCCGCGCGGTCATGAAGGCGCCGTCGCCGAAGCCCGCGCCTGTCCCCGAGCGCGCCTCGCCGGTGATGCAGGCCCTGGCCGCTAACCATGCTGCGCAACAGAGCCTAAACCGCGCCCGCCGTAGTCTGGACGACGACCTTTTCGCCGCCTGATGTCAGCCCCTATGTCCGAGGCGCGGCCTCGGACGACTTGAGGGGCCAAGTGTTTTCCCTGCCCGGCGCGTGGCGCCGAACCGTTCGCTGAGTTTGACCGATGAGCAAGCTGCCCCGCCTTCTGCCCCTGATCGCCGTCGCCATCGGCGGCGTCGTGGCCGTGCGCGCCGCGGGCGTGGCGCCGGAGCTGTTCCAGGGCGCGACCGCCTGGGCCCAGGAAGCGGTCGCCGGAGAAGGCGAGGGGGCCAAGCCCGCGCCCAAGCCCGCCGCCGTCTGCGCCCTGACGCCCGAGCAGTTGGCCCAGCAGGCGGGGATCTCTCCGGCTGAACTGCGGATCATCCAGTCGCTGTCGAAGCGTCGCGACCAGTTGGACGCGCGCGACGCCGACTTCGCCACCACCCTGCCGCTGATGGTGGCCGCCGAGCAGAAGCTGGACGCCAAGCTGCAGGCGCTGGAGGCCCTCAAGGGCGAAATCAGCGCCCTGGTCGGCCAGGTCGATGAGAAGGAAAAGGCCGAGGCTGATCGTCTGGTCGCCGTCTATTCCGCCATGCGGCCCAAGGAGGCGGCGGCCGTCTTCGCCACCCTGGACGACAGCGTGCGCCTGCCGGTGGCCTCGGCCATGCGCCCGCGCACCCTGGCCGCCATCATGGCCCAGATGCAGCCCGCCGCCGCGCGCGAACTGACCGAAAAGCTGGCCAAGCGCTTCCAGGCCCAGCAGTACGCCGCCCGCGCCGCCGCCGCTTCGGCTCCGACTGAGGCTGCGACCGCGCCCGCCCCGGCGCCCGCCGCTCAACCGGCGGCTCAGCCGGCCGCCGCGCCCGCGCCGACCCGCGCCGCTCAGCAGACGGCGCCGCGCCGCGCGCCGACGCCCGCCGCCAACCGCCCCGCCGCTCGGCCGGCCGCCCAGCCTGCGGCCAAGGCCCCTGCGCCCGCCGAGACCGGCCCGCGCCCCTACGCCCCGGCTGCCGCCGACGCCCCAGCCCCCGCCCGTCAGTCGGTGCAATAGGCGACGGTTGTCGCACAGGCCTTGCGCGGCTATTCAGCCTGCTTCGATTTTTCGCGAGACCTTTCCATGTCCGACGCCCTGCCTGACCGCCTCTCGGTCGATCCTGACAGCCCCTTCCACGACGCCGAACTTCTGGCGCGCGGCGTGGGCATCCGCTTCAAGGGCGAGGAAAAGACCAACGTCGAGGAATACTGCGTCTCGGAAGGCTGGGTCCGTCTGGCCGTCGGCAACCGCGTCGACCGTCGCGGCAAGGCCCTGACCGTCAAGCTGCAAGGCCCGGTCGAGCCCTTCATCAAGGGCGAGTGATTTCGAGCCTTTGATTTCGGCCCAGCGGCGAAGCTGAGACTTTCGGTCGCAGTCTTCGCCCGCTAGGGTCCGCGCCTGTCGTTTGAGTCTGGGAGGCGCTCTTGTCGTTCACTATCCGTCTGATGGCCGCCAGCGCTGTGGCGCTCGGCCTTGTCGCCGCGCCGGTCATGGCGCAGGACGCCCGCGCCATCCGCGCCGCCGAACAGGTGCGCGATCAGGCGCTGAAGGGCAATATCGCCCTCGACTACGTCACCCAGATCACCACCCGCTTCGGCCCGCGCCCGGCGGGCTCGCGCGCCGAGCAGGACGCCTCCGCCTGGGCCGCCGACTACATGCGCGCCCACGGCTTCCAGAACGTCCGCATCGAACAATTTCCCCTGATCGGCTGGGAGCGCGGCGAGGAGAGCGCCGAGATTCTGGGCGCACGTCCTCAGAAGCTGGTCGTGGCGGCGCTGGGCCACTCCATTCCCACGCCGGCCGAGGGCGTTGAGGCCGAGGTCGTCTTCTTCGACGGTCTGGACGCCTTGCTGGCCGCGCCTGCCGGATCGCTGACCGGTAAGATCGCCGTGGTCGACGGCGGCCAGATGGTGCGGATGCAGGACGGCTCGGGCTATGGCCCTCTGTCGCGCATTCGCGGCGTCGGCCCGACCGAGGCGGCCAAGCGCGGCGCGGTCGCCTTCGTCATGCGCTCGGCCGGATCGGACGAACACCGCATGCCGCACACCGGCACCACCCGCTATGTCGAGGGCAAGGTGCCGCTGCCCGCCTTTGCGCTCAGCGCGCCGGACGCCGATCAGATCGCGCGGCTGGTGGGCATGGGCGAGACGGTGCGCCTGCGCCTGAAGTCCACCGCCCACACCTATGAGACCCACAGTCAGAACGTGATGGGCGACATCGTCGGGGCCTCGCGCCCGGATGAGATCATCGTCCTGGGCTCGCACATGGACAGCTGGGATCTGGGCACCGGCGCCATCGACGACGCGGCGGGGGGCGCCATCACCCTGGCCGCGGCCAAGCTGATCGCCGAGCAGGGCCGTCCGGCGCGCACGATCCGCGTGGTGCTGTACGGCTCCGAAGAGGTCGCCCAGCCGACCGACCACGGCAACGGCGGCGGCGCCTATGTCCGCAACATCGGCGCGGGCGTCGAGAAGCACGTCATCGCCGGCGAGAGCGACTTCGGCGCCGACCGCGTCTACGCCCTGGGCCTGCCGCCCGGCTCGCAGAATACGGACTTCGCCAAGATTGCCGAGCGCGTCCTGCGTCCGCTGGGCGTGCTGTCGGGCGAGGCCGAGCTGTTCGGCGGCGTCGACATCGGCCCCCTGGCGCGCGCGGGCGTTCCGGTCTTCGGCCTGCGTCAGGACGGCACGCGCTATTTCGACCTGCACCACACCGCCGACGACACCCTGGACAAGATCGACCCGGCCCAGATGACCCAGAACGTCGCCGCCTGGGCGGCCCTGGTGCGCCTGATCGCCGATTCCGACGTGGACTTCCGGGCCGCGCGCGCGGCGCAGGCGTCGACGCGTTAAGGCGCGTCTTGGCGGGATTGAGCGGGCTGGTTATACAGCCCGTCCGGTTAGCGGGCGTGGCGAAACTGGTAGACGCAACGGACTTAAAATCCGTCGGGCGAAAGCCCTTGCCGGTTCGACCCCGGCCGCCCGCACCAGCCGTTCTGACGATCGCCTTCAGGTCTGCGGCGACAGCCGCTCCAGCCATGACATCAACCCGCGCGGTTCGACGACGGGCGAGCGCCATAGATCGCCGCCGCGCGCGCGTTGTCGTCCGGCCTCGAACAGTCGCTGCATCGTCGCCGTGTCGAAGCTCAGCATCCCGCCCTGCTCGGGCTCGTCCGGGATGGCCGCGACGCTGATGGGCAGGCCCTGCGCCGCGCAGAAGGTCGTGGCGACGCCCAGCGCCTGACGATAGGAGAACCGCAGCATGGCGTCGAAGCTGCGGGTCAGCACCGCCGCGACGTTCTGGGCCGTGGTGCGCGACTCCGGCTCCAGCACGGTGTTGACCAGGATATGCACCCGGCTGCGCTGCAGGCGCCGTCCGACCCGCTTCCAGCGCAACAGGGCCTCAGGCATCAGGAACAGCGGCGCGGCGACCCCGCCGTCGACGTGCATCTCCTCGAACGGCTCGCCGTCGACCTCGCACGGGAAACGACGCGGCGGAAACAGGCCGGGCAGGCTGGCGGAGGCGGCCAGAACCTCGCGGAACAGGGCGACCGCCTCCTCGCCGCCGTGGCAGGCGATCGTCCCCATGTCCCAGATGCAGGCCTTCTGGCTGTCCAGGTCCGTCGTCGCCACCAGCAGGCGACGCCCCCGGCGATGCTCGGTCGCGACGGCGTCGATCAGCGCCTCGTCGACGAAGGGGTGGATCAGGGCGTCCAGCGCCTCGCCCTGGAACAGGCTGCCGGTCAGGGTCGAGGCCAGCCGCCGCAGGCTCAGCAGGTCGGCCGCATGGCCGCCGGTATAGGCGTCGGCCAGCCGCTCGTCCCAGGCCGGTCCCAGGAAGGCGAAGGGCGCGATCAGGGCGCCGGTGCTGACGCCCGTGACCAGGGCGAACTCAGGCCGCGTTCCCGCCTCGGTCAGTCCGACCAGGGCGCCCGCGCCATAGGCGCCGCCCGCCGCGCCGCCCGATACGGCCAGCATGTCGAAATGCCCCGACGACCAGCCGGAGCGGGGCAGGGACAGACGGTCCGCCGCCGCCTCCAGCGACGTTTCCGCCTGCTCGACGCTCAGCCGGATATCCTCGAACCCCCGAATGCGCCCGCGGCCGGCCGGGGGCGCAGGCAGCCGTTTGCGCGGCAGAGGCAGGGACGACAAGGGGCGCGGATCAATCACGACGGTTTTCTCGGCTTTCGCGCGGCTTGGGTCAAATGCGGCGCCGCGGTTCCGCAGGGCGAAACTGCGCGGGCGTCCAGCTTAACTGTCTTGGCCTCGTCATGAGGGGGGCGTAGGTGTCGCACACTGATTGTTCCGCCAGGTGAGCCGTTTCATGTTTCGTAGCCGACTTCTCGCTTCCGCCCTGGGTCTGAGCCTCTGCCTGGGCGCGGCTGCGCCCGCGGCGTTCGCCCAGACGGCTCAGACTGCGGCTCAGACTGCGGCTCCGGCGGCCCAGGACGGCCGCGCCGCCCCGTCCCTGATCGTCACCGTGGTGGTCGATCAACTCAGCGCCAATCTGTTCAACCAGTACCGCAGCCAGTTCACCGGCGGGCTGAAGACCCTGGCCGATCAGGGCATGGTCTCGATCAACGGCTATCAGACCCACGGGGTGACCGTGACCTGCGCCGGCCACTCGACCGTCCTGACCGGGGCCCATCCGGCGCGCAGCGGCATTCCCGCCAACGACTGGCTGGACACGACGACGGGCCAGGAGACCTATTGCCTGGCTGCGCCGCAGAACACCCTGGCCCACGGCAAGAACACTGATAACGGCCCGGTCGGTCCGGAACAGTTGAGCGCCTCGACCCTGGGCGACTGGCTGAAGGCGGTCAGCCCTGAAAGCCGCGTCTACGGCGTGTCGGGCAAGGATCGCGGCGCCATCACCCTGGCTGGGCACAAGGGCGACGGCGCCTTCTGGCTGACCGACAACTTCGGCTTCACCACCTATGTCGAGCCGGGCCAGTCGGCCCAGGCGCGCCTGGCCCCGGTGGCGGCCCTGAACGCCCGCATGATCGACCGTTTCACGCGACAGGCGCCCAGCTGGACCTATTCCAACGCCGCCTGCCGCCGCCTGGAAGGGCAGTGGACCATTGCGGGCCAGACCTTCGACTCCAAGGTGCCGCCGGCCAACTTCCGCCTCGACAACTCGCCGATCCTGGACGAGCTGACCATCGAAGGGGCGATCGAGCTGATGGACAGCCGGCAGTTGGGTCGTCGCGGCGTCACGGACATGCTGGGCGTCAGCCTGTCGGCCACCGACCGCATCGGCCACAGCTACGGCACCCAGGGGCCCGAGATGTGCGAGCAGATGCTGCGCCTCGACACGGCCCTGGGCGTGCTGATGGACAAGCTGTCGACCATCCCCGGCGGCGCCATCGTCGTTCTGACGGCCGACCACGGCGGTTCGGACTTCCCCGAGCGCTCGGCGGTCGAGGGCTATCCTCACGCCGGCCGGGTGGATCGCGCCCTGCAGCCGCGCGTCAACGCCGCGCTGAAGGCCCGCTTCGGCCTGGACGCCGATCCTGTGGTGTCGTCGGCTGGCGGTTTCGTCATCGTCGACAAGGATCGCAAGTCCCTGCCGGAGCCGCTGCGGTCTCAGGTGCTGGCCGCCGCGATCGAACTGCTGAACGCCGAGCCGCAGGTCGCCCTGGCCGTGGCCCGCGACGAATTGCTGGCCGAGCCTGTGCCGAACTCGATCAACCCCGAAGACCTGAATGTGCGCGAGCGCCTGCGTCTGTCGGCGGTGGCGGGCCGCTCGCCCGACATCCTGCGCGCCTGGCAGCCGGGCCTGACCGGCCAGGGCCGCGTCGGCGGCGCCATCTCCAGCCATGGCTCGCCCTGGGACTATGACCGCCGCGTGCCCATCGTCTTCTGGTGGCCGGGCGCCGAAGGGCAGGAGCGGTTCCTGCCGATGCGCACCATCGACATCGCGCCGACCCTGGCCAATCTGATCGGCGTCCAGCCTGACGGCCCGATCGACGGCCGCTGCATGGACCTGCCCCAGTTCGCCAAGGGCCGCTGCCCTACGAAGTAGGCGGCGCGAAACAGGCTGCGCGGGCCGTCATAAACTCGTGTTTCGACGCGGTGCGACGGCCTTACGCCTTCCGCGTTTCCTTGGCACAAGGGCTTGAGAAACGCCTCTGAGGGGAGGCGTCAGGCCGTCAGAGCCGCAAGAGGAAACCTGTTCATGCAGAGAGCCCGCCGCGCGCGCATCGTCGCGACACTCGGACCCGCCAGCCGTGCGCCGGGAACGGTCAAGGCGCTGGCCCAGGCCGGGGTGGACGTCTTTCGCCTGAACTTCAGCCACGGCTCGCACGACGACCACGCCGCCGCCCTCAAGGCCGTGCGCGGGGCCGAAATGGCGCTGAAGCGGCCGCTGGGCGTATTGGCCGACCTGCAGGGGCCCAAGCTGAGGCTGGGCCGCTTCGCCGATGTCGAGATCGAGGTGAAGCCGGGCCACCAGATGCGCTTCGATCTGAACCCGGCGCTGGGCGACGAGACGCGGGTGCAGATGCCGCATCCGGAAATCTTCAAGGCGCTGCGGCCCGGCATGCTGCTGCTGCTGGACGACGGCCGGGTGCGGCTGCGCGTGGGCGAGCGCACCGACGAATGGTGCGACGTCACGGTCGAGAGCGGCTCCAAGCTGTCGGACCGCAAGGGGGTGGCCGTGCCCGAGGCGGTCATTCCGGTCTCGGCCCTGACGCCCAAGGACCGCGAGGATCTGGCCTTCGCGCTTCGCCTCGGCGTCGACTGGGTGGCCCTCAGTTTCGTGCAGAAGGCCGAGGACATGGCCGAGCTGAAGCAGATCGTCGACGGCCAGGCCGCCTGTCTGGCCAAGATCGAAAAGCCCCAGGCCCTGAACGATCTCGAGAGCATCCTTGACTACTGCGACGGCGTCATGGTCGCGCGCGGCGATCTGGGCGTCGAGATGGACCCCGAGGAAGTGCCGGTCGCCCAGAAGAAGATCCTGCGCGCCGCCCGCCAGCGGGGCGTCCCCGCCATCGTCGCGACGCAGATGCTGGAATCCATGACCAGCGCTCCGGCCCCGACCCGCGCCGAGGCGTCCGACGTGGCCAACGCCGTCTATGAGGGCGCCGACGCCCTGATGCTGTCAGCCGAGACGGCGGCGGGCGACTATCCGCTGGAAGCCGTGACCATCATGAACCGCATCATGGAGCGGGTGGAGCGCGATCCCCTGTGGCCCGGCCTGATGGACGCCGAACACGCGGGCATGGACATTCACGACGTCGACGCCCTGGTCGCGGCTGCGCGCAAGGCGGCCGAGGCCTCCTCGACCGCCTGCATGGTGGTGTTCACCACCCTGGGCGGCACGGCGCGGCGAATGTCGCGCGAGCGGCCGTTGCAGCCGGTTCTGGCCTTGACGCCCAAGCCCGAGACGGCGCGCCGCCTGGCCCTGGTCTGGGGGCTGGAGCCGCGCCTGGGCGAACAGCCGACCTCGCTGGAAGGCCTGACCGACGATGCGGTCGAGGCCGCCATGCTCTACGGCCTGGCCGAGCCGGGTCAGCGCATCCTGATCCTGGCCGGAACGCCCTTCGGCGCGCCGGGGGCCGCGAATCTGTTGCGTCTGGCCCATGCTCCGGCCCATGCTGCCCCCCGGCAACATGGGGCGAAGCGCGCCCGCAAAACCTGACGGGGCGGAATGATCAAATACATCGGCTCAAAGCGTGCGCTTCTGGGCCAGGTGATCGGCGCGGTGCGCGCGGCTCAGCCGCAGGGCGGGACGGTCTGCGACCTGTTCTCCGGCACCGCGCGCGTGGGCCATGCGCTGAAGCGCGAGGGCTATCGCGTCTGGTCCAATGATCACAACGCCTATGCCCATGCGCTCGCCACCGCCTATGTCCAGGCCGACCGCGAGGTCTGGGCCGAACGGGCTGAGGCGGTGCTGGCCGAACTGCGCGCCGTGGCGCCCGCACCCGGCTGGTTCACCCGCACCTATTGTGAGGAAGCCCGCTTCTTCCACCCCGACAACGGCGCCCGCATCGACGCCATGCGCGAGCGGATCGAGGTCATGGGACTGGAGCCGGAGCTGAAGGCCGTCGTCCTGGTCGCCCTGATGGAGGCGGCCGACCGGGTGGACTCCACGGCGGGTCTGCAGATGGCCTTCATGAAGCAGTGGGCGCCGCGCGCGCTGAAGCCGCTTGAGCTGCGCCTGCCGGACCTGCTGCCCGGCGTGGCGGCGGGCTCGTGCGTGGCGACGCACGGCGACGCGGTCGAGATCGCCGCCGAGGTCGAGGCCGACCTCGTCTATCTGGACCCGCCCTATAACCAGCACTCCTACCTCGGCAACTACCACTGCTGGGAAAGCCTGGTGCTGTGGGACAAGCCCGAGACCTATGGCGTGGCGCGCAAGCGGGTCGACGTGAAGACGCGCAAGTCGGCCTTCAACAGCCGGCCGGGCATCGGCCCCGCCCTGCAGACCGTCATCGAGCGGCTGAGGGCGCCGAACCTGATCGTCAGCTTCAACGACGAGGGCTATCTGAGCCGCGACGAGCTGACAGCGATGTTGTCGGCGCGCGGCCATGTGCAGGTGGTCGAGATTCCGCGCCCCCGCTACGTCGGCGCCCGTATCGGCATCCATAACCTGAAGGGCCAGAAGGTCGGCTCGGTCGGGCGGCTGAGGAATGTGGAATATCTATTCGTGGTCACGGATCGGCCGATCGAACTGCCGGTCGCCGCCTGACGGGAACGAAAGCCGGGCGCACGCCGTTTGTGCCGTATGCGTACGCTTTCCAGTCTTCCTCCCCCCGCTTCCCGCTTTGACGCCCGTGGTTTTGACGCTGCGCGTTTCGACGCCCAGCGGGAGGCCGCGCGTCCGGTCCGCCCGTCGCCTCGGCGCGGGCGGGGGCTGGACAGCTGGACCATCCTGCTGATCGGTGCGATCGCGGCGGGCCTGATGGGAATGCTGCTGGGCGGCGCCCTGTCCGTCTGATTTTCGCTTAAGCGGCGTCCAGCAGGGCCTTGATCGGCGCCCAGCTGCGGCGGTGTTCGGGGCAGGGGCCCAACGTCTGCAGAGCCTTCTGGTGGATGGGGGCGTTATAGCCCTTGTGGCTGGCGAAGCCGTAACCCGGATAGGTCGCATCCATCTCGATCATCAGTCGATCACGCGCCGTCTTGGCCAGGATCGACGCCGCCGCGATCGACAGCGACCGGCTGTCGCCCTTGACCACGGGCGTCACCGCGCACGGCAGCTTGAAGCGGTAGTTGCCGTCCACCAGGGCGTGAACCGGCGCATGGGCCAGGGCCTCGACCGCGCGGCGCATGGCCAGGCCGGTGGCGTGCAGTATGTTCAGATCGTCGATCTCCTCTACCGAGGCGAAACCGACGCCCCAGGCCAGGGCGCGGCTCTTGATGAGCGGCTCCAGCGCCGCACGGCGCTTCTCCGTCAACGCCTTGGAGTCGTCGATGCCGGGCGGCAGATCGTCCGGGTTCAGGATCACCGCCGCCGCCGATACCGGCCCGGCCCACGGCCCGCGCCCGGCCTCATCCACCCCGCAGACATGACCGTTCCAGGTCGCGCGCGCCTCAAGCTCCAGCATCAGGGTGGGAAAGGGGCGGTCGGTCTTGGCGGTAGCGGTGCTGGCGAGCATCAGGCGTCAGTGCCACGAACCGGGGCATGGGGGAAGGCTGCAGCCTAGTCTACTTGTGTTGCGAGAAGCGGCTGTGCCGAGTTGCTGCTAAGGGTGGAAAGCGGACGCAAGGTGATCCAAGGTCGAGCCAGTGCAGAGGGCCAGCCCATGAACCGACTTACACAACTCATCCTCACAGGCGTCATCTCTGCTGAAGTGGCGGGCTGGCTAATGGTCGGAAGCATGTTCCAGTTCTACTCCGTGGGCTTTTCATCACGGTATGGGGTGTTCGTTCCAGTTGGAATGCTGGCACTCGTTGGAGCTGGAACAGGCTTCCTGATCTGGGCGATGACGCGCCCGTGTACACCCAAGCCGGCTGCCAGCTAGCCCTTCACACAGGGATGCAATGTCCGCGATGGGTCGTAGGCGGACAATCGCGAGTGTCCTGAAATCAGCCGTTGGCGGCGCCCATTTCACCCACCTCCCCATGCCGGAAGCACGTCGTCTGGTGGTCGTTCACCATGCCCACCGCCTGCATGAAGGCATAGGTGATCACCGGGCCGCAGAACTTGAAGCCGCGCGCCTTCAGGGCCTTGGCCATGGCGAGGCTTTCCGCGGTCTGGGTCGGGGCTTCGCGGAAATGGTCCCACTGGTTCACCAGCGGTTGGCCGCCGACGAAGGACCACAGCCAGGCTGAGAAATCCTCGCCGCTAACCCTCATGTCCAGCCAGATGCGGGCGCCGTTGACGGCGGCGTCGATCTTGGCGCGTGAGCGGATGATGCGCGGGTCGGCCAGCAGGCGCGCGCGGTCCGCCTCGCCGTACCGGGCGACGATCTCGGGGTCGAAGCCGTCGAAGGCCTCGCGCATCCCCTCGCGCTTTCTCAGGATGGTGATCCAGGCCAGCCCGGCCTGGAAGCCGTCCAGAACCAGCTTCTCCCACAGGGCGCGGGCGTCGTACTCGGGCACGCCCCATTCGCTGTCATGATAGGCGATGTAGAGCGGGTCCGTCGTCCCGCACCAGCCGCAGCGCCCTTCAGCCTTTTCGGATTCGGTCATGGCGCGATGTTGCTGGAATGTTCTGGCGGCGCAAGCGAAAAGGCCCGACGTTTCCGCCGGGCCTTCATGGGGTTGTGCGGAGCGTCCTACAGTCGCTCGACCGTGAAGCCGCGCGCGGTCAGCATGTCGATGACGCTGTCCTGATCCATCAGGTGAGCGGCGCCGACGGCGACGAAGGCCGTGCCTGAGCCCTTCATCATCGCCTCGATCTGGCGGGTCCAGTCGCTGTTGCGGTCGATCAGGGCGGCGCGGTGGATGTCTTCATGCACGTCGCGGGTGTTGGCGCGGTTTAGACGGCCCGTTTCGGCGATGTCGCCTTTCAGCCAGGCGGCGACGGTTTCATCCAGGTTAGCGACGACGCGGTCGGTGTTGCGGACAAAGTGGTTCAGGTAGGCCACCTGCGCCTCTTCGCTCATGCCTGCGATCAGGCGCACCTGGATGTCGGCGGTCTCGAAGCCGTGCAGCGCCTTGCCTTCCGACCGGGCGCGATCCATCAGCGTCTTGTCGACGCCCGCTTCGGATCGATAGCCGGCCTCGGTCGGGCCGGACATGGAGATCATGAAGGCCGCCAGCCAGGGGCGGTAGGCGTCCAGGGCGGCCGCGCTGGCGCCGTTCGCCTGGGCGACCTTGTCGAAGGCGGCGAAGTCCTCGGCCGACAGGACCGACGACAGGGGGCGGGACGGATCGACGCCGTGCTGCTGGATCACAGGCATGACTACGGCCTGATCGTCCTGGTCGGCGATCTCGACCCAGATGTCCGAGGCGCTGGCGAAGGCGGCGTCCACCTTGTCCGAGCCCCAGGCCGTGCCGGGTCGCAACAGATGGACCGTGCCGAACAGATAGACGGTGGAGTCCGCGTCCTTGACCACCCACAGCGGCGGGCCGGCGCCCTCGGCGCGGGGGATGGGAGCGACGGCGGGGGCGGGCGCGGCCTGTTCGGCGTGGGCGACGCCGGGCGCGGCGGCCAGGGCGGCGGAGGCGGCCAGCGCCGCCAAAAGGCCGGCGGCGAAGCGCGAGACATGGTTGGCCGATTGGCCCATGCGGCGTGCGAGGGTCATTGCAGTGTCCTTGGATTGTAGGGGGTTTCAGGCGTCGCCGAGCTCAGATGCGGGCGACGGAAGGCTCGTCAGCACAGGGGCTGGGAGCGGGAAGACGAGGCGTGAAGAGGGATCAGCGGGCGACGATCTGGGCGACGGCGGCCGCCGGGGTTTCGGCGGAGCGGCCGAAGGTCGGCACGGCCTGGACGGCCAGGCTGATCAGCAGGGCGCCGCAGACGCCCATGGCGAAGCCTGAGAAACGGTCGGCGGCGGTCGAGAACAGGTTGAACATGATGACGGTCCTTTGGATTTCGATGTGTCGATTGAGATGAGCAGGGCAGGCGGGGTCAGGCGATGAAGATGGCTTCGATCGGCTGGCCGAAGAGGCGGGCGATGCGGAAGGCCAGCGGCAGGGACGGGTCGTAGCGACCCTTCTCCAGCGCCTGGACGGTCTGGCGCGAGACGCCGAGGCGCTCGGCCAGATCGGCCTGGGTCCAGTCGCGCTCGGCGCGGAAGACCTTGAGGCGGTTGATGAAGGCGCTGGTCATCGGCGGGCGATCCACCAGCCGCACCAGGCGATCCCGTAGCCGACGGCCTGGGCGGCGAAGGCGGCGGCGACGCCCAGGGCGATCAGGGCCGCGTCGGTGTGCGGCGCGGCGGCGGGCAGCAGGTTCACCCCTGCGAGGGCGGCGATGACGACGGCCGCGCCGCCGCCGATGAAGCCCAGGTTGCCGCCCCACCACCAGGCCCATTTGTGGGCTTCCTTGGCGGCCTCATCCAGCGCGCGCCACCAGTAGAGGGTGTGCAGGGCCAGAAAGACGGCCAGCCCGGCGGCCAGGACGACGACGCCGATCGACGGCGCGCGGCCCCAGGCTTCAGGCCAGAACGGCGTGGCGGAGGCCGCGCTGACCCCGACCACGGTCAGGGCGCACAGGACGACGGTCAGGTCGTCCAACTTCTTCTTGTCGGCGGCGACGGCGCCGGCGGCGGTGGTGATTTCGGTGTTCATGACAAGCTCCCCTGTCGTGTTGACAAGTGAGCTTTACCAATGAGGTCGTGTTTTCGTCAAGCGACTTTTACATCGCGACAAGCAGATTTTCCGTTCTGTCGGATTTTCCCTTACAAATCAGGGATCCAGTCAGGCTTCTCGACCCGCACGGGGCGGCCCTCGACGGTCAGATCGCCGTCCATGCGGTCCAGCCGCATCAGGGCGATGGCGCGTCCCTCGGCGCCGGTCATGACTTCGCCGGCCCGCAGTTCGCCCTTCAGCACCTCGGCGCCGCGTTCGGGAGCGGGACCGTCGAAGGCGATGGCCATCATGCGGTTCTTGATCGTGCCGCGCCGCTTCATGCGCGAGGTCGTCTCCTGGCCGATGAAGCAGCCCTTGTGGAAGTCGATGCCGTTCAGCAGGTCGAAGTCCGCCTCGATCGGATAGGTCTTGTCCATCAGGGCGTCTTCGGTCGGATCGGGCACGCCCAGGGTCAGGCGATGCGCCTGCCAGTCGGCCTCGACCGCGTCGGTCTCGCTCTGATCGCCCCAGCGGCGGCCGCCCAGGCCGGGCAGGCGCGGGTCGGCGACGAAGCCCTGGGGAACATCCGCGCCCCAGCCGACGAAGACCGCGTCGGGGATGGGCATGACCTCGACCTGGGCGCGCAGCTTGTAGAGGCTCAGCCGCTGGACCAGAGCGTCGCGCCGTTCGGCCGCGACGTCCAGGACGACGCCGCCCTCTTCGCCCCAGATGAACAGGTCGAACAGCAGCCGTCCCGGCGGCGACAGCAGGGCGCCGAAGCGAAGCTCGCCCGGTTGCAATGTCTCCACATCCTGGGTCAGCAGATTGTGCAGGAAGGGGCGGGCGTCGGGGCCGCTGACGCGGATCAGGGCGCGACTATCAAGACGGGCGATGGACATAAGGCCAAGATAGGCAGGCGGGGCGCCGTCCTCCAGCCCGGCCGCCCTCCTTAAGTGGAGCAGACGCGAAAAAGGCTGCGGGACGTCTCCCGCAGCCTTTCGAAGGTCGGCGCCTGTCTGGCTTACCAGCGGCGGCCGTTGTGGTCGCGGCGCTCATAGCGGATCTTGGCCGACAGGGCGTCGTAGCGGCGATCCAGCTCCATGCGTTCGCGGCGGCTCAGGCCGTCGCGCTGATAGGCGCGCTCCAGCCGCACCAGGCTGTTCAGTTCGCTCTTCAGGCGGCTGGCCTCGCGGATGCTGAGCTGGCGGGTGTGGACGCCCTGGTCGATGCGGCGGTCCAGATTGTATTTGCGCTGGTGGATCGACCGCCAGCCGTCGTGGCGGCTCTCGTAGACCGGCGCGTGGCGATAGGATTGCGCGGCGGCGGGCAGGGCGGCGCCGAGGGCGACGGCGGCCGTCGTCGCGGCCAGGACGGGGATCATCAGGGTTTTGAACTTGGCCATGGTCGGGCTCCTTCATCTGGACGCAACCGATCGGCTGCGTTGACGCCAGATGACCCCGCCGCGCCTGAGCCGCGTCTGAACGGCGCGCTTCAGATAGGGTTCATCAGCGTGACATTGTGGTCATGCTGGGCGGTTCGCGTGTGAAACCGCGACGGAGATTCCATCCCTCGACGTTCCTCTTTGAACTGAACGCCGGTAGACTGCGCGTTCAGCCGCTGTTCAGAGGCCCTGGTTTAGACCGCGATCCATGATGCGTATTCGAGCCCTTCTTTTGGCCGGCCTGATCGCCCTCGTCCCGTTGACGGACGCGGCGGCTCAGTCGCGCGGCCGCGACCGGGATCGCGACGATGATCGCCGGGAGCAATTCCGCAGCTCATCCGGACCGAACTATCCGGGGCAAGGCCTGCGCGACATGCCGCGCGGCGACAGCGGCCCGCGCGCCAATCCCGGCGACGTGGCGCGCCGCGTCCAGTCGGGCCGTCCCGGCCGGATGCTGGGCGTGCAGGAACGCGGCGGCGACTATGTGGTGCGCTGGGAATATCCGGGCGGCCGCGTGTCGGACATCCAGGTTGACGGCCGCTCCGGCCGGGTTCGCGGGGACGACTGAATGCGGGTTCTGCTTGTCGAGGACGACGTCGATCTGTCGCGCCAGCTGAAGACCGCCCTGACCGACGCCGGATACGCCGTCGACCACGCCCCGGACGGCGAGGAAGCCTGGTTCCTGGGCGACACCGAACCCTATGACGTGGTGGTGCTGGACCTGGGCCTGCCCAAGATCGACGGCGTGTCGGTGCTGGAGCGCTGGCGACGCGAGGGCAAGGCGACGCCGGTGCTGATCCTGACGGCGCGCGGCGCCTGGTCGGACAAGGTGGCCGGCTTCGACGCCGGAGCCGACGACTATCTGACCAAGCCTTTCCATACGGAAGAACTGCTGGCGCGCCTGCGCGCCCTGCTGCGCCGCTCGGCCGGCCATGCGGCGGCGACGCTGAGCTGCGGCGGCCTGCGCCTGGACCCGCGCGCCGCGCGGGCCACGGTCAACGGCGAGCCTCTGCGCCTGACCAGTCTGGAGTATCGCCTGCTGCACTATCTGATGATGCACCAGGGGCGGGTCATCAGCCGGACTGAACTGGTCGAACACCTCTACGACCAGGATTTCGACCGCGATTCCAACACCATCGAGGTCTTCGTCGGCCGCCTGAGGAAGAAGATCGGGGCCGACCGTATCGAGACCGTGCGCGGCCTGGGCTATCGCCTGTCGCCGCTGGTCGGCGAGAGCGACGCGGCCTGAGCGCCGCATGACGGGCCAATCCCGAAGCCAGACCAAGCCTGATCGCGCGCAATGGGGCCGCTGGTTCGGTCGGCCCGGCCGCTCGCTGACGCGGCGGCTGATCTGGCTGGCTGCGGCGTGGATCCTGATCGCCCTGGCGGCGGCGGCCGTGGTGCTGACCGCGGTGTTTCAGGAATCGGCCCTGCGCCGTCTGGGCAATATCCTGGGCGACACCATCGACGAGGCGGTGGTGGCCGCCACCATCACGCCCGAGGGCGAGGTCTTTATCGGCGAGATTCAGGACGCCCGCACCCAGCGCCTGCTGTCCGGCAAATACTGGATGGTGGCCGAGCCGACGCCGACGGGCGGAATGCAGGTTCTGGCGCACTCGGCCTCTCTGGGCGAGGCTGAGCTGGAGCACGGTCCCGACCTGACCAACCGGTTGCGCTCGGCCTTCGGCCAGACCATCAGCTACAACGCCGAGGACGGTCCCAAGGGCGAGCCCCTGCGCATCGCCGCCAGCATGAAACAACTGCCCGGGCGCGACCGGCCGGTGATCTTCTTCGCGGGGATCGACCGCTCGGACGTCGACGCCGACACCCGTCAGTTCGCCACCGTCACCTGGATCGCCATGCTGCTGCTGGGGGCGGGGCTGGTGACGGCGGTCTTCATCCAGGTGCAGGTGGGCCTGCGACCGCTCTTTGATTTGGGCGACGAGATTTCCGACGTGCGCCAGGGCCGCTCGCATCGGGTCGAGGGCGCCTACCCGGTCGAGATCCAGCCCCTGGCCGAACAGGTCAATCGCCTGCTGGCCCACAATCAGGAGACGGTCGAGCGTCAGCGCACCCACGTCGGCAACTTGGCCCACGCCCTGAAGACTCCTCTGGCCGTTATGCTGGCCGAGGCCGGGACGAAGGAAGGACCGCTGCCGGACCTGATCCGCCGCCAGACCAAGGTGATGCAGGATCAGGTCGACCACCATCTGCGCCGCGCCCGCGCCGCCGCCCGCGCCGCCCACGGCCTGGGCGAACGCACAGCTGTCGCCGAGGTGCTGGACGAGATGGCCGTCATGCTGGAGCGGGTGTTCGAGACCAAGGGCGTCGAGATCGACTGGCGCGCCCCTGACGACCTGGCCTTCCTGGGCGAGCGCCAGGACTTGCAGGAGATCTTCGGCAATCTGATCGAGAACGCCGCCAAGTGGTGCACGCGCCGGGTGCGCATCTCGGCCGGGCCGTCGACGCCGGGCCAGATGATCGCCGTGGTCGAGGACGACGGCCCCGGCCTGCCCGCCGACCAGCGCGACACGGCCCTGAAACGCGGCACCCGCATGGATGAGGACACGCCCGGCACAGGTTTGGGCCTGTCGATCGTCGACGAACTGACCCGCGCCTACGGCGGCCGCGTCACCCTCGGCGACAGCGACATGGGCGGCCTGAAGGTGGTGCTGGAGCTGCCGGCGGCGGAGGGGTGAGGGCGAGGAAGCGCGGAGGGCCCTTCGCTAAGGGCGAACCGCTAGGCGCCAAGTTGCGACCAAGGCGATAGCTTTTCGCGCGATGTCCAGCCTGTGCTCGTCGCTGGTTTCGAACTCGATCCGATCACGTTCGATTTCTGAGAGATACTCGGCGATCTGTGTTTCTGTGGAGCCGGATCGCACCAACCTCCAGAATTCGGGCAGATAGGCTCGATATTCATCGTCAGCCGATCCCTCCATGTCCGAAACACCAATGGGATCCCACTGACGAAACAAGAGGCGATCCAGAGCTTCGTAGGCGCACGCATCTTCAGCGCTGAATTTCGTTCCCATGGGGTCAGCTTGCAGTCCAGAGCTTATGTCCGCAACGGGTGGGAAGCAGACGCTAACGAACTTCCCATCGAGCAAAGGCGTAGTAGCTATCACCAGCCGGGGGAAAGCTGCCATCGGTGCACTGCGCAGTCGCTCTGAGCTGAACGCGCGTCGCCCATGCGCCGAACGAAGAACCCGGTTCCGACTCATCGACCAGACTGCACGCCGTCGTTACGCCACCTTCGCCTAGGTCGCATTTCAACAGCGCCCATCCCTTGCCCTTCCCATCGATGGGCATCGTCGTCACTAGGCTTTGCGGCACTCGCCTCCGGAGCTCGGCAGGGCACCAAAGCCGAGATCCTGTCGCTAGGTCACGCTCGGATAGTTCACAGACGGCAGGTTCAGGCCGCAGTGCGGCAGGCGGTGCAGATTGATAGACAGTGAACAACATCGTGGCGATGATCATCGGTTCTCCTAAGTTCAATTCGCCAAAGTCTGCTAAGGGTGGTTAGCGGACTCCCCCATCCCGTTGGGGTGCCACAGCTCTGTAGAGCCGATCCTCTTGTCCAAAGATGATGCTGATACTGCGGGGGCCGCTTCGTTCGCTGCAGTCGAGCACTACGGCACGCTCACCAACCCACAGCGCTCGACCTTTGCAAGAAGGGATCGCGGGCTGAAGATAGAGTTGGGCGTCGGCGGAATAGCCGCGCGCCTCATACCTCTTCACGGTGTAGGCGACTGTCTGGCCCAAGGTGAGGGCGGCGAGGATAGCGGCGGCGATGGCTGCGATGCCGGCGCGCAGGCTCCTTTCTCTATGAAAACGCAGAGCGGGTTGACCGAGCAGACCCACCAGCACGAAGCCGCTCGAGGACACCGCAGCCGCTGCGCCTTGGTCGGCTTCGCCTTGGGATAACCCCCAGAGGCCCAGGGCGAAAACAAGGGCGGCGATGATGAGCGCAATCCGGCCAAACCAGCGCAACCGCCCTCTAAAACCTCCGATGACCCTAGCGGCCAGCAGCGCCATTGCCAAGGGAATGGCAAAGAAGAGAAGCGACAGACCCGACATTACGACGTCAGTGACCGTTGCGAGTTGGAGGAAGTTCAGACCCCAACGATCAAATACCGCCTGATTTGCGAATATTGACACGGCAAACGATGCGGCGGTGACGACGGAGAAAAACTCAGTCAGCCGTTTGGCAAGCTGAAATCCTCCTGATCGAATAACCGGGACGCTGGTCGGCGCTGCGGGCTTCCTGACGTCAGATGCTACTTCCCTGCCTTGCTGCAACTGGTCCGTCATGATTTCCCCGATCAATGAGGAATGGTAGCCGAAACTGCGGCGCTATGAGAAGCGGGATCGACCGGTTCATAAGTGGCGACGGGTCTGACGACACTCGATTTATTACAACGTCAAGCCATCCCGATGAGCCGCTCGACGAAGTGGTGGCTTTTGCCACGGTGTAGTGTGCCAACGCCGACGGCGCCGCCGACATCGTCCGAATGAGAAGTCCGCAACGGGTCGTGAACCGAAGTTCGCTTAAGGGTGGGAAGCGGTCATCAATCTGCTAGTTTCGTCGTCGCGTTGGGGGGGCGGATGGAAAGACGCATCGGTACTGTAGGCAAGGCCTCGGCAGTCACCGCTTCGCTGCTATTAATCGTGACAATGGTCGGAATAGCTCTCCCTGTTCCGGGGCAGAGAATGGATGGTCCGTTGGGGGCAGATTGCATGCTCATGGCGCAGGCGTTGCGCAGCACGCCTCCTCCTTATCGCGTGATCGGTTCAGATCGTGCCTGCGACTGGCGGGGCTTGGGGTTCCCACATGCCGTGGCATACGAACAACTTGCTCCTGGAACGGAGAGCGGGGGCAGCACAGTCGAAGCCCCGAGATACAGCATTGGTGGTTTTAGAGCTGAGGTCGGAGTTGGTGTGGTTCTGGCGGCGCTTGCCGGCTCGGGGCAGGACTGCACTTTTTACCGCTTCTGGGGCATGTGGCATCGCGCAAGGTGCGTGGATACTTGGATAGCATAACGTCGCTAAGCGTCATGAAGCGAAGTTCGCTTAAGGGTGGTTAGCGGACCCGATGGTCAGTCAGAAACCAAGCGATAAGTGGCGTGGCTTTCGATCCATTCACCCTGACGCCGATCTTTCCAGACCTTCGGCTCGGGAGTGAAATCGCACAGTTCGCCGTGCACGGTCTCGGTCGGCTCCCATTTCGCATCGGCATACCGAAGCTGGAGCACGACCGTCGAACCAGACAGGCTTTCGCCACTGATTGGTTCGTCGAGCTGGACCACGACGGCACGCGATCCATTCTGACCCGGTAAGAATTGGGTCACTGTGCCAAGAACCGATGCTCGACCGGACAGCCAAGCGGAATTGGGTTCATAGCCGCCGCCAAGCTGCAAACGGTCCCCTATAGTCAGGCTATCTTGGGTAGACATCGGGGACATTGGATTGCTGTGCTCATGTCCGCAATGGGTCGACAGCTGACATTGGGCCTAAGGGGAGGAAGCGGACGTTGCGGTTAATCGCTCAGTTCTGGAATGAGCGTGCTGAGCGTTGCGCCGGGGGTCCAAAGCGCAGCATTCCAGCCGCGCGCACGTGCGGCTTCGACGTTCTTTTCGGTGTCGTCGATGAAGGCGATCGCTGACGCGGGCAGGCCCACGCGTTGCTCGACCGCCGCATAGAAATCCTGTGACGGCTTCGAAACCCCAAGCTGCGCGGCATAGTGGATGTCGTCAAACCGATCGCGAAGCTTGAGCGTATCCCACAGATAGGACGCGCGTTCATGCTCCTGAACGGTCGCCAGGTGCAGCGGCACGCCTGACGCCCGGACCTCGGCCAGTTGCCGCAGCAGAGCTTCGTCCAGATGGGCGTCGCCTTCAAACCAATAGCGGATCAGCTGATCACAGCTGACATGCGGCGCGACGTCCGCGAGCGCGGGCGTCAATCGGTCCCGCAGCGTTGCGCGACCATGAACGACCTCGTCCCACCACGGCTTGAAGAAGCGGTCTTGCAGCGCTTGGCGCGGAACACCCAGATCCTCCTCAATGCGAGCGGACCATCCTGACGGGTCAGGGTGACGAACCACGACGCCATCGACATCCACCATCAAGACGGTCGGCTTCATCAGACCTGCAATCCATTGCATCAGAGAAGGAGCTATTCGCGGGTTTGCAGTCTGGCCGCAAGAGACGCGAAACGAGGTTCACTCAAAGGGCGGGCGATCCTGTTCACGCTATCGATCACGCCTCAAATCCCCTGTTAACCCGCGATGGCGCACCTTTGGCGCCGTGGCTGTGAATCTCTGTACGGCCGGAGGAGTGGGAATGGCGGACCTGTCGGTCGCCCAGAGGGCCGCCTTGGCCCAGCTGATCGAACGGTGTCCGGACCGGGTTCTGACGCAGCTTTCGGGGCTGGCGGGGACGATGGCGGGCGACCGGGCGGCGGACCTGCGCGACATGATCGAGGTCGAGGCGCTGGACCGGCGTCGCCGCAACATCGCCTTCGGGCCCCTTCTGCCTCTGTTTCAGCCGCGCGCCGACGGCCTGCCGGGCCTCGGCTTTCCGCCGGCGGTGCTGGGGCGGCTGTGGCGCAGCGCCACCCGCAACGAGCCGGAACTGCTGCCGCAGCTGGATCGCGCTGACGACCTGTCGCGCATGATCGCCGACCGCCTCTGCCTCAGCGCCGCCTTCGCCCTGCGCGACCGGGCGGGCGAGATCTGGCCGGAAGACGCGTCTGGACAAGCGCAGGAGCTGGCGGCCTGCCTGGATTTGGCGGCGACGGCGCGCAGAGCCTTGCCGCACCTGCCCGACTGGATCGGCCGTTCGGGGCCGGAAACGGCGGCGGAGCTGAAGCTGGCGCTGCGCCAGGCGGCCGGGATCGCGCCCGAGGGGGCCAGCCGCCTGCTGGAGATCATCTTCGCCCATCTGGAGGACGCGCGTCTGATCTTGCGCGTCGCCGCGCTGGCCGCGCCGGGCGGGCGCGAACTCAGCGCCGAGACGGCCTTGGGTGAAAGCGAGCTGGGCCTGTTCGTCGACCGCATCCTGCTGGCTCTGGCGCGCCGCGCCGCCGAGGCCGCCGCCTTCGACCCGGCTAGGGGCGAGGCCGACCTGGACGCCTTCAAGGCCGATCTGGACTGGTGCGCCGAGACCCTGGCCGAGATCGACATGGCCCTGCCGCTCAAGGCCGACAGCGCCTGGGGCAAGGCGGTGCGGCAGGCGCGGCTGAAGGTGGCGCTCAGCCTGTCCGAACGCTTCAGCGCGGCCGAGCGGGCGGTGGACGCCGTCCTGCCGGTCGAGCGGACCGCCCTGGTCGGGCGCATGACGCGGCCGACGCCCCGGCTGGACGGAGCGGTCGAGGCGGTCGCGGCCGATCGGGCGCGGGCCTTGGCGGCGCTGGTGGGATTGGTGCGCGGCCCGGCGGCCGTGTTCGGCTGCGAGGCGGAACGGCGTCAGACGGCCGAGGCCCTGACCGGCCGCCTGGCCGCCTGGGCTGATGAAGCCATGGAGCGGCTCAACGACGGCATGGCCGCCGACGAGGCGGCGGCGCGCAAGCGCATCGTCCTGACCGCCGAGCTTTTGGGCCTGATCGGCGCGCGCGAGGCGTCGCGCACGGTGCGGCGGCGGTTGATGGCGTCAGGTGCGGCGTCGCGCGCCTCGCCTCCGGCCGCCTGATCCGCTACAGCGGCGGCCATGACGATCTTCTGGATCATGACGGCCCTGGCGACGGCGCTGGCGGGCCTGGCGGTGCTGTCCGCCGCGCGACGCGGGGCGGAGGCCGAGAGCGTGGCGGATCGCGACGCGGGCGCGCGCGAACTGGCCGAGCTGGACCGGCTGAAGGCGCGGGGCCTGCTGGACGAGGCGAGCTGGACCGCCGCGCGAGCCGAAGCGGGCCGTCGCCTGCTGGCCGCCCACCGCGCGGATCGCCGTCCGGTGTCGCGCCCGGCCGACCGCTATTGGGTGCTGGGCGGGATCGGAGCCGCGGCCGCCGCGTCGCTGGGCCTTTATGCCGTCTTCGGCGCGCCGGGAATGAAGGATCAGGCCTATGAGACCCGCGTGCGCGAATGGGCCTCGACGCCCGAGGCGCTGGAGCCGGCTCAGGTCGCGGCCGTGCTGGGGCAGGTGGTCAAGGACCGGCCCGACGACCGTCTGGCCTTGACCATGCTGGGCGCCGCCCGGTTCGAGGCGGGCGACCCCATCGGCGCGGCCTCGGCCTTCCGCCGCGCCCTGGCCATCCAGCCCGACGACGCCCAGAGCTGGGCGCGGCTGGGCGAGAGCCTGGTGCGGGCCAATGACGGCGCGGTCGACGGCGACGCCGAGGCGGCCTTCCGCCAGGCGGTCAAGCTGGACCCCGACCAGCTGGGCGCGCGCTTCTATCTGGGCGAGGCCGCCCTGGCGCGCGGCGACCGGGCCGAGGCCGAGGCCATGTGGACGCCTCTGATCGCCGTGCTGGCGCCGTCGGATCCGCGTCGCGCCGACCTGCAGAACCGCCTGGCCGAGGCCGCCCGATGAGCCGTTGGCCCGCCCTTAACCTCGCCCTATACGCGGTGGTGTTTTCCGCCGTCCCCGGATCGTCGACATGAGCTGGTTGCCCAAATCGCCCAAGGCGCGCCGCCGCCTGTGGGTCGTCATCGCTGCGGCGCCGGTGCTGGCGCTGGCCGTCGGCCTGTCGCTGTGGGCGATGAAGGACAATGTGACCTTCTTCTACTCCCCCTCTGAGGTGACGCCGCAGAAGGTTCCGGCCGGCCAGATGATCCGCCTGGGCGGTCTGGTTGAGGCGGGCAGCGTGCACAAGGCCGCCGACGGTTCGGTCGTCTTCGTCGTCACCGACAACGGGGCGACGGCGCAGGTGATCTATCACGGCGACCTGCCCGACCTGTTCCGCGAGGGGCAGGGCATTGTGGCGCAAGGGTCGTTCCGTCCCGACCGCACCTTCGAGGCCAGCCAGGTGCTGGCCAAGCACGACGAGACCTATATGCCGCGCGAAGTCGCCGACCGTCTGAAGGAAAAGGGCGAGTGGCGGCCCGAGGGCGACGAGGCCGCGTCCGCCGCCGCAACCGTGCAGCAGGGGGCCTAAGCCTTGATCGTCGAACTGGGCGCCTTCGCCCTGATCCTGGCGCTGGTGCTGTCGGCGCTCAGCCTGGCGCTGACCACGGCGGGACGTCTGCGGCTCAGCCCGGTGCTGGCCGGGGCGGGGGGCGGCGCCATGCTGGCCTCGGCCGCGGCGATCGCCCTGGCCTTCGCCGCCCTGATCTACGCCTTCGTGGTGTCGGACTTCTCGGTGTCGAACGTGGCCATGAACAGCCACACCGACAAGCCGGTCTTCTACAAGGTCGCCGCCGCCTGGGGCAGCCATGAGGGCTCGCTGCTGCTGTGGTGTCTGGTGATGACGGTCTTCGGCGGGGCGCTGGCGTTGGCGCGCGGCCTGCCGTTCGGGCTGAAGACCTCGGCCGTGGCGGTGCAGGCGGGCCTGTCGAGCCTGTTCCTGGCCTTCGCCGCCTTCACCTCCAACCCCTTCTTCCGGCTGGACCCGGCGCCGGTGCAGGGCGCATCCCTGAACCCCCTGCTGCAGGATCCGGCGCTGGCGGTGCACCCGCCGCTGCTCTACGGCGGCTATGTCGGGTTTTCGGTCTGCTTCTCCCTGGCGGTCGCCGCCCTGATCGAGAAGCGCGTCGATCCGGCCTGGGGCCGCTGGGTGCGGCCGTGGGCGCTGGCGTCCTGGGCCCTGCTGACCGTCGGCATCGCGCTGGGCTCCTTCTGGGCCTATTACGAACTAGGCTGGGGCGGCTGGTGGTTCTGGGATCCGGTCGAGAACGCCAGCTTCATGCCGTGGCTGGCGGGCGCGGCCCTGCTGCACTCGGCCATCGTCACCGAGCGGCGCGGGGCGCTGGCGGGCTGGACGGTCTTCCTGGCGATCCTGGCCTTCACCTTCTCCATGCTGGGCGCGTTTCTGGTGCGCTCGGGCGTGCTGACCAGCGTCCACGCCTTCGCCGTCGATCCCCAGCGGGGGATGATGCTGCTGGCCATTCTGGGCGTGGCGGCGGGCGCGGCCTTCATCCTGTTCGCCCTGCGCGCCCCGGCCATCCGCTCGGGCGCCGCCTTCGCCCCGGTCAGCCGCGAAGGCGCGCTGGTGCTGAACAACCTGTTCCTGACGGCGGCGGCCGCCACGGTGCTGCTGGGCACCCTTTATCCGCTCATTCTGGAAGGCGTGACGGGGGCGACCATCTCGGTCGGCCCGCCCTATTTCAACGCTGTCTTCAATCCGCTGATGATCGTGGCCTGTCTGATCCTGCCCGCCGGGCCGCTGCTGGCGTGGAAGCGGGGCGATCTGAAGGGGGCCCTGCAGCGCCTGTGGCTGGCCGCCGCGCTGGCCATCGCCGCCGCCTTCGCCGCCTTCTTCCTGTTCGAGCCCAAGAAGGCGCTGGCCGCCGCAGGACTGGGCGTCGGGGCGTGGCTGATCTGCGGCGCGCTGGCGGAGCTGGGCGTGCGCACCAAGGCCTTCCGCGCGCCCTTGGCAGAGACGCTGCGCCGCGCCAAGGGCCTGCCGCTGGGGGCCTGGGGCATGGCGCTGGCGCACGCCGGTCTGGGCGTCTTCATTCTGGGGGCCGTGGTCGAGACCAGCTTCAAGGCCGAGGCGGCCGCCGCCCTGCCGCTGGGCGGTGAAGTCGCGGCGGGGCCGTGGAAGGCGCGGCTGGACGCGGTTCAGGTCATCGAGGGCCCGAACTATCTGGCCGAGCAGGGCCGCCTGACCATCATGCCGGTCGACGGACGCGCGCCCGAGCGCGTCATCACCGCCGAGCGCCGCTTCTTCCCGGCGGGCGGCCAGACCACGACCGAGGTCGGCCTCGACTTCCGCGGTCTGGACGATGTCTACGCGGTCATGGGCGACCGCGCGGCGACCGACGACGGCGAGCGGGCCTGGATCGTGCGCATCTACTACAATCCCTGGGCGCGGCTGATCTTCCTGGGACCGGCGCTGATGGCGCTGGGCGGACTGATCTCCCTGCTGGACCGGCGCCTGCGCGTCGGGGCGGGCTCGCGCGTGAAGAAGGCCGCCCAGCCGGTCGAGCCAGTCGAGGCTCAAGCATGAAGCGCGCCGCCGCCCTGTTCGCCGCCGTCCTTCTGGCCGGCGCCGCCGCGCCCGCGCTGGCCGAGCCGCCGCCTGCGCCGGATCGTCCGCTGACGGATCCTGCGCAGGAGGCCCGCGCCCGCGCCCTGTTCGGCGACATCCGCTGCGTCGTCTGCCAGCACGAATCCATCGCCGACAGCCCGGCCGGCATCGCCGCCGACCTGCGCGGCCTGGTGCGCGAACAGATCGCCGCCGGAAAGACGGACGACGAGATCAAGGCCGACCTGCTGCGCCGCTACGGCGACTATGTGCTGTTCCAGCCGCCGCTGCGGATCGGCACCTGGCTGTTGTGGTTCGGCCCCTTCGCCCTAGCGGCAGGAGCGGGCGTGGTGCTGGTCCTGCGGGCGCGTCGGCGCGGGACGGGCGAGGCCGCCCCCCTGACGTCGGAGGAAGAACGCGCCCTGGCCGCCCTGACGGCGGACGACGAGAACGCCTGAGCCTGTCCGTTTGGAAAGCCTTTCGCCGCCTTCCTGACGCAGACGCGCCACATCGCGAACGACGATCGGGAACAATCATCGCGAGGGCGTGCATTGGCTTGAGCCGTAACGCCCTATATCCATGGGCGAACGGAGCTTTTCCGTATCCGCCAGTAGAGACTGCAAGGACGACGATGCTGAAACGCAAGGAGTTCATTCTGGGGGCCGCTGTCGGCCTGACCTTCGCCGCCGCCGCGACGGCGGGCGGGGTCATCACCTGGCCGGGCGCCGAAGCCGCGCCCGCCGCCAAGGTCGGACAGCTGGTTCCCTCGGCCGGGGCTGGAGCCTTGGCCTTCGCCCCGCCGCAGGGCGCGCCGCTCAGCTTCGCCGACATCTTCCAGCAGGTCGCCCCCGCCGTGGTGCAGATCGACGTGAAGACCCGCGTCCAGCGCCCGCGCGGCGGGGTGTTCCAGATCCCCGGCTTCGGCGCCGTGCCTATCCCCGGCGCGCCGGGCGGCTCGGGCGAGGAGGGCGAAGACAACTCGACCACGGCCCTGGGCGCCGGCTCGGGCTTCCTGATCTCGGCTGACGGCTTCATCGTCACCAACAACCACGTCGTCGAGAACGCCGAGGAGATCAGCGTCAAGTTCAGCGACGGCCGTGAGTTGAAGGGCAAGCTGATCGGCCGCGACGAGGGCACCGACCTGGCGGTCATCAAGGTGGAAGGTTCGGCCTTCCCCTTCGTCAGCTTTGAAGAAAGCGCCGAGCCGCGCGTCGGCGATTGGGTCATCGCCGTGGGCAACCCCTTCGGCCTGGGCGGCACGGCGACGGCGGGCATCGTCTCGGCCAAGTCGCGCGACATCGACCCGGTCGGCTACAACGAATATCTGCAGATCGACGCCGCCATCAACCGGGGCAACTCGGGCGGGCCGACCTTCGACATCTATGGCCGCGTGATCGGGGTGAACACGGCGATCTTCTCGCCGTCGGGCGGCTCGGTCGGCATCGGCTTCGCCATCCCGGCCAGCACGGCCAAGGCTGTCACCGATAAGCTGATGCGCGGCGAAAGCGTCGAGCGCGGCTATCTGGGCGTGCAAATCCAGACCCTGTCCAAGGATGCGGCGGCCGCCCTGGGGCTGAGCGAAGACACCAAGGGCGCCTATGTCGCCGAGGTGACGGCCGGCGCCCCTGGCGAACGTGGCGGGATGCAGATCGGCGACGTGGTCGTCAGCGTGAACGGCGAGGCGGTCGACAGCTCGACCGAACTGACCCGACGCGTGGCCCGCGCCAAGCCCGGCGACACGCTGCGGCTGGAAGTTCTGCGCGACGGCAAGCGCCAGACGTTGAACATCCGCGCCGGCACCCGTCCGTCGGAAGCTGAACTGAACGGCGGCCAGGATTCGGGCGCCCAGCAACCGGGCGAGGACGGCGCCGCCGCCAGCCAGTCGATCGAAGGCATGACGGTGACGCCGATCACTGCGGCCCTGCGTCAGCGCTACTCGATACCGGAGGATATGCAGGGCGTGGTGGTCACCGCCGTCGCTCCGCGTTCGGAAGCAGGCAAGATGCGGATGCCGGTCGGCACGGTCATCCAGCGCGCCAACAATCGCGTGGTCCGTACCGAGGCCGATCTGAAGGCGGCTGTCGACGCGGCGCGAGCGGCGGGGCGGCCGGGGGTCTTCCTGTTGGTGCGAACCCCGGCGGGCAATTCTTCGGTGGTTCTGCCCTTCGCCAAGTCTGAATAAGGCGTAACTCACGAGATCGGCGGCGATGCGCTAACATCGCCGCCGAATCTTTTTTGGGAGGCTGCATGCGTATTCTGGTGGTTGAGGACGACGCTGAAGCCGCGACCGCCATGGTGCGCGGTTTGAGCGAGGCTGGGCACGAAGTCACTCATGCGGTGGACGGCGCCTTCGGCCTGCTGGAATCGCAGAAGGGCGGCTACGACGTCTATGTCGTGGACCGCATGATGCCGCGCCTGGACGGCGTCGGCATGGTCGAGACCATCCGCAAGGGCGGCGACCAGACGCCGGTCCTGTTCCTGTCCGCCCTGGGCGAGGTCGAGGACCGCGTCACGGGTCTGAAGGCGGGCGGCGACGACTATCTGGTCAAGCCCTACGCCCTGGCCGAGCTGGTTGCGCGGGTCGAGGCCCTGTCGCGCCGCCGCGAGACGGGCGGGGTCCAGACCGTGCTCAAGGTCGGCGACCTGGAGATGAACCTGATCGCCCGCACCGTCCACCGCGACGGCCAGGAGATCGACCTGCAGCCGCGCGAGTTCCAGCTGTTGGAGTTCCTGATGCGCCACGCGGGCCAATCGGTGACGCGCACCATGCTGCTGGAGAAGGTCTGGGAATACCACTTCGACCCTCAGACCAATGTCATCGACGTGCACATCAGCCGCCTGCGCTCCAAGATCGACAAGGGCTTCGACAAGGCCATGCTGCAGACCGTGCGCGGCGCGGGGTACCGGCTGGAGGCGTAAGGCCCCGGCATGAAACTGCCCTCGCTCTTTCGACGGACGCCCTTCCGGCTGACGCTGCTGTTTCTGGCGCTGTTCGTGGCGACGGCCAGTGCTGTGCTGGCCTATGTCTATTTCGCCTCGGCGTCCGAGGCGCGGGCGCGGGCCGAGGCCAGCGTCAAGGCTGAGGTCGAGGGGCTGACCGCCGTCTATCGCACACGGGGGCGCGATGCGTTGAACCAGGTGCTGGTCGAACGCACGCTGAAGGGCGGGCCCTACCTCTATCTGTTGATGGCGCCGGACCGCTCGGTCATCACCGGCAATGTCTCGGAATCGCCGCTGGACCCGCCCAAGGCGGACGCGCCGCCGTCGACTGCGCGCTGGGACGACTTCCGCCTGACCGACACGGATGAGGACGGGCGTGTGCGTCGTCGCGGCGCTATCGGCGTGGAAACGACCTTGTCCGGCGGCGAGCATCTGTTCGTGGGCGAGGACATCGGCGACATCGAGGCCTATCTGGCGCGGCTGACCCAGGCCCTGTGGGGGGCGATGGTCATGGTGCTGGTGCTGGGCGTCGGCGGCGGTCTGTGGATCAGCCGGGGCGTCGAGCGCGCCATGGCGGGTCTGAACCGGGTGGTGGCGGCGGTGCAGGAGGGCGACCTGAAGACGCGCGTTCCGATCCGCCATTCCGGCGACGAGCTGGACGAACTGGCCGAGGGTCTGAACGGGATGCTGGACCGGCTGGAGGGCTCGATGGCCTCGATCCGCCATGCCGGGGACGCCATCGCCCACGACCTGCGCACGCCTCTGAACCGGATGAAGGCCAAGATGGAGGTCGCGCTTATCGACGCCGAGGCGGGGCGAACGTCGGGCGTGGACGCCCTGGGCGTGGCGCTGGACGAGGCGGACGCGTTGCTCAAGACCTTCAACACCGTCCTGGCCATCGCCCGTCTGCAGGCGGGCGGGGCGCCGGACCCCAAGGTGTTCGACGCCGCCGATCTGGCCGCTGACATGGCCGAGCTGTACGAACCGGCGGGCGAGGACAAGGGGCTGGAGTTCGCCGCCGAGATCGAGAAGGGGCTGATGATCGAGGGCAACCAGCCCTTCCTGGCCCAGGCGCTGGCCAATCTGATCGACAACGCCATCAAATATACGCCGGAGGGCGGGGCGGTGACGTTCCGGGCGCGGCGGCGCTCGTCGGGCGACGTGGAGTTTTCCGTGACTGACAACGGGCCGGGCGTGCCGGACGAGGATCGCGAGCGCGTGCTGCAACGCTTCGTCCGACTGGACAACAGCCGCACCGAGCCGGGGTCGGGCCTGGGCCTGTCGCTGGTGACAGCGGTGGCCGAGGCGCACGGCGGTCGCATCCAGCTGGACGAGGGGCCGGGCGTCTATGACGGACGCGGGCCGGGCCTGCGCGTGGCCCTGATCCTGCCCGCCGCGATGCGGGCGCTTGAGGCTGAGGCGTGAGCGAAGCTCTGGCGAAACGATTGCAGCCCTGCGGTCCCGTGCGCGACGCCGAGGCGGCGGCGCGCCTGCATGAACGGCTGGCCGAGGCGGCGGACGCCGACGGCTGGCGCGCGACGCTGGATGCGGCCTGGGCGGCGCTGGAGCCGGTCTTCGCCGCCTCGCCCTATCTGGCGGGCTTGGCGCGCCGCTGTCCGGATCGGTTGCGGCGAACGCTGGACGCCGATCCCGAAGCGCGACTGGCGGAGATTCTGGCGGGCGCCGACGCCCTGACCGGCGCGCCGGATGAGGCCAAGGCGCCGCTGCGCCGGCTGAAGGCGGAACTGCACCTGCTGACGGCCTTGTGCGATCTGGGCGGGGTCTGGGATCTGGATCAGGTGACGGGCGCCCTGTCGCGGTTCGCCGATGCGGCGGCGCGGGCGGCGCTGCGGATTACGGCCGACGACTGGCGCAGGCGCGGTCGGCTGACCTCGGCGCCTGACGATCCGCGCGGGCCGGTTCCGGGCCTGTTCGTCCTGGCCATGGGCAAGGGCGGGGCGTTCGAGCTCAACTATTCCTCAGACATCGATCTGTCGCTGTTCTACGAGCCGGAGGCGCTGCAGAGCGCCCTGGCCGAGGGCGTAGAGATGCAGGGCTTCGCCAACCGTCTGGCCCAGGGGCTGACGGCCCTGCTGGCCGAGCGGACGGCGGACGGCTACGTCTTCCGGGTCGATCTGCGGCTGCGGCCCGATCCGTCCTCGACCCCGCCTGCAGTCGCGGCGCCGATGGCGCTGGCCTACTACGAATCCGTCGGCCAGAACTGGGAGCGGGCGGCCTTCATCAAGGCCCGCGTCTGCGCCGGGGATGCGGCCGAGGGCGCCGCCTTCCTGAAGGCGCTGGTCCCCTACATCTGGCGGCGCAGCCTGGACTACCAGGCCGTGCTCGACATCCAGTCGATCAAGAAACAGATCCATGTTCACAAGACCGGCGAGGGTCTGGAGGCGGCGGGCGCCAATCTGAAACTGGGCCGGGGCGGCATCCGCGAGATTGAGTTCTACGTCCAGACCCAGCAGCTGATCCTGGGCGGACGCGACCGGTCCTTGCGCTCGCCGCGCACCCTGGAGGCGCTGGACGCCCTGACCGCCGCCGGCCACGTCGCGCCTGAGGCGCGCGACGAACTGCACGCCGCCTATGTCGAGCTGCGCGCGCTGGAGCATCGGGCGCAGATGCTGGCGGACGAACAGACGCACATCCTGCCCGTCGATCCCGAACGCCGCGCCGATGTGGCGGCTCTGGCGGGGCAGGGAGATCTGGCCGCCTTCGATGCGGGGATTGAGCGCCTGCTGGTGCGGGTCAACGCCCGCTATGGCGAACTGTTCGAGGGCGGCGAAGACCTGTCCTCGCCCTACGGCAGCCTAGTGTTCACGGGAGTGGAGAACGACCCCGGCACGCTGGAGACCCTGGCCCGCATGGGCTTTTCCGAGCCCGCCACGGTGTCCGACACGATCCGCAGCTGGCACCACGGCCGCATTCAGGCGACGCGCACGGCGCGGGGACGCGAGCTGTTCACCCGCCTGGCGCCGCAACTGCTGACGGCGGTGGCCAGGACGGGGGCGCCGGACGCGGCCTTCCGCCGGTTCGCCGTCTTCTTTTCGGGCCTCAGCGCCGGGGTGCAGGTGCAGGCCCTGTTCCTGAATCAGCCCAAGCTGTTCGACCTGGTGGTCGGGGTCATGGCCTTCGCGCCGCGACTGGCGCGGGCGCTGGGACGTCAGCCGCAGGCTCTGGACGGGGTGCTGGACGCGCGCTTCATGACGGCCCTGGGCACCGACACCGGCTTGGCCGATCAGGTGGTGCGCGAGGCGCATGAGGCCGGCGATTTCGAAGGGGCCATGAACGCCGTGCGCCGCCTGCACCGCGAACAGACCTTCCGTATCGGCATGCATGTCGTCACCGGCCGGACCACGGCCGAGCAGGCCGGGCTGACCTACACCTCCCTGGCCGACGCCTGCATGAAGGGGCTGGCCCCGGCGGCCCTGTCCGAGGCTGAGCGGATGGGCGGGGCCTTCGACGGCGCGGTCGCCGTGGTGGCTCTGGGCAAGGCCGGGTCGCGTGAGATGACGGCGGGGTCGGACCTGGACCTGATGACCGTCTATGCGGCGCCGCCCGAGGCGGTGTCCGCCGGGCGCGGCTGGAGCGCCGAGACCTTCTACGGCCGTTTCACCCAGCGGTTCATCGCCGCCCTGTCGGCCCATACGGCCGAAGGCGGCTTGTATGAGGTCGATATGCGCTTGCGTCCGACCGGCTCGAAGGGGCCGGTGTCGGTGCGGCTGGAGGCGCTGGAGGCCTACTACGCCGAAGAGGCCGAGACCTGGGAGTTCATGGCTCTGACGCGCGCGCGGCTGGTCTGGGCCAGCGACGAGGCGTTCGGGGCGCGGGTCGAGGCGGCGCTGGAGGCGGCGCTGCGGCGGCCGCGGCCCGGCGTCGACATCGCCGGGGACGTGCGGGCCATGCGCGATCTGATGGACCGAGAGCGGCGGCCCAAGGGCTTCTGGGATCTGAAGCTGTCGGCGGGCGGCCAGGTCGACGCCGAGTTCGCAGCCCAGTATCGCCAGCTGACGGCGGCGCAGGTCGGAGCCCCTTTGACCGTTTCGACGCTGGAGGCTTTGGCCGACGATCCGATCCTGGCGGACGCCTGGCGCACGCATCAACAGCTGGGCCAGTTGATGGCCTGCGCCTTCGACGGCGGGGGCGACCCGGATCAGGAGCCGTTCGGCTTCCAGATGCGGCTGGCCCGAACGGTCGGGGCGCCGGATTTCGACACGCTGAAGGCCCGGTTGATCGACCTGAGACTGCGCGCGCGGCGGGCCTTTGAAGCGATGCTGCCCGCTTTGCGCGACGGAATCTGATCCGGGCGTCGTTCCATCTTTCGACAGGATCGCTTCTCGGCCTTCGGGCCAGATGGAGAACATCGACATGAAAAAGAGTTTCAGCGGCATGGCCGTCCTTGCTTCGGCTCTCGCCGTCAGCGGCGCAGCCATGGCCCAGGCGCCGGCTCGGACTCAGACGCCGGACGCTCGTCCGCACCACGCGCAGATGGTCGAACCGGTCAGCAAGGCGGACTTCGTGCAGCGCCGGGTCGAGCGCCTGCGCGCGGCGGACGCCAATAGCGATGGTCAGGTGACGGCCGAGGAGATGCGGACCTATGCCCAGGCGCGCCGCGCCGAGCGACGGGCCGCGCGCTTCGACCGGCTGGATGCGAACAACGACGGCGTGCTGGACCGTGAGGAGTTCAACACGCCGCGTGCGCGCGGCGAGCGCGGCGAGGGCATGGGCGGGCGTCATGGCGGCGGCCGCAATCATCGGGACGCGAACATGCGCGGCATGGCGCGAGGCGGAGAAAGCCGGTTCCCTATCGTCATCGCTGACGTTGAACGCCGGGCGAATGAGGCTTTTGCGCGTATGGACGCCAACAGCGACGGCGTGCTGACGCAGGACGAACGCCGCGCCGCCATGCGCGCCAATCGAGGCGACATGCGCCAGAGGCACGAACAGCGTCGCGCGCGCACGCCGGCGGCGTCGCCTTCGGCGCCTGCTTCGGAGTAGGGTGATGGCGGGGAAGACGGCTCGTCCGTCCGCCCTTTCTGGATTGAGCCGAAGAGGCTGGATTGGCGACAACCGTCGACCCCGACGAGGATCTGGTGCGCCGTGTGGGCGAAGGCGACCCCGCGGCCATTCAGGCCATGGTGGCGCGCAAGCTGCCGCGCATGTTGTCGCTCGCCCGGCGGATGCTGGGCGACGCGGCGGAGGCTGAGGACGTGGCTCAGGAAGCGATGCTCAGAGCCTGGAGACAGGCGCCGCGCTGGACCCCCGGCCAGGCGCGGTTCGACACCTGGCTGCACCGGGTGGGCTTGAACCTGTGCTACGATCGGCTGCGACGTCGGCGCGAGATCGCGACGGATGTGTTGCCGGACGGCGTCGACGACGGCCCGGCGCCGGACCGGGGCCTGCTGGCGGCCGAGACGGGCGCGCGGGTCGAGGCGGCCCTGGCGCGTCTGCCGGAACGGCAGCGCGAAGCCATCGTCCTCTGTCACTATCAGGAGCTGGGCAATATCGAAGCCGCCGCCTTGATGGAGATCAGCGTCGAAGCGCTGGAAAGCCTGTTGTCGCGGGGCCGACGCGCCTTGCGGACCGCCCTGGCGGACATCGCGCCGCATTCTGGCGTCGCGCGGGATGGGCGACAGGGCATGCGAGGGCGCGCCGCGGAGCGCGCCGAACGACTGTGGCGGGGGACGAGATGACGATGATGACTCCAGAACGCTTTGAGCACCTGGCCGACGCCTATGGCGGAGACCTGCGCCGCTGGCCCGAGACCGAACGCGAGGCGGCGCGCGCGCTGGCGGCGGCGGACCTTCAGGCGGCGGCTCTGCTGCATGAGGCGGACGGCCTGGACGCCCTGCTGGACGCCGCGCCGCGCGTGGCGGCGTCCCATGCTCTGCGCGAACGGGTGATCGCGGCGGCGGCCGGCGCGGGCCTGGGCCGTCGTCGACGCGCGGGGATCGGCGTCATGGCCTGGCTGTCGGGCGCCGGTTGGGCGGCGGCGGCCTGCGCCGGCGCCGTCTTCGGCGTGGTCCTGACCGGCCAGATGACGGCGGACGTTCGCGCAGACACCGTGCTGTACCAGGCCAGCCTGAGCAGCGCGGACGACACGGAGGTTCTGGGCGGATGAACGGAAGAGGCCTGAAGATCGCCCTGGCGGCGTCGGTCGCCCTAAATATCTTCGCCGTGGCGGGCGCGGGCGCGGCCTGGATGGCGGCCAAGCGTGTCAAGGAAGCCACCGCCGAGGCGCGTCAGCCGGGCCGCAGCGAGCCTGTCTGGGCGGTAGTCGAGGCCCGCCCGCCCGCCGTGCGCGACCAGATCAAGCGCGAGATGCGCGCCACGGCTCTGGAAGCTCGCCCTGACTTCGAGGAGGCGCGCGCCGCCCGTCGCGAGGCGATCGCCCTGACCCGCTCGGATCAGTTCGACCCCGTGGCGGTCGCCGCCCTGCTGGAACGATCGCGCGCGTCCGAAATGCGTGGTCGGGCGCGACTGGAATCGGGAGCGGTGGAGACCTTGAACCGCCTCAATCCGGCTGATCGCGCCGCCCTGGCGCCGATCCTGTCGCGCCATAAGTCCCGGTCGAAGGAGTCGTCGAAGTGCGCGCCCTCGACGGGGAAGACGGCGGCCAAGTCGTCGACGGCGTCTGAACCGGCGGCCTGATAGGCCCTACGCCGCGCGGGCCTGAACCCGCTGGGCCGGAGCGCCGACGGGGGCCACGGCGCCCTCGGGCGCGCGGGTCGGCAGGTCGAACCAGACGGTGGTGCCGCGCCCCGGTTCGCTCTCGATCGTCATGGCGCCGCCGTGCAGTTCGATCAGCGACTTGGTCAGGGCCAGGCCCAGACCCGTCCCTTGCGTCGACTTGGAATGCTGACCCTCGACCTGTTCGAACGGCTGGGCCAGCCGCTCCAGATCCTTGGCGGCGATGCCGATGCCGGTGTCGACGACCGAGACGCGCACGGTCGCGGCGTCGCGCGGCGCGACCTTCACCGATACGGCGCCGCCCTCGGGCGTGAACTTCACCGCATTGGAGATCAGGTTCAGCAGCACCTGCTTCAGGCCGCGCTGATCGGCCTCGATATGCAGATCCTCGGGGCAGTCCAGCGTCAGGGCCAGTTGCGCCTCCTGGGCCTTGCCGCGCATCAGCCGCACCGCTTCGGCGCACAGCACGTCCAGCGCCATCGGCTCATAGTGCAGGGTCAGCTTGCCCGCCTCGATCTTGGCCATGTCGAGGATGTCGTTGATCAGGCTGAGCAGATGCTGGCCCGAGCCGTGGATGTCGGCGGCGTAGCCCTTGTAGCGACGGTCGCCCAGAGGACCGAACATCTCGGCCGCCATGATCTCAGAGAAGCCGTTGATGGCGTTCAGCGGGGTCCGCAGCTCATGGCTCATATTGGCCAGGAACTCGGACTTGGCCTGATTGGCGGCTTCGGCGCGGGTCATGGCGACCTCATATTTGCGCGCCAGCAGGGCCAGGTTCGCCTGGCTGGCCTCCAGTTCCGCCACCATGGCGCGCAGCTCGTCGGCGGCGCGGCGGCGCTCGGCCTCCTGACGGCGGATGACGGTGATGTCGGCGCAGATCACCACCGTGCCGCCGTCGCCGGTGAAGCGCTCGGCCATCTGCAGCCAGCGGCCGTCCTTCAGCTCGACCTCGCGTACCCCGGCGCGGCCCCCGGCGGAAGGGTGCTCGGCCTTGATCGCCTCGGCGGCGATGCGGTTCAGCTCGTCCTTCTGGGCGCCGGGCCGCACCACGCCCTTAGGAAAGGCGAAGGCGTCCTGGAAACCCTGGTTCCACAGGATCAGCCGCCCGCGCCGGTCGAACAGGACGAAGGCGTCGGACACGCTTTCGATGGCGTCGCGCAGGCGGCTCTCGGCGGCCTGGGCCTGGGCCTTGGTGCGACGCGCCTCGGTGACGTCCAGCGCCACTCCCATCAGGCTGTCATAGCCGCCGTCGCGTTGCGGCTGGCGCGACTGGCCGCGCGCGTCGATCCAACGCACGCCGCCGTTGCTCAGCGGCACCGGGAAGGCGGCCTCGAACACGCCGTCGGCCATGGCCTTGTCCAGGGCCTCGATCATCAGCTGGCGATAGCGCGGGTGGACCCGCTCGATCATGGCCTGGGTGGTCAGGGTGGTTCCCGTCTCCACCTCCAGCAGGGCGGCCATATAGTCGGACAGGGTCGCCTCGCCCCTGGCCAGATCCCATTCCCACACGCCGCAGCGGGCGGCCTCGACCGCGACGCGGAAACGCCGTTCGGTGTCGGCCCAACGTCGGCTGGCTCGCATCTGGCGCCAATTCTGCACTGCGATCACCACCAGCATCAGCACCACCAGCAGCAGGGGCGCCGCCAGCATCCAGGCGTCGTCCAGCCAGGCGGCGAAGGCGTCGGGCCGAGGCAGGCTCGCCACGACCGACAGGCCGGTGTCGCCGATCGGGGCCACGGCGGCGGTCCGGGGGCGGCCGTCCGGCCCCTTGGCCGCCTGATCCGGCGTCGCCGGCGCCTGACCCGACGGCAGGACGCTGAGACCGGCCTGCGCCAGCGTCGGCTTCAGGTTCGGCAGGGGCGTGCGGGCGACCAGGATATGACCGCCCGGCGTCGTCCGGCGCGTGGTCAGGCCGTCCTCCCCGATCGACAGTCCCGCAGCTGCGTCCGGACCCAGGCGGGCGCCGCGCGCCGCCAGGGCGCGGCCGTTTGCGTCGGCGATCAGGAAGGCGGCCTCGGGGTCTTCCAGCCGGGCGCTGTCCAGCGCCTGCACCGGCTGGCCGGGCGTCTGGGTCAGAACGCGGGCGGCGGCGTCCAAAGCGCGATCGGTCTGGGCGGCGCGGGCCTCGACCTGGGCGGCGGCGAGCCGAGCCTCAAGCGTCAGGGTCTCCTGGCGGGCGGCCTCGACTTCACGGCTGGGACGGCTGTGCTCGCGGGCGAACAGCATGACATAGGCCGCCAGCGCCAGCGCCACGGCGAGCGCAAGGATGCGGACCCAGGGCGCAGAGCGCGCGGCCTGGTGGTCCGTGGCCCGACGGCCCGGCCCGTAACTGCGGCGCTCGGTGCCCCGCAAGGGCGACCCTCCTGTGACGATTCAGCCGGGAATCTAGGCTGCGTCGCGGAATCCGTCGAGGGGTGGGATTAAGGTCGTTAAGCCTCGGCTTCGGCGCCGTCGCCGGGCTGGATGGGCGCAGGCGGCGGGGCGGCGATCTCGGTCATGCGGCGCAGGATGGCCTGGGCCTTGCGGGCCAGGCGCTGGGTCTCGGGCGGGGCGTCGTCCGGGGCCTCGGCGACCGAGGCCATCAACTCGCGCGCCAGGTCCATCAGCTCCGGCGCGCCCGCGATCAGGCGAGCCTGGAACTCGACGCGCTGCGGGTCGCGGTCGTATTCGGCGCCGGGCACGCGCCAGCCGCCCCAGTCGGCCTTGTCGGTGACGACGACGGGATAGCTGCCGGGGAAGGGGTGATGGGCGCAGTCGGCCGGATCCTGCCACTTGTTGCGCGCGCGCAGGATGCGCCAGTCGCCCAGGGCGCCGGCGGCGGGATTGCCTGAGGGAACCTGAAGCTCGGCGGCTGCGAATTCTCGGCCCAGCCCCACATCGTAGGTGATGCGGACCGGCTCGTCGAAGCCCTTGGCCCAGACAGGATTGACCTTCTCGACCTGGGCCCAGACGCCGACGCTCTCGACCCAGACCTTCTGGCCTTTCTGGAACTGGGCGCGCGCCATTCCGAACTTCCCCTGCTGAAAGAAGGGAAGGATGCGGCCCCGGCCGTTATCGTCGGGTTCCGCGACGTGGTTAGCGGCGGTTAACCCTAGGGGCGGGAGATTTCTTCCAGCGCCTCGCCGGCGTAGCGTTCCTTGACCCGCGTCGAGAGGTCTCCCAGCGAGACGACGCCGACCAGGCGGCCGTCCCTGTCGACCACCGGCAGGCGGCGGATCTGGCGCGAGGACATGAGATCCAGCGCGACCTTCAGGTCGTCGTCGGCCCGCACCACCAGGGCGTCGCGCGACAGGACGTCCAGCACCCTCGCCTCCGGCCCGGCGCCCGAGGCGACGGCGCGCACCACGATGTCGCGGTCGGTCAGGGCGCCGATCAGCCGGTCGCCGTCGGCCACGGGGATGAAGCCGAAATCGCCCGCCGCCATGCGCCCGGCGACGTTCTGAAGGGTGTCTTCGGGGCGGGCGACCTGCACGTCCTTGCTCATCACGTCGCGAATCTTCATGGCCATCTCCCTTGGCGCGGCCGTTGCGGCCTGGCCTTAAGGAACCCGCGCCGCCGGTCGCGGTTCCGGCGGCGCGGGGACGCTCAGGGTTCCCGACGTTCCGGCAGGCTCTGGGCGGCGCGGACCAACTGGACGAACTCGGCCCGCTCGCCGTAGGGATCGTCGCCGCGCGCGCCCTGGGCCAGATCCAGCACCTGATCCCAGCCGTAGTCGGGCGCCATCCAGGGATCGCCGCGCAGTTTCTGACTGAAGGCGGCGACGGCCAGGGCCCAGCGCGTGGCCTCGGGCGGAGCGTGGGCGGGTGAACGGTCGGTCAGCGGCTGCTGGATCAGCTCCGAACGGTCCTGGCCGGGCTGTTTGTAGCGCACCTGGATGAAGCCCAGTTCGCCGTTCGGATCGCCGCCGCCGGTCGCGATGCGGTTGTCGGCATAGCGGCGCTCGGGAATCTGGGTCGGCCCGCCGACGGGCGTGATCTCATACAAGGTCGTGACGGAAGCGCCCGAGCCGACCTCACCCGCGTCGACGGCGTCGTTGCTGAAGTCCTCTTCGTTCAGCAGGCGGGTTTCATAGCCGATCAGCCGCCATTCGGCGACGCGCGCCGGATTGAACTCGACCTGGATCTTCACGTCGTCGGCGATGGGAAAGGCGCCACGGTCGAACATCGGCCCGAACAGGCGGCGCGCTTCTTTCAGGTCGTCGACATAGGCGGCCGTTCCGTTGCCCGCCTGGGCGATCGCCTGCATCCGGGCGTCCTGATAATTGCCGCGTCCGAAGCCGTAGACGGACAGGTAGATGCCCGTCTTGCGCTTGTCGGCGACGTAGTCTTCCAGCCGCTTGTCGTCGGTGACGCCGACGTTGAAGTCGCCGTCGGTGAACATCAGGATGCGGTTGACCTTGTTTCGGCCGAAGCTGGCCTGGGCCTGGTCATAGGCGTTGGTCATGCCGGTGGCCCCGGCCGTGCCGCCCGAAGCCCGCAAGGAGGCGACCGCGCAGCGCAGCTTCAGCTTCTGCGTCCCGGCGGTGGGGGCCAGCGTCGTGCCGGCGCCCTCGGCGTAATAGGCCACGGCGACGCGATCCTGGGGCCGCAGGCGGTCGATGATCAGGTTCATCGACTGCTTGGCCAGGTCCAGCTTGTCGGGGCTGTTCATCGAACCGGACACGTCGACCAGGAAGGTCAGGTTCAGGGGGCGGCGCTGATCCTCGGGCAGCTCATAGCCCTGCAGGCCCACATGGACGATCTGGCGGCCTTCGGACCACGGCGAGGCCGTGGTGGTCGCCGTAACGGCGAAGGGCCGCGCGGCCGAGGTCGGGCGGGTGTAGCCGTAGTCGAAATAGTTGATCATCTCCTCGACCCGCACGGCGTCGCGCGGCGGAGCCCTGCCGTTGTCGATGAAGCGACGGACGTTGGCGTAGGCGGCGGTGTCCACGTCGATGGAGAAGGTCGAGACCGGCTGATCCGCCGTGCGCTTGACCGCATTGGGCGTGGCGTCTGGATAGCGTTCGGTGTCGACGGGACGCGGCGGCAGGGGAGGGCCGGGGGGATAGGGGCCGATGCGCGACCCGCTGACGACCACGCTGTTCACGGTGGCGGGCGGGGCGGCGTATTCGATTCGGTCTTCCTTCTTGGTCGCTTCGATCGACAGGGTGACGGGCGGAGGCGGTGCGGGATGGGGCGGCCGTGATCGCAGGACGGGCGGCCGCACATGGGACGGCGGCGACAGATCGAAGCCGAGTTCGCGACAGGCGGCCGGGCTGGGCGTTCCGTCCTGAACCACGGGCGGCGGAACGGGCGCGGCGCCGACCGGGGCGGCGGTCATGAGGGCGGCGACGGCGACCAGCGTCAGGCTCGCCGGGCGACGCTGAAATCCGGCGGCGCGGCGCTGTGGATGCTGGGGCATTGTTCGGTCTCCTCCAACCCTGTCACTACCATGAAGAATGACGATGTTCGGCGGAACTAAGGCGAAGGTTCTTCGTGAAGTCGCGTCACTGTCGCCCTGTGGCGCAGAGGTTGTGGTGATGAAGCCCTCGCTATTGAGGTCTTTCGCCCCCACTATGAAGGCTCAAGCACAAGGGTGAGCGATGGCCGAGGCGACGACGGGACTGGAACTGGGCCATGTGGCCGCGCTGCTGGCGGCGGGCGTGGTGGCCGTGCCGATCTTCCGCAAGCTGGGGTTGGGCTCGGTGCTCGGCTATCTGGCGGCGGGCGTCGCCATCGGTCCTTTCGGGCTGGCCCTGTTCCGCGAGCCGCAGACCATCCTGCACGTCGCCGAGTTCGGCGTGGTCATCTTCCTGTTCATCATCGGTCTGGAGATGCGGCCCAAGCGGCTGTGGGGGATGCGCAGGGAGATTTTCGGCCTGGGGTCGGCCCAGGTCGGCCTGGCGGGCCTGGCCCTGACGCTGGCGGCTATGGCGGCGGGCGTTTCGGCGCCGGTGGCCTTTGTCGGGGCCATGGGCTTCGTCATGTCCTCGACCGCCGTCATCGTGCAGATGCTGGAAGAGCGCGGCGACCTGCCGACGCCCAGCGGACAGCGCGCGGTGTCCATCCTGCTGTTCGAGGATCTGGCCATCGTGCCCCTGCTGGCCATCGTCGCCCTGCTGGGCGCGTCTATGGGCCATTCGGCCGAGAGCACGACGCCCCTGTGGCAGTCGATCGGCCTGGCGCTGGCGGCCCTGGCGGGCGTGCTGGCGGTGGGGATCTACGCCATCAATCCGGTGTTCCGCTTCCTGGCCCGTAACGGCGGGCGCGAGGTGATGACGGCCGCCGCCCTGCTGGTGGTGGCGGGCACGGCCTGGATCATGGACGGGGTCGGCCTGTCGATGGCCATGGGCGCCTTCCTGGCCGGGGTGCTGCTGTCGGACTCGACCTTCCGGCATCAGCTGGAGGCGGACGTCGAGCCGTTCCGCGCCATTCTGCTGGGCCTGTTCTTCCTGTCGGTCGGCATGGCGCTGGACATCGGCGTGGTGATCAACGACTGGCGCATCGTCGTGGCGGGGCTGGCGGCCTTCATGGTGGTCAAGGCCCTGATCATCTATGTCGTCGCCCGCGTGTTCAAGGCGCGCCACCATGAAGCGATCGAGCGCGCGGCCCTGTTCGCCCAGGGCGGCGAGTTCGCCTTCGTCCTCTACAGCGCCGCTGCGACGGCGGGAGTGATCGACGCCCAGGCGAGCACGGCTCTGACGGCCATCGTCATCCTGTCGATGGCGCTGACGCCGCTGACGACCCTGGCGTTGAAGCGCTGCCTGCCTAAGGAGGCGGGCCTGTCGCCGGAAGACGCCGAGGGCGTGGACGCCGCCGACGGCCTGCGCGGCCAGGTGCTGATCATCGGCTTCGGCCGTTTCGCCCAGGTGGTGTCGCAGCCGCTGCTGGCGCGCGACGTGGACGTGTCGATCATCGAGAACGACGTGGAGATGATCCAGGCGGCCGGGAACTTCGGCTTCAAGGTCTACTACGGCGACGGCACGCGCCTCGACACGCTTCGGGCCTCGGGCGCGGGCAAGGCCGAGGCGGTGCTGGTCTGCGTCGACAAGCCGGAGGCCGCCGACAAGATCGTGCAACTGGTCAAGTCCGAGTTTCCCGGCGTGAAGCTGATGGTGCGGGCCTTCGACCGCGGCCACTCGCTGCGTCTGATCCAGGCGGGGGTCGATTATCAGGTGCGCGAGACCTTTGAGTCCGCCCTCCGGTTCGGCCAGGCCGTTCTGGAGGAGCTGGGCCTGCCGGAAGACGAGATCGCCGACGTCATCGCCGACGTGCGCCGTCGCGACGAGGCGCGCCTGGACCTGGATCTGACCGGCGGGCTGAAGGCCGGGGCCGCCCTGATGCGCGGCAATATGCCGACGCCGCAGCCGACGCCCTACATCAAGCCGCACCGCGAAGGGCGTCTGGTCAATGAGGACGAGGCCCCGCCCGAGGCTGTCATCGAGCCGGCTGTGCAGAAGGCGGACTGATCCGGCATGGCGAGCATCGACCTGGCCAAGCGGGCCTATGACCACGGCTGGCGCCTGGACCCCATCGTCCGCAGCCTGCTGGACACGGACTTCTACAAGCTGCTGATGCTGCAGCTGATCTGGCGCCGGTTCCGCGACGTGCCGGTGACCTTCTCGGTCATCAACCGCACGACTTCGGCGCGGCTGGCCGAGGAAGTGGACGAGGCCGAACTGCGCGCCCAACTGGACCACGCCCGGTCCCTGCGCTTCACCAACCGCGAACTGATCTGGCTGGGCGGCAACACCTTTTATGGGGTGAAGTCGATCTTCAGCCCGGACTTCCTGGCCTGGCTGGCTGACTATCGCCTGCCGGACTACGACCTGTCGCGCGGCGCCGACGGCCAGTATCGGCTCGAGTTTTCGGGAAGCTGGGCCGACGTCACCCTGTGGGAAATTCCCGCCCTGTCGATCCTGAACGAGCTGCGTAGCCGCCGGGCCCTGCGCCGCATGGGCCGCTTCGAACTAGACATCCTCTACTCACGCGCCAAGACCAAGCTGTGGAGCAAGATCGAGCGGCTGCGACAGCTGGAGCCGCTGGCCCTGTCGGACTTCGGCACGCGCCGCCGCCACGGCTTCCTGTGGCAGGGCTGGTGCGTCGAGGCGCTGAAGGAGGGGCTGGGCGGCGCCTTCATCGGCACCTCCAACGTGCTGCTGGCCATGAACAACGACCTTGAGGCCATCGGCACCAACGGTCACGAACTGCCCATGGTGCTGGCCGCCATGGCGGGCGAGGACGAAGCGGCCCTGCGCGCCGCCCCCTATCGGGTGCTGGAGGAATGGCGGGCGGCCTATGACGGCAATCTGCTGATCGCCCTGCCGGACGCCTTCGGCACGCAAGCCTTCCTTGACGACGCGCCCGACTGGCTGGCCGACTGGAAAGGCTTCCGCCCCGATTCCGCCCCGCCGATCGAGGGCGGCGAGATCATCATGAAGTGGTGGGCGTCCAAGGGCCGCGACCCGCGCGAGCGCCTGCTGGTGCTGGCCGACGGGCTGGACGTCGACGGTATCGAGGCGGCCCACGCCCATTTCAAGGGCCGGGTGCGGACCAGCTTCGGCTGGGGCACCAATCTGACCAACGACTTCCGCGATTGCGCTCCGGTCGAGGCGCCGGAACTGCTGCCCCTGTCGCTAGTCTGCAAGGTGACCCAGGCGGCGGGCCGTCCGGCGGTCAAGCTGTCGGACAATGTCGAAAAGGCCACCGGCGACCGGGCCGAGATCGAACGCTATCTGCGCGTGTTCGGCGAGGCGGGCCGGGGACGTCAGGCCGTGCGCGTCTGAGACGGAACCGCTAAGCTTGGTTGGACATTTGGCTATCAGCGGCGCCGGGCGCCGCCCATAATTTCAGCGGGACACGCTTCCATGACCACCTACAACGTCGGCTACATCATCGGCAGCCTGGCCAAGGGCTCGATCAACCGCAAGCTGGCCAAGGCTCTGGTCAAGCTGGCGCCGGACAAGCTGAACATGAGCGAGATCAGCTTCGCCGACCTGCCGCTCTATTCCTACGACTACGACGCCGACTATCCGGCCGTGGCCGAGACCTTCAAGGCGGCGATCAAGCGCTCTGACGCCATCCTGATCGTTACGCCGGAGTATAATCGCTCCGTTCCCGGCGGCTTGAAGAACGCCTTGGACTGGGCCAGCCGCCCCTACGGCACCAACGTCTTCAAGAACAAGCCGACGGCGGTGATCGGCGCCTCGCCCGGCGCCATCGGCACGGCGGTGGGGCAACAGACCCTGCGCCCCATCCTCGGCTTTCTTCAGGCCCCGCAGATGAATGCGGTCGAGGCCTATATCCAGTTCAAACCGGACCTGATCGACGACGACGGAAACGTCAGCGTCCCCGGCACCGAGCAGTTCCTGCGCGACTATATGGAAGCCTTCCATCAGCACATGGCGCGGGTGCTGACCGTCCTGCCGCGCGACGCCTGAGGCGGCGTCAGGCGTCCAGCGACCAGACGCGCGTGCGCTTGACCTCCTGGTCCTCCAGTTCGCGCGTCGTCGGCACGCGGTATTCGGCCAGCAGGCTGAGGCCCTCTTTCGGGAAGTAGGTGCGGCCCGGATCGCCGACCAGCACGCTAGACCCGGCCGCGCGCGCCTGCTTCAGCCAGGCCAGCATCGCCGCGGCCATCGGCCCTTCATAGAAGACGTCCCCGGCGCAGATCAGATCGAAGGCCTGGGGCGGGGCCTCCAGCAGATTGTCGGCGGTGAAGGCGATCTCGACGCCGTTGGCCTCAGCGTTCGCCACCACCGCCGCCGCGCAGAAGGGATCTATGTCGGCGGCCAGCGCCGAGGCCGCGCCCGCCTTCATCGCCGCGATGCCGACGAGGCCCGAGCCCGTCGCCAGATCCAGCACGCGACGCCCCTCAACCGCCTGCGGATGGTCCAGCAGCCAGCGCGCCAGCGCCTGTCCGCCCGCCCAGGCGAAGGCCCAGAACGGCGGCGGCAGGCCCATCTCGCCCAGTTCCTCCTCGGTCAGCCGCCAGATGGGCGTGACCTCATCGGCCAGCCACAGCGAAACCTCCGGCGTGTGGGAGACGGGCTGAAGACGGGTGTTGTCGCGAATGAAACGGGCGGGGTCGGCGATCCGTCTAGTCGAGTTCACGGGCGCCCTCGATCACGGCCTGATAGACCAGCGACCGATCCGGTCCGCGCGTCATGTGCAGCAGCACCCAGGTCGAACCCTTGCGCGCCACGACCACCCGCAGCTGATCGTTGAACACGCCGTCGGCGAACCCGGCGGGCGCCACGGCGTCGCTGAGCAGGATCAGCGCCCCCATGCCCGAGCCGCAGCGGGCGATGCCGGTGCAGGAAAAGACCGTCTCATAGCCGCCCTCGCGCAACGCTTCCTCATAGTGGCGCGCCATGTCGATCGGCGCGACGGCGGGGCGGATGGCGTAGTCCAGGTGGCTGATCTGGCCCTGCAGGCGCAGGGCGTTTTCCGGGGCGGCGCCTTCAGTCACCGCGCCGGTCGGCAGGGTGATTTCGGCCACCGACAACTGGCGCCAGGCGCGGATGCGCGCGCCGTCCATGCGCGGCAGGTCTTCATAGTCGCGCGCGCCCCGGACATCCTGCTCGACGGCGGGCGGGGCAGGCGAGGCGGCCGGGGCCGCAAGGGGCGCGGCGGCCGTCAGGACGGCCAGGACGAAGGCGGGAAGGCTACGCATGACGACAAGCTAGGGGCCGCCGAAGGCGCTGGCAAGAAAGTCAGGACAGGCTGATAAAAAGTCAGGTTGACATGACATGAAGGCGGTGTCAGGTTGGCCTTACACAAAGTCAGGAGCGCCTGCCATGTTGACCCTCTCCAAACAACAGACCCCCGCCGGGCGTCGCTACGTCCTGCGGACCTTCGCCTTTATGGTCCCTTATGTGGCGATCTGCGTGGCGATGATGACCACTGACGCCTTCGACGGCGTGATGGGGCGTCCTGCGGGTTGGGTGCTGGCGGCCGCCGTGGCCGCTCCGGTCATCGGCCAGATCTGGGCGACGCTGGCGCTGATGCGGGAAAGCGATGAGTTCGTGCGCATGGTCACGGCCAAGCAGTTCATCATCGCCTCCGGCCTGGCGATGGCGGCGGCGACCTTCTGGGGCTTCGGCGAGACGTTCGCCGGGGCGCCGCATCTGCCGGCCTGGCTGATCTATCCGTTGTTCTGGGCAGCCTTCGGTCTGGTTTCGCCCTTCATTCGGTCGTCGAACTGATGAAGAATCGGCTGAAATTGCTGCGCGTCGAGCGCAACTGGACCCAGGAGCAGCTGGGGCAGGCGCTGGGGGTGTCGCGCCAGGCGGTCAACGCCCTTGAGACCGAGAAGCACGACCCCTCGCTCGACCTGGCCTATCGCATCGCCGCCCTGTTCGAGCGGCCGGTCGAGGACATCTTCGAGAACCCGCACGCCTGACGCGTAAAGTCAGGAAAACCTTACTCTCCTGTTTCGCTTCATCGCCGTCATCTTCGGGGCCGCCTCGAGGGACGAACCCTGCTGCGCGCTGAACAGCGGGCAGGGCCAACACGCCAAGGAAACGCCATGACCAAGATATCCGCACCCGCCAAGACCCTGCGCGCCTTCATCCTGGCCGCCGCCGTCGGCTTCAGCGCCGCCAGCATCATCTCTCCCGCCCAGGCCGAACCGGCCCGCGTCGAGGCGCCCGCCTTCGTCTCCGATCGGCTGTCGGTCGAGGTGATGGGGCAGGGGCCGGACGTGATCCTGATCCCCGGTTTCGCCTCCTCGCGCGAAGTGTGGCGGCCGCTGGCCCGGCGTCTGTCGGCGACGCATCGCGTCCATCTGGTGCAACTGGCCGGTTTCGCGGGCGAGGCGTGGACGCACGGCGACGGCGCCTTCGTCCAGCCTGTCGTGGATGAACTGGCGCGCTATGCGGCGACGCTGAACAAACCCGCCGTCATCGGCCATTCGATGGGCGGGCTCAGCGGTCTTCTGTTGGCGCAGCAGCGTCCCGAGACGGTCAGCCGCGTGATGAGCGTCGACAGCCTGCCCTTCTTCAGCGCCATGTTCGGCCCGCAGGTCACGCCGCAGACGGCTAAGCCCTTCGCCGATCAGGCCGCCGCCTCCATCCTGAACGCGGACGAAGCGGCCTTTCGCATTCAGCAGGAACGCACCGCGGGCGGCATGATGCGCGACGAGGCCGGGCGCGCCGCCATGGTCGACTGGTCGATGGCCTCGAACCGTCAGGCGATGGCCTCGGCGATCCGCGAAGTGATGACGACCGACGCGCGCCCCGGCCTGGCGGCCATGACCACGCCGGTCTGGGCGGTCTACGCCTCGGACGCGGACGGCGGCGCGCCCGCCGCCATGGCCGACGCCCTGTGGAGCCGCGAATACGCCGCCCTGCCGGGCGTGACGCTGAAACGCGTCGACGACGCCCGGCATTTCATCATGATCGATCAGCCTGACCGGTTGGACGCCCTGGTCGACGCCTTCCTGAAGCGCGAGGACTGATCGCGGATCAGGCGGCGGGCGCCTTTAGCCGCAGGTCGTCGGTGACGTCGCCCGCCTTGGTCGGGGCGCCCGCGAACTCGCCTGCGTATTCCGGCGACAGGGCGCTCTGGAAGGCCGACAGCGGCAGGGTCAGGTAATAGGCGCCCTCGACATAGGGACCGACCGCATAGGCGTCGAGCAGGAAGGTCAGGCCGCCCGCCTTACCCGGAACCGAACCGGGCGCCAGGGTCACGGCCACGTCCTTCAGCTTGGGGCAGGCCCACATCTCGCCGCTGGTCGAGACCGGCTCGGCGCCGGGACGCTTGGTCTTGGCGGTGTTCACCGCCTGGCACAGGGCGCGCTCCAGGCCGGTCTTGTCGGCCTTGTCGGCGAACAGGTCGGCGGCGGCGATGCGGCGGCCTTCGGTCTTGTCCCACAGCAGGCCGGTGGCGACCGTGTTCGGGTGGGCGCCGCCCGAATAGTCGAAGTCGGTCCGCATCAGGCTGAACAGGCGGCCGGTCTCGACCGGGGCGCCGTAGACGATGGTCTTCTCATAGGGCGGCATGCCCTCGGGCGAACCCGCCTCGGTGCGGTCGGCCTGGGCGCCCTCGGCGTATTCCTTCAGCTTGGCCACCTCGTCGCGGTACAGCGGGGTGTAGAGCGCCGGATAGGACAGCACGTTTTCCGGCAGGCTCAGGCTGACCTTGGCGTAGGGCGTGGCGCTGTCGTACTTCAGCGGCCCTTCGACAGCGTGGGCGGAGGCGGCCGGCGCGGCGGGCGTCTCCTTCTTCTCATTGCGCTGGCAGGCGGCGAGCGAGGCCGCGACGGCGGCGGCGATGAGAAGGACGCGAAGGGGGCGCGAAGGGATCATGCCGGGCTCCTTTGGAACGGTTCGATCAGAAAGCTAGGCCGTTGAACGCGATGGCGGCCAGAAGGATCAACCCCGCATCGCGATTTGATTTGAAAAGACGCAGGGAAAGTTTCGGGTCGTCCGGCTGCAACCGCCGCACCTGCCAGACGAAATGCAGGGCGTAGAGCGCCAGACCGACATAGAAGACCGGCCCCAGACCGGCGACGTATCCCGCCGCGCCCGCCAGGGCCACGGCCAGGACGTAAAAGACGACCACGCCTTCCTTCACCTTGCCGCCCAACGCCCGCGCCGAGGACTTCACCCCGGCCATGACGTCGTCCTCGATGTCCTGAAGCGCGTAGATGGTGTCGTAGCCCAGGGTCCAGAAGATCCCGCCCGCGTAGAGCAGCCCCGCTGACAGGGCGAGGTTCCCCATGCGGTTCAGGCCCTCGGCCATCCAGTAGCTGTCCCCGCTGGCCTTCACGCTTAGGACATAGAGCCAGCCGAGCGCGAACAGGCCTCCTGTCGCCGCCGCGAAGCCCAACAGGGCGCCCCAGTTGAAGGTCAGGCCCAGCCACGCCTGCGGCCACCAGGTGATGCGCTTCATGAAGGGATAGGCCGCCACCAGCCCCAGCGACAGGGCGCCCAGCAGCACCGACGTCAGGTTCATCGTCAGCAGGATGCACAGGCTGACCAGCGACAGGCCGCCGACGAAGACCCAGGCCTGTTTGACGCTGATCTGGCCCGCCGGAATGGGGCGCAGGGCGGTGCGGGCCACCTGGGCGTCGAAGTCGCGGTCGACGATGTCGTTCACCGCACAGCCCGCCCCGCGCATCAGGGCCGCGCCGATGGCGAAGCCGACGACCAGCCACAGCTCATAGCCGCCGAACGGTCGGTCATACTGGTTCAGCGCCAGCATGATCCCTTGCCAGCCGGGCAGCAGCAACAGCCACGTCCCGATCGGCCGGTCGAAGCGGCCCAGCTTCAGCCAGGGCTTCAGCCGCTCGGGCGCATGGCGGTCGACCCAGTTCTGGCCGGCGGCGTCGGGAAGCGGGGCTGTGTTCATGCGGACCGTCTTAGCCCTCCATGCGGCGCCGGGTGAAGGGGGCGCGTCGGATCGCAGTTTCATGAAGTTTCTCGCCGGAGCCGGACCGGGGGTGGACAGGGGGCGCCCTATCCGTCACTTGGCGCGAATGGCTCGCAGCTCCATCCCCCGCAGCGTCTGGATTCTGGGCCTCGTCAGCCTGCTGATGGATGTCTCGTCGGAGATGATCCAGACGCTTCTGCCCATCTATCTGGTGGTGGGGCTGGGCGCTTCGGCGGTGATGATCGGTCTGGTCGAAGGCTTTTCCGTCGTCGTGGCGACGGCGGTGAAGTTCCTGTCGGGCTTCTGGTCGGATCGTATCTCGCGGCCCAAGTGGCTGGCGGTGGCGGGCTATGGGCTGGCGGCCCTGTCCAGGCCGATCTTCCCTCTGGCGGCTTCTGTCGAGGGGGTGCTGCTGGCGAAGGGCGTGGACCGGATCGGCAAGGGCGTCCGCACCGCCCCGCGCGACGCCCTGGTCGCCGCCGTGACGCCGCCGGACATTCGCGGTCGCGCCTTCGGTCTGAGAAAGTCGCTGGATACGGTCGGCGGTTTCGTCGGTCCGCTGCTGGCGATCGGGCTGATGGTGGTGCTGGCGAACGACATCAAGGCGGTGTTCTGGCTGGCCTCCATCCCCGCCTTCCTGGCCGTGGCCTTGCTGGTCGGCGGCGTGTCTGATCCGCCGCGCCCGGACGAGGGCGCCAGGAAGCCGCCCAGCCTGAAGGGAGCGCTGCGTCTGGACGCCGCCACCTGGACCATGATCGCCCTGACGGCGGTGATCGGCCTGGCGCGGTTCAGCGAGTCCTTCCTGCTGATGAAGGGGCTGGACGTCGGCGTCCCCGCCGCCTTCGCGCCGGCGGCCATCGTCCTGCTGCACCTGGTGTTCGGCCTGGCCGCCTTCCCGGTGGGGGCGCTGTCGGACCGCATCGGCCGCACCTCCCTGCTGCTGCTCAGCCTGGTCTTCCTGGCCGCCGCCGACGTGGCGCTGGCGCTGGCGAGCGATCAGGTCGTCTTCTATCTGGGCGTGGCCCTGTGGGGCCTGCACATGGGCTTTTCGCAAGGCCTGCTGATGACCCTGATCGCTGATGCGGCGCCCGCTCACCTGCGCGGCTCGGCGTTCGGCCTGTTCGCCCTGATCTCGGGCCTGATCGCCTTGGCGGGCAATGTCGCGGCGGGCCTGTTGTGGGACGGTTTCGGCCCGCAGGCGACCTTTGCCGTCGGCGCGGTGTTGAGCCTCGTCTGCGCCCTGGGCGTCGCCGGATGGCTGCGGCTTCAGGCGGCGCGCAGCCGCTCCAGCGCTTCGGAGTAACGACGCGACAGCGGGGCCTCCAGCGCCCCCAGCTGCACGGTCCAGTCGCCTGAGCCTTCGGGCCGCAGGCCGGTCATTCGCGCAGCGTTGACCAACCAGCCCCGGTGCGTCCGCACGAAGCCGAAGCGCGCCAGCTCGCCCTCGACCGCCGACAGGGTGACGCGCATCAGGGGCCTGCGCCCGTCGGCCAGGACGAACTCGACGTAGTTGCCCGCCGAGGTCGCGGCCAGAATGTCGCCCAGCGGCGCCCGGATCAGCCGCGTCCCGTCGCGGATGTCGAAGCTGACGGGCCGCAGCGGCGTCTCGCGCGCCTCGCGCAGGCTGCGCACGCCCCAGAAGACGCCGATGAACAGGGCGTAGCTCAGCATGTCCTTACGCAGTTCATAGACGAAGCGCTCGATAGGCGGGCCATAGTCATAGACCTCGCCCAGCAGGGCGTAGACGCCATGCCGCATCGCCACCATCAGCACGACGTGCAGCAGGCTGTAGAGGCAGGCGGCGCCCAGATGCACGGCCAGAAACCGTCCTCGCGCCCGCCAGCCTTCGTGCAGCAGCGATGGCGGCGCCGCGTCCGCCGCCCGCCACGGCAGCCAGATCAACAGCATCAGCGCCAGCGCGCTGGACCCCTCCCACAGCCACGGGGCCCAGGGGCGCAGGCCTGGCCAGTCGGCCAGCACGGTCAGGGCGTTGACCACCAGAAACGCCAGGGTGACGGCGAGCAGGATCGAACCCCCGGCCAGCAGGTCGCGCCGGTCCGCCCCGTTCGTCCCGACAGGCGCGCCGCTCGTCCCCGCCGACGGCGATCCGGCCCCCGGACCCGACCGAACGGCCCCAACGCCTTGTCGGGGATGCGGCGCACGCGGCACGGCGGATGGCGTCGTTTCCGTCATTTCAGGTCGCCCATGTCGTCAGAACCCCTCGCACCCGACCCCCTCGCAGCGATGCGCCGCCATGACCTGGACTGGATCCGGGTCGGGGCCTTCCTGCTGCTGATCCTCTATCACGTCGGCATGTTCTACGTGCCTTGGGACTGGCATGTGAACAGCCCGCAGCCGGTCGAATGGCTGGAGCCGGTGATGCAACTGACCAATCCCTGGCGGCTGACCCTGCTGTTTCTGGTCTCGGGCGCCGCGACCCGGTTCCTGTTCGACAGCTTCCAACGCGAAGGGAAGGGCGCCGCGCGCCGTTTCGCGGGGTCGCGCAGCTGGCGCCTGCTGCCGCCGCTGCTGTTCGCCATGTTCGTGATCGTGCCGCCGCAGTCCTATTACGAAGTGGTCGAGGCGGCTCAGGGGCTGGGCGTGGCCGATCCGGCGCGCTCGCCCTGGCTGGCGGACTTCTGGCTGAAATACGCCACGGCGTCCGGCGGCTGGTGCGACGCCGACGGCTGCCTGACCACGCCGACGTGGAACCACATGTGGTTCGTGGCCTATCTGTTCATCTACAGCTTGGTGCTGGCGGGGCTGCTGGCGTTCGGACGCGGCTGGCTGCCTGTGATCCAGTCCGGGCTGGAGCGCGCCTTGAAGGGCTGGGGCCTGCTGATCTGGCCGGTGCTGTGGCTGTTCGTTCTGCGCTGGACGCTGGCGCGGATCTTCCCGACGACCCACGCCCTGACCGACGACTGGTACAACCACGCGGTGTCGTTCAGCGCCTTCCTGTTCGGCTTTCTCAGCGTCCGCTCGGCGGTGCTGAAAGCGACCTATGAGCGGCTGCGGCGACCGGCGCTGATCCTGGCCCTGTGCGCCTGGGCGGGATGGGCGGCCTATGCCTGGACCTATCGCGACGTGGGAACCCCGCCTGAGGCGTTGAGGGCCGCCATGCGACTGATCTACGCCATCGACCAATGGGCCTTCATCGCCGCCGTGCTGGGCTATGGCGCGCGCTATCTGAACCGGGGCGGGCCGTGGCTGCGCTATCTGACGGGGGGCGTCTTCTGCTTCTACATCGTGCACCAGACGATCACGGTGGTCGCGGCCTACCACCTGTCGAAGCTGGCTCTGCCGCAGGGGTTGGAGGCGGGGCTGCTGATCGCCGTCACCTTGGGCGGCTGCTGGGCCGCCTATGAGGTCGCACTCCGTCTGGGACCGCTGGGCCTGCTGCTGGGCGTGAAGACCCCGCTTGCGCGTCGGGATCGTCCCGTTAGGCTCGACCGCCAGGAACAGCCGCCGGTTGGACAGGACGGATGACGACACGCACCAAGCCCCCATTTCCCTGGTTGCTGGCCCTGACCTGGCTGGTGCTGCTGGGCGCGGCCGTCGGGGGCTTCCTGACCGGCGAGTTCAGCGTCACCTTCGTCGGCGCCGGGACGTTTCTGCTGACCCTGATTCCGTTCTGGCTGGCGCCGCGCATCGGGCTGAACCTGCCGATCGGCTTCGTCACCGCCATCGCCGTCTTTCTGTGCGCCACCCTGTTCCTGGGCGAGATGGGCGACTTCTACGAGCGTTACTGGTGGTGGGACGTGGTGTTGCACGGCGGTTCGGCCGTGGCCTTCGGCCTGGTCGGCGCCCTGTTGATGCTGATGTTGGTGCAGGGCCGCCAGTTGAAGGCCGCGCCCCTGACGGTGGCCTTCTTCGCCTTCTGCTTCGCCGTGACCATCGGCGCCCTGTGGGAGATCTGGGAGTTCATGTTGGATCAGGTGTTCGGCCTCAACACCCAGAAGTCCGGCCTGGTCGACACCATGTGGGATCTGATCGTGGATTCCATCGGCGCCCTGATCGGGGCGGGCGCCGGTTGGGCCTATCTGAAAGGACGCCAGGGCGGGCCGCTGGTGCGGGCCATGCGCGCTTTCGTCGACAAGAATCGGCGGCTGTTCGGGGGCTAGGCGGTCAGGTTTCGCCGGGGTGTCGTCCCGCGCGTTGGGGCAGCAACAGAATAAGCGCCACGATCGCCGCCGCCAGAACAGCCGACGCCAGCGGGCGGCTCAGAGCCAGGCCGCCGTGGTCCAATGGTTTGTCCAGGAAGTCTCCGACCGTGGCGCCCAGCGGCCTGGTCAGGATGAAGGCGGCCCAGAACAGCAGGACACGGTTCGTCCTGGTCCAGAAGTAGCAACCGGCCACGACGGCCAGCAGGGCGCTGAATACGAAGGCGGCGCCGACATAGCCCAAGCCGCCCGTGTCCGCGGTCCAGTCGCCGAGCGCGGTTCCGAGCGTCTGTGAAAAGGTGATGGTCAGCCAGTAGAAGGCCTCAGCGCGAGGGGTGGTGATCGTGTCTGAAGAGATGGATCCCGTGCTCAAACGCCAGGCGGCCAGAGAGGCCAGGACGCAGGCCAGCAACAGCAGCGATCCGCCCGTATAGCCGAATGCCTAGAGAACGGGTGGCGAAATCCGCCAGGGCGGTTCCCGCGGTGGTCGAAGCGATGATGGTCGCCCAATAGAGGAAGGGGCGGAATCGTTTCGCCGTGATCTGACGCCAGACCAGAACGACCAGCACGCTCATGAAGACGCCTGTTCCGGCCAGGTAACCCAGTTTCATCGTCATGGTGACGGTGTCGCCGGCGGTCTCGCCTAGCGTGGTCGCCAGAATCTTGATGATCCAGAACCCCAGGGTGACAGCGGGGACTTTAACTGAGGGCCTGACGTTCTTGCTCCGTCATGGTCTGTCTCCTCATGATGTGAGGCGGTCTACTTCGCCAGCCGCCCTTGCGCCTCGTCGCCAGGGAAGACCACGTCCGGGTCCGGCTCGCGGCACTCAAGGCCGGGTCGGTCGAGGCGGCGCAGGACATGGCGCAGGATGTTCAGCCGCGCCGTCTTCTTCTGATCCGTCGCCACCACGGTCCAGGGCGCATAGTCCAGATGCGTGCGCTTCAGCATCTCGTCGCGGGCGGCGGAATAGGCGCTCCAGCGGGCCTGGGCCTCGGCGTCCAGGGACGAGACCTTGAACCGCTTCAGCGGGTGGTCGACGCGCTCCTCCAGGCGGCGGGCCTGTTCGTCGCGGCTGATGTCCAGCCACAGCTTGATCAGGATGACGCCCGACTGGGTCAGCATCCGCTCGAAATGCGGGGCGTCGTGCAGGAAGCGCTCATGCTGCTCGGGCGTGCAGAAGCCCATGACCGCCTCGACCCCGGCCCGATTGTACCAGGAGCGGTTGAAGATCACGATCTCGCCCGCCGCCGGCAGATGGGCGGCGTAGCGCTGGAAATACCATTGCGTCGTTTCGCGCTCGGTCGGCTTGGGCAGGGCGACGACGCGCGTCTGCCGCGGGGCCATGTATTCGGTCATGCGCTTGATCGCCCCGTCCTTGCCGGCGGCGTCGCGCCCCTCGAAGACGATGACGACCTTCAGCCCCTGTTCGATGGCCCAGGCCTGGGTCTCGACCATCTGGATCTGCAGGGCTTCCAGGATGTCGGCGTAGTCGTCCTTGGCCATGGGCGTGTCCTTGTGTCGCGATCGACCAACCTTGCGGCGAATTCACTGGCGTCGCCAGCCTTGCCGTTCAGGGTGCAACGCAAAAGGAGCCGAAAATGATCAATCGTCGTCATGTCCTGGCCGTCGGCGCCGCGGCCGCAGTCGCGCCATCGGCGGCGCGCGCCCAAGGCGAAGGAGCGTTCGACGCCGCCCTGACGACAGCCTTCGACGGGGTCAGGCCGATCGCCCTGGCGGGCGGGGTCGTGACGGCTCAAGGACTGACCTGGTCCGGCGTGCGCGGCGTGCGGCGCGCGGGAGGGGACGATCCGGCGACGACGGACGACCGTTGGCACCTGGGCTCCAACACCAAGGCGATGACGGCGGCGCTGTTCGCCCGCCTGGTCGAGCAGGGACGGGCGCGCTGGGCCATGCCGCTGGCTGAAGCCTTTCCCGACCTGACGATCGACGCGGGCTGGGACGGCGCGACGCTGGACGACTTCATGACCCACACGGCGGGGCTGAAGGACGAGGCGGTCATGGGCATGGCCTGGCTGATGACCGCCCGCGCCGACCCTCAATCCCTGCCCGCACAGCGCCGCGCCATCGTCGAGAAGGCGCTGGCCGCCCCGCCGTCCGGCGCGCGCAGGGCGTTCGTCTATGGCAACGCCAACTATGTGCTGGTCGGAGCGGCGATCGAGGCCGTCACCGGCGGCTCGTGGGAAGAGGCCATGCAGGCCGAGGTGTTCGGCCCCCTGGGCCTGACCTCGGCGGGGTTTGGCGCGCCGGCTGGAAGCGACAACGCCTGGGGGCACCGCCGCATGGGCGAGACGGCCGTGTCGATGGACCCAGTCGATCCGGGCTCGGACAATCCTCTGGCGCTCGGCCCGTCGGGCACGGTTCACATGACGGCGGCCGACTACGCCCGCTTTCTACAGGTCTTCCTGACCGAAGGCGGCGGCTGGCTGAAGCCGGAGACGGTGCGGCGTCTCGTCACGCCGGGCGAAGGGCGCAACTACGCCTATGGCTGGATCGTCCTGCCGCCCCAGCCGTGGGCCAAGGGGCCCGTAATCGCGCATGAGGGCTCGAACACCCTGTGGCACGCCATCGCCCTGGTCGATCCGGCGGGCGGCCGGGCCGTCTTCGGCCTGTCCAACGACGGCGGGCGCGGCGGCCCGACCTGTCAGGCCATGGCTATGGAAATGCTGGGTATCTGAGCTCGCTATAGCCGCTTCTGCGCTTCAGGAGCGGCGTTTCTTCGGTGTTTGCACGGGGCGGAACGTCGTCTGTTCGGCCATGTGCAGTCGTCGGACCTCATCACTGCGCGTCGGTGCGTGGTCGGCTGGGCGCCAAGAAGCGCAAGCTGCGCGCGTCGCGGCGAAATTAACTGTAAAGCCTGTCGGCTCGGTTTCGCTTTACAGTTGACCGCTGTGGATAGTCGGGTGACAACATCGCCGCAGTCCGGATTTCACGTGGGGTCCAAACCCGCGTCTTGCTCCTTCGCCTGAACGAGCTTGTCCAGATGGGCTGACGGGCGATCCTGCTAGGACGTCCGCCTGGAAAAGCGCGTTTACGGAGACGCAATATGGCGACCGGCACGGTCAAGTGGTTCAACCCCACGAAGGGCTTCGGCTTCATTCAACCCGACACGGGCGGCGCGGACGTTTTCGTCCACATCACCGCCGTGCAAAAGGCGGGTCTGGTGGGTCTCGATGACAACGCCAAGGTCGAGTACGAGCTGGAAACCCAGCGCGGCAAGACTTCGGCCGTGGATCTCAAGCTCCTCTAAGGCCTTACGGACCTTCTGGTTCGTGAAAAGAAGAAGACGCGGAGGGCGACCTCCGCGTCTTTTTTTGTCGCGCCTCGCAGGGATCGACCCTGGGCGCCGATGGTTGTCTCTCGAAACGGGAGAAACACCATGCTCAAGGACAAGAACTCTTCGGCCATCGTGGCGGTGAAGGATCTGGAGCGCGCCAGGGCCTTCTATTCCGACGTGCTGGGTCTGAACCTGGCGGACACCGGCATGGACGGGGTGCTGGGCTATCGCACCGGGAACACCTGGCTGACGGTCTACCGCTCGGACTTCGCCGGGACGAACCAGGCCAACGCCGTGACCTGGGACGTGGGCGTCGAGGTGGACGACATCGTCGCCGATCTCAAGACCAAGGGCGTCGTCTTTGAACGCTATGACGGCATGGCGCATGACGGCGACGTCCATGTCGCCGGGCCGCTGCGTCTGGCCTGGTTCAAGGATCCGGACGGCAACATCCTGCACCTGGTCGGCGGCGCGGGCGGGGCCTAGCCCTCCAGAGAGACGACCGGCTGGCTGACGGCGGCGCCCTTGCCGCGCGCCTTCAGCCAGGCGCGGATGCGGTTCTGGATCGGCTGGTCGATCAGATAGTGCAGGCCGAAGGCGAAGACGAAGGCCGCCAGCACGCCCAGAGCCCACAGGCCCCAGCGCCAGGCTTCGCCCAGCGCCAGCTTGTCGGCGAAGGCCTCGGCCAGGCCGAACCAGGCGATGCGCACGACCTCGTTCGAGATGAACATGGAGAAGGAGACCATGGCCGCCGCCTCGACCAGCTTCGACGGCCGCTTGGTCGGCACGGCGCCCGCCGCCAGGATGATGATGGAGATGAAGACCAGCGACAGAAGGGCGTTCTTGTCGAAATACTGGGCCACAGCCAGGCCGACGGCGGCCAGCACCCCGGCCCAGCCGGCGATGCGGGCGTTGATCCACACGCCTTGCGCGAACCAGGCCAGCCCCATGCCCAGGATGAACAGCGGCAGGGCGCGCCAGATGCCCAGGTTCAGCGGCATCTGATAGACGGGATATTTCAGGATCGCCCAGCTCAGTTCATTGGCGGCCAGATAGCCGACGACGACCAGGATCAGCGCCGTCCACGGCCCGATCCGGCTGAGACCCCGCAGCACGAAGGGGAAGGCGACGTAGCAGCCCAGCAGGGCCGAGATCGACCAGGTTGGGGCGTTCCAGCCCAGGCCGCCGTGCACGCCGAACGACTGCACCAGGGCCGCCTGGGCGGGAAGCTGATCCCAGGCGAACCACTCGGGATGGCTGGGCGGCATGCCCGCGGCGGTCGCCGCCAGCACCAGCGCCACCAGCAGGCCCAGCACGATCAGATGCGCCGGATAGACCCTCAAGGCCCGCTTTATGAAGAAGTCGGTCTTGGACATCCGGCCCGAGCCGACCGCGCGGCCATAGACCCGCATCAGCACGTATCCGCTGTCGATCAGGAAGAAGTTGGTCAGCAGGAAGCCGCCGCGCTCGAACACGGGATGCAGCCCTTCGGCCAAGGGGACGGGCGCCGACATCTGGAAGTGATGCAGGATGATCAGGGCGGCCACGATGAAACGCAGCGCGTCCAGCCAACCGCCGCGCATGATCGGCGGCGGCTCATTCCGGGACGAAAACACGTTCTGCAGCATCACGACCCCCTTGTTCGAATGCTGTTACGCAAGAACGGGGCCGTTGCCCTCCTTCTCACGGGGAGAAGGAGGGCAGGATCTCTTATCCTCGCACCAGACGCAGGAATTCCTCGCGTGTGCGGGGGTCTTCGCGGACGACGCCCAGCAGGCAGCTGGTGATCAGGCTGGCGCCGGGGACGTCCACGCCGCGCATGGTCATGCAGCTGTGCTCGGCCTCGATGACCACGCCGACGCCGTGGGGGCGCAGCACGTCCTGGATGGCGTTGGCGATCTCGGAGGTCATCTTCTCCTGAATCTGCAGGCGCCGGGCGTAGCCGCGCACCACGCGGGCCAGCTTGGAGATGCCGACGACCCGGTCGGTCGGCAGATAGGCGACGTGCGCCTTGCCCACCACCGGCAGCATGTGATGCTCGCAGAAGCTGACGAAGCGGATGTCCTTCAGGACCACCAACTCGTCATAGCCGCCGACCTCCTCGAAGGTCTTCTCCAGATAGTCGCGCGGTTCGACTTCATAGCCCTGGAACAGCTCGCGATAGGACTTGGCCACGCGCTTGGGCGTCTCGATCAGGCCTTCGCGCTCAGGATTGTCGCCGGCCCAGCGGATCAGGGTGCGGACGGCGGCTTCGGCTTCTTCCTGGGAAACGGCGGGGGAGGAGGGGGTCTGGTCGCTCATGACAGGCTGCATACCTCCCCTGCACAGGTTTTGGAAACGGCGCCGCTGTTTAAAACGGCTTTTGCCCCGATCAGGGCAGGCGGACCAGTTCGACGCGGCGATTGTGGGCGCGGCCTTCATCGCCGGCGTTGTCGGCTACAGGCTTGTCGGCGCCAGGGCCTTGGCTTCGACCACCGCCATCGAGCCTTGCGCGCTGCCGACATACAGGTGAACCCAGACCGTGCGGTCCGCCTGACGGATCACCCAGGTCTGCGACGGACCGTTATAGATGTCGCCGATGCCGTTCAGGGCCGCCATCTGCACCGCCTCGGGCAGGGCGTGGGCGGCGTCGCTGGGAATCTGGCCGTCAAAGATGCGAACGGCGCCCGCCTCTTTCAGCGCGTGCTCCATGTTTCGCAGCAACTCCAGCCGCGAGAAGCTCTTGCCGGTGTCGTTGGTGATCTGGGTCTGATGAACCCGGCCTTCGATCATTTCGAACCGGGCGCCGGTCCAGAAGGGGAAGTCGGCGAAGTCGTGCGCCTCGCTGTTCTGCGGCTTGTAGCCCTCGGGCAGGCGCAGATAGGGGAAGTCGCCCAGGCTGGCGGTCGACAGGGCCACGCTGTTCACGTCGAAGGGACCGGCTCCGGCCGAGGCGCCCTCGGCCGGAGCCGTCGCTGTTTCAGTCTGTTCCGGCGCCTTGTTGTCGCACGCGCCGACCAGCAAGGCCGAGGTCGCGACCATCAGGACGGAGGCGAGACGCAGGAACGGTTTCATGAGGCATCCTTCAGGCGTTGATCGGGGGGAGGGTGAAAACGTTCGTCTAGTCGCCGCTGTTGTCAATCGAATGAACCGGCATCGACCGGAACATCGGTCTCATTGCATCGTCCTAACGTCGCGTTAACCATCCTGTCGGCATTTTCTGCCCACTGTCCCGTGCTTGTGTTCGGGGCGCTTCGGGGATCGGCGATGAGCGGCGCGGAAGTTCTGGATGTGGGTCGCGACGCCCTGTGGCTGACGATCCAGCTGTGCCTGCCGGCCCTGATCGTGGCCCTGGTGGTCGGCGTGGCCATCGGCCTGTTCCAGGCCCTGACCCAGATCCAGGAGCAGACCCTGGTCTATGCGCCCAAGATCATCGCCATTTTCGTGTCCCTGCTGCTGTTCCTGCCGTTGATGGGCGCGCTGCTGGGCGGTTTCATGCGCGAGATCGCCGCCCGCATCGCGGGCATGTAGGGCGAGGCTGTAGGGCAGGGACATGGAGCCTTACGCCACGGCGGAACAGGTCTGGGCCGGGGGGCTGATCTTCGCGCGCGTCGGCGCGGTCCTGATGCTGTTGCCGGGCTTCGGCGAATCCTATGTGCCGCCGCGGGTGCGCCTGTCGCTGGCCCTGGTGCTGTCGCTGGCGCTGTGGCCCATCGTGGGCGCCAGCCTGCCGGCCCTGCCCGCGACCCTGGGCGCCACCGTCGGTTGGGTGATGCGCGAGGTGCTGACCGGCCTGGCCATCGGCGCCATCCTGCGCAGCTTCATGACCGCCCTGACCACGGCGGGCGAGATCGTCTCCCTGCAGACGACGCTGGGATTCTCCCAGACCGCCAACCCGCTGCAGGCCCAGCCGGGCACGACCCTGTCGGCCTTTCTGATGCTGCTGGGCGTGACCCTGGTGTTCGCCACCAACACCCATCACCTGTTCATCGGCGGCATGGTCGGATCGTATGAGGCCATCGCCCCCGCCAAGCCGCTGATCGTGTCGGACTTCACCCAGATGGCGGTGAAGACCTTGAGCCAGAGCTTCATGCTCGGGGTGCAGCTGGCGGCGCCGGTGCTGGTCTTCGCCCTGATCTTCAACCTGGCCTCGGGCCTGGTGGCGCGGGTCATGCCCAGCTTCCAGGTCTATTTCGCCGCCGCGCCCTTGAGCGTCATCCTGGGCCTGTCGGTGTTCACGCTCAGCCTGGGCGTGGTGGGGACCGTCTTCATCGACCGCTACCGTTCGGTGGCGGCCTTCTTCACGGGAGGCGCCGTTGGCTGACGGCCCCGATCCCGAGTCGAAAACAGAAGACGCCACCCCGCGAAAACTCGAAGAGGCGCGGAAAAAGGGCGATGTCGCCAAGTCGCCGGACGTGGCGGCGGCCCTGTCTCTGGCCGGGGCGGCCGGCGTGCTGCTGGCGGGCGGCGGCTGGTTTTCGACCCGGATCGCCGAGGCGCTGACGCCCTTCCTGGCCCAGCCGCACGCCATGATCGGCGGGCTGGAGGCGGGCGGAGGCGTCGAGATCGGCATGCACGCCGTCTGGGCGGCGGCGCCGTTCCTGGCGGCCCTGATGTTTGCGGTCATCCTGGGCGGGGTCGGCGGCAATCTGGCTCAGTCGGGCCTCATCTTCACCGCCGACAAGGTCAAGCCGAAGTGGTCCAAGGTGAATCCGCTGGAAGGCTTCAAGCGCATCTTTGGCCCGGACGGCCTGGTGCAGTTCCTCAAGACCTTCATCAAGCTGGTCGCCATCGGCGCCGTCTGCTGGTGGGTGCTGAAGCCTCACGCGCGCGAGCTTGAGAACCTGGCCGCCATGAGCCCGGCGATGATCCTGCCGTTCGCGCGCGACCTGGCGCTGGCGTTGATGCTGTCGGCCCTCGTGTTCCTGTCGCTGACGGCGGGGGCTGACTACCTGTGGCAGCGGATGCGCTTCGCCAAGCGGATGCGGATGACCAAGGAAGAGCTGAAGGAAGACTTCAAACAGTCCGACGGCGACCCGCACGTCAAGGCCAAGCTGCGCCAGATCCGCATGCAGCGCGGCCGTCAGCGGATGATGCAGGCCGTGCCGGACGCCACCGTCATCATCACCAACCCGACCCACTATTCGGTCGCCCTGCGTTATGAGCCGGACAAGGGCGACGGCGCGCCGGTCTGCGTCGCCAAGGGCGTGGACGCCCTGGCCTTGCGCATCCGCGAGGTGGCCAGGGAGCACAAGGTGCCCATCGTCGAGAACGTGCCCCTGGCCCGCGCCCTCTATGCGGCGGTCGAGGTCGACGGCGTCATCCCGCGCGAACATTTCGAGGCGGCCGCCAAGGTCATCGGCTTCGTCATGCAGCAAAGGAAGCGGCGATGAAGGCGACGGCGGAGGAACGGCGTATGCTGACGAACCCTGATTCGCGCGGGCGAGACGCCATGACCATTTCCCGACCGCAAGACCGCCAGAAGACCAGCATCGCGAGCCGCCCGCGCCTCGATCCGTGGCTGGTCGTGATGGCGGTCGGCTTCGCCCTGGCGATCGCGGCCATCGCCTATCCGGCGTTCCGGGCCAGCGCCTTCACCGCGCCGGGGCTGATCTTGATCTTCGCGGCGGGGGCGACGGCGCTGATCTGGCTGTCGGCGTTCGGCCGGTCAGAGCGTCGCTCGCCTTCAGGCGATACGGCGGTCGAGATGCTGGACGCCATGGCCGAGCCCGCCGCCCTGGTGCAGCCGTCAGGCCAGGTGCTGGCCTATAACGCCGCCTGGGCCGAGGAGAACGGGACCGTCACCACCCTGCCCAGAGCCGGCAAGGGGGGCGGGAAATCCGCCCAGGCCCTCTACATGGCTTTCGCCCAGGCGCGCGAGGGGCATCAGGGCCGCGCCATCGTCCAGATCGGCGCGCGCGAGATCGAGGTGCTGATCGGCCAGGCGGGGCAGGGGCGTTTCCTCGTCCGCGCCGCGCCGGAGGCCGTCCTGCCGCTGGCGCCGTCCGCGCCCGCCGCGCCCCAGCCCGCCGCCCCGACCGGCGAGGCGCGGGCCATGGCCGCCGGCGCGCCCTTCGGTTCGGCCGTCATCGGCGGCGAAGACCTGTTCGCGGGCCGGGTCGAGGAGCCGAACGCGGCCCTGGCCCTGCTGACCGGCCCGGCGGCCTCGGGCGACGCCGCCTTCGGCCATCTGTTCGACCCGGCGGGCGTGGCCGAGGCCAGAACCAAGCTGGAGGCCGGGTCGTCCGGCCCGATCGAGCTGATCGCCCGCGCCCACCCGGATCGCCAGCTGCACCTCTATGTCGCGCCCGAGGGCGACCGGCGCCGCGTCTGGCTGTTCGACGTGGCGGCGCAGAAGTCGATGGAGCTGCAGCTGTCGCAGGCCCAGAAGATGCAGGCCGTGGGCCAGCTGGCGGGCGGGGTCGCGCACGACTTCAACAACCTGCTGACGGCGATCCAACTGCAACTGTCGGGCCTGCTGGAGCGCCACCCGGTCGGCGATCCCTCCTATGAAGGGCTGAACGAGATCCGCCAGACCGCCATCCGCGCCGCCGATCTGGTGCGCAAGCTGCTGGCCTTCTCGCGCAAGTCGACGGTGCGGCGCGAGCGGCTGGATCTGGGCGAACTGGTCGGCGAGTTCGCCGTCCTGCTGCGCCGCCTGCTGCGCGAGGACGTGCGTCTGGAGACCGACTACGGCCGCGACCTGCCGCTGGTGCTGGCCGACAAGAGCCAGTTGGAGACGGCGGTGATGAACCTGGCCGTCAACGCCCGCGACGCCATGCGCGGCGTGGTCGAACCCGGCGCCGGCGTGGTCACGATCAAGACCCGCCGTCTGACCGGCGCTCAGGCCCGCGACATGGGCTGGCGCGAGGCGACCGACGAGGTCGCCCTGATCGAGGTGTCGGACACCGGCCCAGGCGTGCCGACGGCCCTGCTGGACAAGATTTTCGAGCCCTTCTTCACCACCAAGGCGGTGAACGAGGGGACGGGCATGGGGCTGGCCACCGTCTACGGCATCGCCCAGCAGGCGGGCGGGCACATCACCGTCGCCAATCTGGACGGCGCCGGCGCCGCCTTCCGCATCTTCCTGCCCGCCGCCACGGCCGAAGAGCTGGTCGAGGCCCCCGTGGTCGAGAAGGTCGTCAAGGCGCCGCGCGACCTGTCAGGCGCGGGCCGCATTCTGTTCGTGGAGGACGAGGCCGCCGTGCGCGGCATCGCCGCCCGCCTGCTGCGACAGCGCGGCTATGAGGTGATCGAGGCCGCCGACGGCGAGGAGGCCCTGATCCTGGCCGAGGAGTGGGCGGGCCAGATCGACATGCTGATTTCGGACGTCATCATGCCGGGGCTGGACGGGCCTTCGCTGCTCAGGAAGGCGCGGCCCTTCCTGGGCGACGCCCCGGTCATGTTCATCTCGGGCTACGCCGAGAGCGACTTCTCGGACCTGTTGCAGGACGAGGTCGGCGTGTCCTTCCTGCCCAAGCCGCTGGACATCAAGACCCTGGCCGAACGGGTGAAGCAGGAACTGCACGCGGGCTGACGACGGGCGAGGGCGTCAGGCCCTCATGTCCAGCCGTTCCTCCGGCGACCAGCGGCGTTCTCGCGCGGCCTCATGCAGGGTGTCGGCGAGGTCCAGCAGATGATGGCGGCGAAGGCGCGGAATCACTTCCAGCAGTTGCAGACGTAGGCTTTCTGCTTCGGCGTCCGACAGCAGGGCGTTTCGCGAAGAGGCGCGATCAGGCATGACGCATCCCCCTGAGTAAGCGACCTGAAAAGAGGGTCTGGGGCGTTCGGGAAACGGCTGTTTCGCTCTTTCGGTTCCGAAAAGCGGCTTCGCCCCGAGAATTGTGAACAAAGGCGACGTTCAAGGCTTGGGTCTGGCGCGCGCGGCCCTAGATAGGGTCCAGAGGAATCAAACGCCGTAAAGAGGAGTCTCCCATGGCCTTCACCCTGCCCCCGCTGCCCTACGCCTATGACGCGCTGGAGCCGGCCATCGACAAGGAGACGATGACCTTCCACCACGACAAGCACCATCAGACCTATGTCGACAACCTGAACAAGTTCGTCGACGCCACGCCCGAGGCGCAGGGCAAGTCGCTGGAAGACATCTTCGCGATCATGTCCAAGCTGCCGAAGTCGATCCGCAACAACGGCGGCGGCGTGTGGAACCACAGCCTGTTCTGGGAGCTGCTGGCCCCGGTCGGCGCGGGCGGCGAGCCCTCGGCCGAACTGGCCGCCAAGATCGACGCCGAACTGGGCGGCATGGACAAGTTCAAGGCTGACTTCGACGCCGCCGGCGCCGGTCAGTTCGGTTCGGGCTGGGCCTGGCTGATCCTTCAGGACGGCAAGCTGAAGGTCACCTCGACCCCGAACCAGGACAACCCGCTGATGGACGACGCGGCCGAGAAGGGCGCCGTCCTGCTGGCCGCCGACGTGTGGGAGCACGCCTACTACCTCAAGTACCAGAACCGCCGGGTCGACTACCTCAAGGCCTTCTGGTCGGTGGTGAACTGGAACAAGGTCAACGAACTGTACGAAGCCGCCAAGGGCTGATGCAGACCAGACGCCCCGCCGATCCCGGCGGGGCGTTTTTCTTTCGGGGGGCGAGGATGACTCCATATTTGAAACTGGCCGCTTCGGGGCTTGTGCTGGGTCTTCTGATCGGCGCCGGCGCCTGCCAGCAGCAGCCCAAGTCCAGCGAACAGGGGCAAGGACAGGCGGTCGTCGCCGCGGCCTCGCCCGACGTGCGTCCCTTTACGGTGGGCGAGCTGAAGCTGGCGGCTCTGCGGGACGGCGAGATCGTCGTGCCGGTGGCGCAAACCCCGTGGGTCGAAGCCGGGGCCAAGGCTGAAGAGATCACCGCCCTGCTGACGGCGGGCGGCGCGCCGACGGATGCGGTCCATCTGCCGGTGCAGCCGTTGCTGGTGCGCGACGGCGATCGCGTGGTGCTGATGGACGCCGGGGCGGGCGGTCAGATGGGGACGGCCAATCTGTTGGTCGGTTCGCTGCGGGCCGCGGGCGTCGAGCCGGCGCAGGTGACGGACGTTCTGATCTCCCACGCCCACGGCGACCATGTCGGCGGCCTGGTCGACGCCGAGGGCGCCCTGGTCTTTCCTAATGCGGTGATCCGCATGAGCGCGCCGGAATGGGACGCGGCCCAGGCCGGCGCCGAAGCGCACGGCGCCGGGCCTCTGGTGGCGGCCATTAAGTCGAAGGTCGAAACCTTCCAGCCGGGCGCGCAGGTCACGCCCTCGATCCGCGCCGTGCCGTTGAAGGGGCACACGCCGGGCCACTCCGGCTATGAAATCGCCTCCGGCTCCGAGCGTCTGCTCTATCTCGGCGACGCCCTGCACAGCTCCATCATTTCGGTTCCTCGTCCCGACCTGGCCCTGGTCTGGGACAGCGACCGCGCTGCGGGGGCCGCGACGCGGCGTGAGATTCTTGAGCGCGGCGCGACCGAACGGCTGCGTCTGTACGGCGTTCACTTCCCCTTCCCGGGCCTGGGTCAGATCGAGCGCCGGGGCGAGGGCTACGCATGGGTCGCGGAGGCGGGGCCCGCCGTCTGATCGGCGCTCAATCGCCTTCTTCCGCCAGAAGCGCCGCCAGCCGCGCCTCGCCGTCCGTGATCGCCTGACGCTTCAGGGCGTCCGGCGCATAGGCGCGGCCGTCCAGAACGATGTGGCGCAGGCGGCGCGTGTCGCGAATATCGCGCGATGGGTCGCCCTCGACGATCAGCAGGTCGGCGCGGCGGCCCACGGCGATGCGGCCGATGTCGTCGCGCTTCAGGATGTCGGCCGCCGTTCCCGTCGCGGCCGACAGCGCCTGCAGGGGGCTGAGGCCCGCGCGGGTCATCAGCTCCATCTCCAGGTGCAGGCCTCCGCCGGGCAGGTTGTAGGGCGCCGGCGGGCGTGTCCGAACCGGCGCCGATGCGGCCGCCCAGTTGGGCCAGACGCAGGGCCACGGCCGCGCCGACGCGGGCGTCCTGCCTCGCCTTGCTGTTATTCTCGGCATCGGCGTGGAAATGCTGATGCACGCCGCGCCATTGCTGATCCAGGCCGTCGCGGACCGTCCCTGCCGCATCGCCCAGCGGCAGATCGGTCAGCACCGGATCGGGCGACTGCGTCTCGGCGGTGAAATGGAAGACGGACAGGGTGGGGATCAGCGCCGTATCCGCCGCCAGCAGGGCGCGCGCCATCTGATCGATCAGCGCCGGATCCAGGCTTTCCGCCTCCAGGTCGCCGCCCAGCCGGCGGTAGGCCAGGGCCGCGCCGCTGGCGTGTTCGAGACTGTTCAGGCCCAGGGCGACGGCCTGAAGCAGGTCGACTTCGGCGTCGCTGAGGCCGCGGGTCGAGGCCATGCCCAGGTCGGCCATCGTCGGCAGCCCCAGGTCTTTCGCGCGTCGGACGGCGGCTGCGAAGGCGTCGGGCGGAAGCTGCTCGTACAGCTTGACCCAGTCGGCGCCTTCAGCGGCCAGGGCGTCGACGGCGGCGACGGCCTGCTCGGGCGTCGCGGCGATGAGCAGTTCTACTCCATCCAGCGAGGGACCGTCGGCGGCGCGTGCGGGCGAGGGCGCGTCCGGCGTCGCCTCGGGATAGAAGCGTTTGATGATGCTGTTCTCGCCGTCCAGCATCGGCCCGGCCCAGACCAGTCGTGCGTGCGGCGCGGGCAGGTCGTTCAGGGCGCGGGCCATCTCCGTTGTGGTGTTGGCCGACCGCACCGTGGTCACGCCCGAAGCCAGGAACCAGCCGTAGTAGTGCGGACGCGGGTGGACGTGCAGGTCGATCAGGCCGGGGATGATGCTGCCGTCGCCGGCGTCGATGACGGCGGCGCCGGGCGGCGTCGGGCAGTCGGCCGCGCGGCCGACACAGGCGATGATGCCGTCCACGGCCACCACCCGCCCTCCGACGATCGGCGCCGCGCCCGAGCCGTCGATGACCCGGCCTGAGACCACCAGGGCGGAGGGCCGGTTCGCGTCGTGCGCCTGCGCCGCCGTCGCCGCCAGAACGGCCAGGGCCGCCGCCGTGAGCCAGGGTTTGCGTGTCATGCCGAGGGCCTCCCGAGTCGTTTCTTCTTGTCGGCGGCAACTGCACGAACAGCAGCTTCAGGCTCAAGTTTCCTTTCTGTCATCTAGGAGGAGAGGCCGCCGACATTGACTCCAGGGGCCGTCGCCTTCATAAGCCCGGCCTTCTCGCACCGGGTTTCGCCCGAGGCGCGATGTCTATTACGGACGATGCGTGGACCGCCGTTGAGATCGCCGCTCCAATCGGGGAGCAGCCGGGCCGCATCATGATGAAGAGTGACACATGTCCAAGCGCCATAGCGCCAAGTACAAACTCGACCGGGCCATGGGTGAAAACCTGTGGGGTCGCGCCAAGTCTCCCGTCAACAAGCGTTCCTACGGCCCCGGCCAGCACGGCCAGCGCCGCAAGTCCAAGGTCTCGGACTTTGGTCTGCAGCTGAAGGCCAAGCAGAAGCTGAAGGGCTACTACGGCAACATCACCGAGAAGCAATTCGCGGCGACCTACGCCGAAGCCGCCCGTCGCAAGGGCAACACCTCGGAAAACCTGATCGGTCTGCTGGAATCGCGTCTGGACGCCATCGTCTACCGCGCCAAGTTCGTCCCGACCGTCTGGGCTGCTCGCCAGTTCGTCTCGCACGGCCACGTGACCGTCGACGGCAAGAAGGTCGACATCGGTTCGTACCGCGTCAAGCCGGGCCAGGTCATCGAGGTCAAGGAAAAGTCGCGCAACATGGCGCTGGTGCTCGAAGCCCAGCAGTCGAGCGAGCGTGATCTGCCTGACTATCTGGAACTGGGCGATCGTGGTTTCTCGGTCCGTTACGGCCGCGTGCCGGAACTGTCCGACGTGCCCTATCCGGTGAAGATGGAGCCGAACCTGGTCGTCGAATACTACTCCTCGTAAGTTCGACGATCCCGCCCGATCCGTCGGGTCGTGGTTCAAGACAAGAAAAGAGGCTCCGGCTCGCCGGGGCCTCTTTTTTAATCAGACGCAGCGGCGGTTCCCTTTTGGGCCAAACCAAGGCATGTTGCCCCTCGCTGTCAGGATCGAGCCGCAGGAGGCCGAGATGAGATATCGGATCGCTTTCTGCGTTGCCGTGGGGCTGTCTGTCGCGGCCCTGGCCGGGTGCGCCTCGAAGCCGGGCGCCCTGGTGCGGACCGAGGGCATGCCGGGGCAGCTGGAGCCGATCCACGCCGCCGCCTTCACCCGCGATCTGGCCGTGTTCCGCGTCAGCTCGAACGGCTGCACCGACAAGAGCGACGTCAAGCCCTTCATCACCCAGCTCAAGGATTCGGCGGTCATCACCCTGCGTCGTCTGGACGAGGATCGCTGCAGCCGTCCGGTCCGGGGCGGGGTGCAGATGGAATGGACCTTCAAGGAACTGGGCCTTCCGCCCGGCGCCAACGTTCTGGTCAACAATCCCTACATGATGGACGGCGAGGCCGCGGCCGTCAGCCAGTAGAGGCTGAAGCGGCTTAAGGGCCGCTTTTTTCAATTTTCGTTATTCATATCGAGACAGCCAGGGTTAACGCCTTGGCTTTTAGGACATCAGACTCCCTATTCCCTACGGCGTCTTCCATGCGTGTCCTGACCTGTCTGACTGACGAGCACCATCTGGGGCTCGTCGCCCTGGCTGCCTTGATCTGCCTGCTGGGCAGCTTCATCACAACAGGACTGTTGCGGCGCGTTCGTGAAAACGGGGGATTGTCGCGTGTGTCGTGGCTGTTCCTGGGCGCCGTCGCGGGCGGGGCGACGATCTGGTGCACCCATTTCGTGGCCATGATCGCCTATCGACCGGGCGTCGAGACGGCCTATGAGCCGATGCTGACGGGCGTCTCCCTGGCGGTGGCGGTCCTGGGCGTCGGCCTGGCCCTGGCGACGGCCTCCATGCGCCGCCGTTTCTCCGTCGAGGCGGGCGGCGCCCTGTTCGGCATGGCTGTGGCCGGGATGCACTTCGTCGGCATGGCCGCCCTGTCGGTCGAGGGCGTGGTGCATTGGTCGGCCGTCTATCTGGCGGTCTCCATTATCGGTTCGGTGGCGTTCGGCGCCCTGGCCTTCCGCCTGGCCTCGACCGAAGAACGCTTCGCGCGGCTGAAGGGCGGGGCGGCCATGGTGCTGGGCATCGTCTGCCTGCACTTCACGGCCATGGCGGCGATGACCGTCATTCCGCTGGGACCGCTGGACGGCATGCTGACGGGCGAGGACGCGCGCCATGTGCTGGCGCTGGGCGTCGCCGGCGTCGGTCTGCTGGTGCTGGGCGCCGGCGCCGCCAGCCACGCCCTGGATCGGGAAGCCCTGGCGCTGAACCGCGAGCGGCTGCAGTACCTGCTGGAGACCGGCGTCGACGGCATGGCGATCGAACGCGACGGCGTCATCGTGGCCGTCAACGAAGTCCTGGCCGAGTTGGCCGGAACCGACCGTGACAGCCTGATCGGCGCCGATCTGGGGGATTGGGTGCAGGACGCCCACCGTCTCGACGACGGCGCTGTGACCCAGACCATTCTGATGGCCGGCGGTCAGGAGATTCCCGTCGAACTGTCGGCCCGGCGCGACCTGACGGCGCGCGGCCGCACCATGATCTACGCCGTGCGCGACCTGCGCGCCCGCATGGCCCAGGAACGTCGCATCGCCCACCTGGCCCGCAACGACAGCCTGACCGGCCTGCCCAACCGAGCCTCCTTCCTGGAGCGGCTGACGCGCCAGAAGCAGACGGCGGCCGAGGGCGAGAGCCTGGCCCTGTTCGCCCTGGACCTGGATCGGTTCAAGGAGGTCAACGATCTGTACGGGCACGCGGTCGGCGACCAGCTTCTGTGCATCATCGCCGAACGCATGAAGGGCGCCCTGCGCGAGGGCGAGTTCATCGCGCGCCAGGGCGGCGACGAGTTCCTGGCCCTGGCCTCGGTCGCGACCCGCGACGAAGCCCGCGCGGTGGCCGAGCGCCTGCGCCAGGCCGTGATCCAGACCGTGACGCTCGACCATGCCGACGTGTCGTGCGGCGCCAGCATCGGCGTCTCGCTGTGGCCGGAAGACGCCCAGGACGTGTCCACCCTGATCAACAACGCCGACCTGGCCATGTACCGGGCCAAGGCGTCGCTGACCCAGGACGTCTGCTTCTATGAGGCGGACATGGACCAGGCGGTCCGCGCCCGCCGTCGCGTGACCCAGGCCCTGCGCGAGGCGCTCGAGAATGAGCGGTTCGAGCTGCACTATCAGGTCCAGGCCTCGGTCGAGACCGGCAAGGCCACCGGCTATGAAGTCCTGCTGCGCTGGAAGAACGATGAAGGCCGCTACATCTCGCCGGCCGACTTCATCCCCGTGGCCGAGGAGAACGGCCTGATCCTGCCGATCGGCGAGTGGGTGCTGCGTCAGGCCTGCCGCCAGGCCGCCGCCTGGGAGGAGCCGCATCGCATCGGGGTCAACCTGTCGCCGGTGCAGTTGAGCCACGTCGATCTGCCTCGTCTGGTGCATCAGATCCTGCTGGAGACCGGCCTTGCGCCGTCGCGCCTGGAGCTGGAGATCACCGAGACGGCCATGATCACCGACATGGCGCGCACCACCCATGTGCTGCGTCAGCTGAAGGCGCTGGGCGTGACCATCGCCATGGACGACTTCGGGACGGGCTATTCCTCGCTGTCGACGCTGAAGGCCTTCCCCTTCGACAAGATCAAGCTGGACCGTTCCTTCATGACCGAACTGGACGGCGAGGCGCCGCAGTCGCGGGCCATCATCCGCGCCGTTCTGACCATCGGCGAAAGCCTGTCGATCCCGGTGCTGGCCGAAGGCGTCGAGACCGCCGAGCAGTTGGCCTTCCTGCGCGCCCAGGGTTGCAATGAGGTGCAGGGCTACCTGCTCGGCCGGCCCCAACCCGAAGCCGACGCCCTGCACCACGGCGCGGCCTGGATCGACCTGGAGGAGACGGCGACAGCCGCGTGACGGGCGGCGATCCTTGCCGATTATTCACATGACCCTGCGACCCGGCGCTGGCAGGGTGCGGCCAAGTTAAAAAAAGGGACGCGTCTCATGCGCCGCATCATCATCGCCCTGGCCTTGGCGGCTGTCGCCGCGCCGGCTCTGTCGGGCTGCATCATCATCGCCACTGAGAAGCCGACCACGCGCGTCATCCACACGCCGCCGGCGGAAGGCGCCTGATGCGCGGCGCTCTGCTGGCCGCCGTCGCCCTGCTGCCCTTGCTGGGCGGTTGCGTCATCTATTCCAATGGGGGCGGCGAGAAGGTTTCGGTCGTCACGGAGCCCAATATGGCCAAGACGGAAGTCGTGGAGGCGGTGCGCCGCGTCGACTTCGACGGCCAGCGCCTGAACGTCGTGGTCGGGTCCAACGGCTGCACCGAGGCGTCCAGTTTCGAAGTGCAGATCAAGGACTCTGATCCGGCTGAGCTGAAGTTGGTGCGTCGCACGCCTGACGTGTGCCGCGCCCTCGCGCCCGAGGGCGTGACGGTCAGCTGGACCTATGCCGAACTGGGCCTGGAAGCGGGCCAGCCGGTCCGGGTGATCAACCCGATCAGCCTGTAGGCGTCGCCTTCTCTTCGAGGGGGGACCGTTCGTCGGTCGGGACATATAGGGGGTGCGGGACTTGCGTTCCGCACCCCTTTTCCTTCGTCGTCAGGCGTCGAACGCGCCGGACAGGACGCCGAACAGCGGGTTCGGCTGCCCCTCATCATTGAACAGCAGGGGGCTGTCCCGGCCGTCGTCGTTCTCGCCGCGACGCAGCCAGGAATCGCTGTCGCGCACGCCCCAGACGGTGAAGGCGAAGCGTTGTGCGGGGGGCAGGCTCATGAAGGCCTCGGCCAGTTCCGCCACGCGCGCCGTCTGCTGCTCGCGGCGCTGGGCGCGGGAACGCAGGTCCGGCATCCGGCCGCCGCGCTTCAGCGACGCATCCAGTTCGGAGACATGGATGGGCAGGCCGAACTGGCGGGCCTCATTCATGAAGGCGGCGATCCGGCCCTTGGGGATTTCGATGTCGAGGTGGGACTGGATGCCGATGCCCTGAACCGGGGCGCCCGCCTTCAGCAGCCGCTCGACCAGACGCAGGAAGGCCGCGCCCTTCTTGGGCGTGTTCTCCAGGTTGTAGTCGTTCAGGAACAGGGTCGCCTCAGGCGCGGCGATGCGCGCCTGTTCGAAGGCGCGGATGATATAGGCGTCCACGCCGCCCAGGCCCCGGCTCCAGACGCAGTCGCGATAGCCGCTTCCGTCATCCTCGACCGGTTCGTTGACCACGTCCCAGCCGACGATCTGACTGCGCCAGCGCCCGGCCACCTCGGCGATATAGCGGTCATGCTCGGCGATGAAGCGCGGGCGGTCGTCGACAAGGGCGGTGAACCACGGGTGGTCCTGCGCGTACCAGATCAGGGCGTGGCCGAAGAGGCGGATGTCCAGATCGCGCGCGAAATAGGCGATGCGGTCCGGCGCGTCGAAGCGCAGGGAGCCGTCCTTCTGGAGGATGTACTCCATCTTCATCTCCCACTCGGGCGTGAGCTGGGAGAAGTGGGTGGAGACCAGCCGGAACCAGTCCTGATCCGACAGCTGGCCGGACATGGCGACGGTTCCGACCGGGAAGGGGGCGACGGCTTTCAGCGGCCGAACAGGGCCGGTCGGCGGCGTGGCGGGCGCCTCGCCCGCGCCGCAGGAGGCAAGCGCGAGGGTCGAGGCCAGCAGGGCGCGACGGTCGATCACGTCTAGCCCTCGGCGCGGCGACGCAGGCCCATTTCGTCATAGGCGGCGGCCTCGCGCTTGGCGGCGGCCGTCAGCTTGTTCAGCCGGGTGGTCTCGGCGACGTGCTCGAACTTCTTCAACTCCTCGAAGGCGCCGGTCAGGGCGTCGCGGGCGCCTTCTTCCTCGGCGGCGATCGCGGCGACCTCGGCCTCGGCGTCGGCGCGGCGCTGCTTCCAGCCGTTGAGATAGGCCTGCAACATCATGCCGGAGGACGAATCGTGCCGCGCGTTGTCACGCTCGACCTCAGCCTCGGCGTCCAGCACGGCGACGCGCATTTCGGCCTCGGCCTTGCGGGCGCTGATTTCGGCCAGCCGCTTCTGCAGCGTCTCGACCTCATAGTTGGAGATGCGGATCAGGGATTGGGCCCAGGCCGTCATGCGTCGTCTCCCGTGATCATTGGTCCACCATGCCCTGGTTCAGGATGGTTTCAAGTCTGTCGAAACTGTCGGCCAGGCGCGTCACGTCGTCCTTGTCCTGGGTCAAGAAACCTTCCAGGGCCGGATTCAGGGCGATGGCGCGGTCGACGATGGGGTCGGCCCCGGTGCGATAGGCGCCGATGCGGATCAGCTCTTCCATGTTGGAATAGGCGCTCAGACACTGGCGCGCGCGGCGGTTCAGTTCGCGCTCGGGCGGAGACTGGTTGCCGGGCATGGTGCGGCTGACGGACTTCAGCACGTCGATGGCGGGGAAGCGGCCGCGCTCGGCGATCTTGCGGTCCATGACGATGTGGCCGTCCAGGATGCCGCGCACCGCGTCGGCGATCGGCTCGTCATGGTCGCCCCCGTCCACCAGCACGGTGAATAGGGCGGTGATCGGCCCCGCCTCGGTCCCGTCCGGCCGGATCGGCCCCGGCCCGGCGCGCTCCAGCAGCTTGGGCAGTTCGGTGAAGACGGTGGGGGTGTAGCCCTTGGTCGTCGGCGGCTCGCCCGCGGCCAGGCCGATCTCGCGCTGGGCCATGGCGAAGCGGGTGACGCTGTCCATCAGGCACAGCACCTCAAGCCCCTGATCGCGGAAGAACTCGGCCACGGCCATGGTCATATAGGCCGCCTGACGCCTTTTCAGCGCCGGCTCGTCTGAGGTGGCGACCACGACGACGGCGCGTTTCAGCCCCTCTTCGCCCAGAGTCTCCTCGATGAACTCGCGGACCTCGCGGCCCCGTTCGCCGATCAGGCCGACGACGACGACATCACACGTCGCCTGACGCGCCAGCATGGACAGCAGCACCGACTTGCCCACGCCCGAACCGGCGAAGATGCCCAGGCGCTGGCCCCGGCTGGTGGTGGTGAAGACGTCCATCGCCCGCACGCCCAGATCCAGCCGCTCGCCCACCCGGCCGCGCGAATGGGCCGGCGGCGGCGGCGCGCGCAGGGGGTAGGGGACGAGGCCCGGCGTCAACGGCCCCAGGCCGTCGATCGGCTCGCCGAAGGAATCGATGATGCGGCCCAGCCAGGCGGCGGTCGGGCGCACGCTGGCGGCGGCGTCGATGATGCGGATGTCGGCGCCCGGCGCCACCCCCTCGACCGGGCCGAAGGGCATCAACAGGGCCTTGGCCTCGCGAAAGCCGACGACCTCGGCGGGCAGAGGGGGCTGGCCGCGCCGCTCGATCTCGGCGCGCGCGCCGACGGCGAGGCGGGACAGTCCGCCGCGCGACTCGATCAACAGGCCGCTGACGCCCGCCACCTTGCCGGTGACGACCAGCGGGTCGATCGCTTCAACGGCGGCGACGAGATTGCGCAAAGAGGGCCCCTTGGCCGCAAGAGGCGCAGCCGATCCACACGCTCATGCGCCATCATGGTTAACGGGCGATGAAATGCGGCCGGAATATCAATCTATGCGTGTTTTATAATAATTATGAAACCATTGGTATCGCTACTATCCGCAGGCGGGTCTGGGTCATCACCGTTGTTCTGAAGGGGAGCGGTTCGGATGTTCAGTGGAAGTCGTCGCGTGAAACAGGCTGCGGACCAGCTGCGGCTTGAGGAGCTGGACCGCCGCATGGCGGCGATCGGACGATCCCAGGCGGTGATCGAGTTCGACCTGGACGGCACGATCCGCGACGCCAACGACAATCTGCTGCAGACCATGGGCTACGGCTTGGACGAGATCCGGGGCCAGCATCACCGGATGTTCATGGACCCGGCCGAGGCGGCGGCGCCGGACTACGCCGCCTTCTGGCGCGAGTTGAACGAGGGGCGCTTCGTCGCCCGCAAGTTCCGGCGCATGGCCAAGGGCGGGCGCGAGGTCTGGCTTGAGGCCTCCTACAACCCCGTGCTGGACGACGCGGGGCGGCCGCTGAAGGTGGTCAAGCTGGCTGTCGACATCACTGAGACCGAACAGGCCTCGCGGCGCGCCGAGCGGGATCGTCTCGCGGTCGAGGCGGCGCAGGCGGAACTGGTCGGCGCCCTGGCGGAACAGCTTTCGCGTCTGTCGGACGGCGATCTGCGCGCCGCCATCGAACAGGAGATGGAAGGCGCCCATGAGGCCGTGAAGGTCGACTTCAACGGCGCTGTGGCCAGTCTCAGGACGGCGTTGGAGCAGGTGCTGGCGGCGGTGACGACGCTGCGCGGCGGTTCGGATGAAATCAGCCGGGCGTCGGACGACCTGTCGCGCCGCACCGAACAGCAGGCGGCCAGTCTGGAAGAGACGGCGGCGGCGCTGGATCAGATCACCGCCACCGTTCAGCGCAGCGCCGAGGGCGCTCGTCAGGCGGCGTCCGTCGCCTCTCAGGCCCACGCCGAGGCGGATCGCTCGGGCGAGGTCGTGCGCCGGGCGGTCGCCGCCATGGACGGCATCAGCCGCCGCTCGGCCGAGATCAGCGACATCGTCGGCGTGATCGACGCGATCGCCTTCCAGACCAATCTTCTGGCCCTGAACGCCGGGGTCGAGGCGGCGCGGGCGGGCGACAGCGGGCGCGGCTTCGCCGTGGTCGCCTCCGAGGTGCGCGCCCTGGCCCAGCGTTCGGCCGAGGCCGCCAAGGAGATCAAGACCCTGATCGCCGCCTCGGGCGCCGAGGTGGCGCAGGGCGTCGAACTGGTCGCCGAGACCGGCCGCGCCCTGGAGACGATCGCGGAGCAGGTCGATGAGATGGACGCCCTGGTCGCTGCGATCGCCGCATCGGCTCAAGAACAGGCCTCGGGCCTGGGCCAGGTCAATCAGGCGGTGAACCAGATGGATCAGGTCACCCAGCAGAACGCCGCCATGGTCGAGCAGACGACGGCGGCGGCGGCCAATCTGAAGACCGAGGCCGAGCATCTGGCCGAACTGGTCGGTCGCTTCCGCACGGGCGCCGACGACGGCGTGGTGCGCGAGCTGGCGAAGCGCGGCGGCCCGCCGCCGGCGCTGGAGGCGCAGCGCGCTCGCCTGCGCGCCGTGGTCAACGGCCCGGCGGTTGAGGAATGGACGGAGTTCTAGAGTTTAGAACAGCAGCTTCACCGCGCCCCGCATCAACAGGGCAAGCACGGCGCCGAACACCAGGCAGGCGATCAGGTTGGGGACCGGCCGTTGCAGCCGGGACAGCAGGAACTTCATGGGCGCGCGTCTGTCGTCAGGCGGGGGCGGCCGGATCTTGCAGCGGCTGAGCCTCATCGGAAGGCGAGGTCAGCACCGCGCCGACCGAGGCGGTGATGATGGCGGCGATGGCCAGCCATTGCAGGGTGCTGAGGTGCTCGCCCAGGACGAACAGCCCGGCCAGGGCGCCGATGGCCGGATCGCCGCTGACCGCCACGCCGAAGGTGCGCTTGGGAATGTGGCGCAGGGCGATCATGTCCAGCGTATAGGGCAGGGCGCTGGACACCAGGGCGACCACCAGACCCAGGACCAGGATCCTCGGGTCGAACAGGGCCAGGCCCGCGCCGGCGATGCCGAACGGCACCACCGTCATGGCCGCCACGGACATGCCGATGGCGACCGTCGCGCCGCTGGGCAGGTGGCTGACGCGCTTGCCGAAGACGATGTAGCCCGCCCAGAACACCGCCGCCGCCGCCGCATAGGCGCAGCCGACCGGGTCCAGCGTCGCCACGCTGCCGTCCAGCGGCAACAGCAGGCCCAGGCCCAGGATCGCCAGGCCGACCCAGACGAAATGGATCAGGCGGCGCGAGTTGAACAGGGCGACCGACAACGGTCCCATGAACTCGATCGCCAGCGCGACGCCCAGCGGAATGGTGTTTAGCGCCATGTAGAAGCTGAGGTTCATCAGCCCCATGACGCCGCCGTAGACGGCCAGGGCGCGCAGGTCGCTGCGCGTGAAGGCGCTGCGCCAGGGGCGGAAGACCAGCAGAAGGAACAGGGCCGACAGTCCCACGCGCAGGGCCGCCGTCCCGGCCGGTCCGACCATGGGGTACAGCGTCTTGGCGAAGGAGGTGCCGGCCGAAAGCGACACCATCCCGCCGATCAGGGCGAGATAGGGCAGGATGGCCGCGATGCGCGGCGTGCGAAGGGCGAGCGTCAGGGAGGACATGGCGCGGAACCTAGCCAAAACCCGTCTGTGTTTCTCGCTGATTTCACCTGCCATGACGCAAGAAACAGGCGTATGTTTGTATCAGATGCAAGAAAACATCGATCTCGATTCTTTCGATCGCCGACTGCTGGCCCTGGTCCGGCGCGACAATCTTCAGCCCGCGCGCGTGTTGGCGGAAAAGGTCGGCCTGTCGGAATCGGCGGTGTCGCGGCGGCTGCGGCGGTTGCGCGACGAGGGCGTCATCATCGCCGACGTCTCCGTGGTGGACCCGGCCCGACTGGGCCGCGCCCTGACCATGCACGTCCTGGTCGAGATGGAGCGCGAAGGCACCGCCGTGCTGGACGCGCTGATCGACAAGCTGACCGCCCGACCGGAGGTTCAGGCCGCCTGGTATGTGACGGGCGACACCGACCTGATCCTCTATGTCGTGGTGCCGACGATGGAGGCCTATGAGGTCTTCACCCGCGAGATGCTGAACGACGACGCGCGCGTCCGCGCCTTCAAGACCCTGATCTCGATCCGCGAAGTTCTGCCCTTCGATCCCGCCCGTCGCGCCCTGGTGCGATGAGATCATCTAAAGCCTGCGTCAGAATTCCTGCGCGGGTCTGCTTTGCTCGCGGCGTATAAGGCCTATCTGTTGAGCCGACATCGCCGCACGGAGACCTTCCCATGTCCGACGCTTCTCAAGCCGCCTATGACGCCAGCCGCCACAAGAAGGCGGGCCGGGGCCGGGTCTATGACAGCATCGTCGACACCATCGGCGACACCCCCCTGGTGCGGCTGCCCAATCTGACGGCGGCGCTGCAGCCCAAGGCCACGGTTCTGGCCAAGCTGGAGTTCTTCAACCCGATCGCCTCGGTCAAGGACCGCATCGGCGTGGCCATGGTCGAGGCGCTGGAGCAACTGGGCAAGATCAAGCCGGGCGCCACTCTGATCGAGCCGACCAGCGGCAACACCGGCATCGCCCTGGCCTTCGTGGCGGCGTCCAAGGGCTATAAGCTGATCCTGGTCATGCCCGAGAGCATGTCGATCGAGCGGCGCAAGATGCTGGCCCTGCTGGGCGCGCGGCTGGAACTGACGCCCGCCGAAAAGGGCATGAAGGGCGCCATCGCCCGCGCCGAGGAACTGCTGGCGGAAATCCCCGGCTCGGTCAGCCCGGCCCAGTTCGAGAACCTGGCCAACCCCGCCATCCATGAAGCCACGACGGCCGAGGAGATCTGGAACGACACGGCGGGCGCCGTGGACGTGGTGGTGTCCGGCGTCGGCACCGGCGGCACCATCACCGGCGTCGGCCATGCGCTGAAGGCGAAGAAGCCCTCGGTGAAGATGATCGCGGTCGAGCCGACGGCCTCGCCCGTGCTGTCGGGCGGCGCTCCCGGTCCGCACAAGATTCAGGGCATCGGCGCGGGCTTCGTCCCCGCGGTGGTCGACCGCGCGGTCATCGACGGCGTCGAGCAGGTCACGAACGAGGACGCCTTCGACATGGCCCGCCGCGCCGCGCGCGAGGAAGGCATCCCGGTCGGCATCAGCTCGGGCGCGGCCCTGACGGCGGCCTTCCGCCTGGCGGCCCAGGATGAGTATGCGGGCCGGACCATCGTGGCCATCATCCCCAGCTTCGCCGAACGCTATCTGTCGACGGCCCTGTTCGAAGGGCTGTAACGGCGCGTCCGGGCCCCGCAACTGCACTGCTGGTTAACCGCTGGCGTCTAGGCTGCGGGCATGGGCGAGATCCAGGCCAGTTTGGAAGATACGCACGCGCCGCGCGGCCGTACGGCGCGGCAGGTGCTGCTGCGCCGGCTGGCCGATGTCGTCAGCCTGCCCGCCAGCCGGATCAATGCGTTCGAGCGGGCGGTGGCCGGCGATCTTCTGGTCGATGTCCTGCGCCCGGCGCCGCTAGAGGAACGTCGTCGCGTGTCCCTGCGCCTGGCCTCCTCGGGCGAGTTGCCGGATGCGCTGAAGCGCCTGCTCATTCGTGACGAGCCTCAGGTGGCGGCGCCCTTGCTGGAAGACTGCGCCGCCTTGTCGGATGCGGACCTGATCGGCTGCGCGCGAGACGCCACGATCCAGCATCGACTGATGATGGCGACGCGGCGCGACCTGTCCGAGGCCGTGACGGACACCCTTCTGAGCTGGGGCGAGGAGGCGGTGATCGCCGCCGTACTGGCCAACCCCTCCGCCCGTCTGACCCAGACCAGCCTTGAGGGCGTGATCGCCCTCAGCCGCTCGTCGCGCGACCTGTGCGCGGCCTTGCTGAAGCGACACGAGTTAAGACCCTCCGGCGCCTATGTCATGTTCTGGTGGTGCGGGCCGGACGAGCGACGCGTCATCCTGCAACGGTTCGCCGTCTCGCGCGAAGTGATGCAGACCAGCGTCGAGGACGTCTTCGCCATGGCGGCGGCCGAGGGCTGGGATGATCCCGTGGCGCGCAAGGCCCTTCAGTTCATCGAACGGCGCCAGAGAAACCGCGCCGCGATTGAGAAGAGCCCCTTTGCTGATCTTGAAGCCGCCGTGGCGGCGGCCGCCGCGCAGGGCCTGTCGCGCGAACTGGTCAGCGAGATCGGCTATCTGTCAGGCGTCAAACCGCTGACCGCCGCCAAGATCATGAGCGATCCTGGCGGAGAACCCGTAGCTATACTGTGTAAGGCGACAGGGCTGACGCGGCCAAATCTTCGGGCCTTGTGGCGATCCATGCGGCGGCCTGAGACGACCGCCGACGGCGCGGCGCATCCCGACTGGGATCGTGTTCAACTGACCTATGAAATGCTGGCGGTCGATCGCGCTCAGACAGTGCTGCGTTACTGGAACTGGTCGCTGTCATCGGCCCTGACGCCGGCCTTGTTGCGTGCGATCCGTGACGGGGAAGACCAGGCGGTCGACGAATACTCGGCGCCAGAGCGTGCGGCGGCTCTCGCCTTGGCGGATAACTTCGGTCGTTGAAATCGCCATTCCTGTGCGAGCTGAATTCAGGCGTTGATTTCGCTTCATAAGCGAGCAACGCGCGTTGCATTGCTTTCAATGTGAAACATAAGTATGAAACTGATCGACGGCAGGTCGATTCAGATCAGTCGATTGAAAATGGGGCATGCAAGAGGCTGATGCAGATGGAAGAAAAACCCGAACTGCTCGAGATGACCGCTGACATCGTGTCGGCCTATGTCAGCAACAACACCGTTTCGGCGGACGCCGTGCCGGGTCTGATCGCTCAGATCCACGCCGCTCTGTCGGGCGTTTCGGTGGCTCCGGTCGAGCCCGAGCCCGAGCCCCAGGAACCGGCGGTCCCGGTTCGCAAGTCGATCACGCCTGACTTCCTGATCTGCCTGGAAGACGGCCGCAAGTTTAAGTCGCTGAAGCGTCACCTGCGCACCAAATACAACATGAGCCCCGAGGAATACCGCGCCAAGTGGGGTCTGCCGAAAGACTATCCCATGGTCGCCCCGAACTACGCCAAGGCGCGTTCGGAACTGGCCAAGCAGATGGGTCTGGGCCAAGGCGGTCGTAAGCCGGCCCGCGCGTCGCGTAAGTAATTCTACTCAGCGACCAAGACATGAAGCGCCCGCTCTTCGGTCGAAGGGCGGGCGTTTTGCTGTCAGAAGGTCAATGCAGAGGGTCAGTCTTCCGTCATTCGCGCCCGGCCGATGAGCACGGCCTCCGCCGCGCTGGAGGCGAACGTCTCGGGGCGAACTGAGCCGCAGGCGACGGCGGCCAGTTCGTCCGCGTCGCCGCCGTGGGCGATGGCGTAGGGCGGGGCGGTTTCGGCGGTGCGCGGCCCTTCCGTCCCGTCGGCGCGCAGGGAGGCGAAGTCGAGACGGTCAGCCGTGCGCGCGGCGCAGTCGAACCGCCACCAGGACCAGCCCCCGACATAGGCGACGCCGCCGATCATCATGTCTTCTTCGCTGACCTGCAGGGACCGCATCCGCACGCCGTCGCCGTCGGGCATGATCGAGGCCCGATCCGCGAAGACCGCGAACCGGCCCACGCCGGTCAGGGCCAACTCCATCTCGGGCGTCTCCTGGGCGGACGCGGCGGCGAGGGCGGCGGTCAACAGCAGGGCGAGGGGCAAGATGACGTCCTTTTACATGACCGAACGAGCGGCGGCGGTTAACCCTGTCCGCATACCCGCCGTTGAAACGGCTGCGCTAGACAGACGTCATGTACCACGCGCCTTCCGGTTTCGATCCTTCCGGCCCTCCGCCTGATCGGCGGCGACGGGTTCGTGCGCCGTTTCGTCAGACGCGCCGTCCGGAAGAACGCATCACCCTGCTGGGCGAGCCGGTCGACCTGGTGCGTCCTGAAGAGGTGCTGCTGCACGTCGAACGCAGCGTCGAGGCGGGCGTGCAGAGCGTCGTCGCCAACCACAATCTGCACAGCCTCTATCTGATCCGGCGCACGCCGGGGATGCGGCGCCTGTACGACGCGGCCGATCTGATCGAGCTGGACTCGACGCCGCTGATCCATTTCGCCCGTCTGCTGGGGCATCCGGCGCGTCCGCAGCACCGCTGCACCTATCTGGACTGGCGCGATCATTTCTGGAGCCTGGCCGACCGCAAAGGCTGGCGCGTCCTCTATGTCGGCGGCGAGGACGGCGTGGCCGAAGAGGCGGCGCGGCGACTGACGACCCGCTATCCGGGCGCAATGGTGAAGGGGCTCAGCGGCTATTTCGACGCCACGCCGGGGTCGTTGGGCAACACGGCGGTTCTGGCGGCGATCAAGGACTTCGCCCCGCACGTGCTGTTCGTCGGCATGGGCATGCCGCGCCAAGAACTGTGGATCGCGGACAATCTGGCCTCCCTGCCGCCGGTTCCGATCCTGCCGGTCGGCGCCGCCTTCGACTATGAGGCCGGGGTTCAGAAGGCCGCCCCGCGCTGGATGGGACGGCTGGGCGTCGAATGGCTGTTCCGCCTGTTCGCCGATCCCAAGCGGCTGTTCACCCGCTACTGCATCGAGCCCTGGTTCCTGATCGGCCCGGCGTTGGCGGATGTGCGAGAGGCCATGCGGCGCAGGAAACGCTGAACCGCGCCTCTCGTCAGCCATCGCAATGACGCTGGTCGAGGCTTTGAATTCCTAGGCCTTTGTCTCGACTGGACGGGATCGACCGGCCGTTCTCTAGCCATCCCGCATACTCCTCAGCACGCCGACGACGGCGCGGGCTGACAAGGAGACGACCGCGCCGATTTCAGACGATTCAGACGAATTGGACTCTGTTTTTCGCGTCCGCTTCGACCCTGCGCCTCCAGGTCAGGCCGTGACGATCTCTTCGGCCTGTTGCAGGTCGACGCTGACCAGCTGGCTCATGCCGCGTTCGGGCATGGTGACGCCGTAGAGGCGGTCCATCCGGCTCATGGTCACCGGGTTGTGGGTGATGACGATGAAGCGGGTGTCGGTGCGGCTGCGCATCTCGTGCAGCATCCGACAGAAGCGGTCGACATTGGCGTCGTCCAGCGGAGCGTCCACCTCGTCCAGCACGCAGACCGGCGCCGGATTGGCCAGGAAGACGCCGAAGATCAGCGCCGCCGCCGTCAGAGCCTGCTCGCCGCCCGACATCAGGCTCATCACCGACAGCCGCTTGCCGGGCGGACAGGCGTAGATCTCCAGACCCGCCTCCAGCGGATCGTCGCTCTCGACCAGCTTCAACTCGGCCTGACCGCCGCCGAACAGGGCCTCGAACAGGGTCTTGAAGTTGGTGTTGATGACGTCGAAGGCGGCGATCAGCCGCTCGCGCCCCTCGGCGTTCAGTTCGTCGATGCCGTCGCGCAGTTTGGCGATCGCCTGCGTCAGGTCGATGCGCTCGGTCTTCATGGCGCTGAGCCGGTCGCCGTATTCGGCCGCCTCTTCCTCGGCGCGCAGGTTGACGGCGCCCAGCGCCTCGCGCTCGCGTTCAAGGCCGTAAAGCAGGCTCTCGGCGCCTGCCGCGTCGGGCGGCCGGGCGATGGCGTCGTCGGTCAGCTTCCTGCCCAGTTCCTCGGGCGACATCTGCGCCGTCTCGCGGATGTTGGCGGCGCTTTCGGCCAGCTTCTCGGCGGCCGCCTCGGCGCGGGCGTGAAGGCCCGCCCGGCTCTCGCGGGCCTGAGAGGCGGCCGTTTCGGCGGCGCGCGCGGCGCGGTCGGCCTCCTGCGCGCCTGCCTCGGCGACGGCCACGGCGTCGGTCGCCGACTGCTTGCGCTTCTCGGCCTCGGCCAGAGAGTCCATCAGGGCGTTGCGCTGCTCGGCGAAACCGGCGGGCGCGGCCTCGGCCTTGGTCAGGGCGAGTTGCGCCTTCTCGGCGTCGCGCTCCAGCGTCTTGAGGCGCGCGGCGCTGTCGCCGGATCGCGTGACCCAGCCCTCGCGGGCGCGGGTCAGACTGCCCAGCCTTTGCTCGCGCATGGCGCGATCGCGGGCCTCCTCGTCGCGGGTCGAGCGCGCGGCCTGCGCCGCCAGCCGGGCGCGTTCGGCCCCGCCGCGCGCCTCCGTCAGCTCCTGACGCAGACCGACCACGACGTCAGAGGACGATTCCACCGAACTGGCCTCGGCGAAGGCGGCCTCGGCCTCCTGCACTTCGCCGTCCAGTCGGGCGACGGTCTCGTCCAGCGACTGGGCGCGGGCCTCCTTGCGGGCCTGATCGCGCATCAGGGATTCCAGCCGGTCGCGCGCCGAGACGACCTGCTTGTCCAGCGTGAAGGGGCGCAGGCGCGCGGCCTTCACCTCTTCCTCGGCGGCGCGGAAGGCTTCGCCCGCCGCCTTCAGCGCGCCTTGCGCCGTCTCCAGCGCGGGCTTGCCGAGGTCGATCTCGGCTTCCAGTTCCGACAGGCGGGTGCGCTGGGCCAGACGTACGGCGGCGGGGCGCGGCGCCTCGGCGCGGCTGACGAAGCCGTCCCAGCGATAGAGGTCGCCCTCGACCGTCGTCAGGCGCGCGCCGCGCGGCAGGGCGCGGGCCAGTTCGACGATCCGCTCACGCGGGGCCACGCCGCAGAAGGCCAGACGCGCCGCCAACTGATCCGGCGCGGTCACATGGGCGGACAGGGGCGCGACGCCCTTCGGCCAGTCCGGCGGCGCGGCGTCGGCGCCCGCCCAGTGCGCCGGGGCGCGGGCGTCCAGCGCGGCGTCCAGATCATCGCCCAGCGCCGCCGCCAGCGCGGCCTCATACCCCTTGGCGGCCGACACTTGATCCAGCGCTGGGGGATGTTCGCGCTTGCCCGTGACCAGCAGTTGCGCCAGCCCGCGCGCCTCGGTCTGCAGGCGGCCCAGCCGGTCCTCGGCGGCGCGGGCGGCCGTGCGGGCCTCCTGCTCGGCGCGGGCGATGTCGCTGCGTTTGGCCTCGGCGGCCTCGACGGCCTCGCGCGCGGCGGCGAGGTCGGTTTGCGCCGTCTCCAGCGCCGCCCTGGCCGTTTCGATCTCGGGCGTCTCCAGCGGGCCTAGCGCCCCGCGTTCGCGGCGGGCCTGTTCGTGCTGGCCCTTCACGCGCGCCAGCCGGGCCTCGGCGTCGCGCTTCCGCGCGCTTTCGGCGTTGGCGCGGGCTTCGATGGCGGCCAGCGTTCCGGCCAGTCGTTCGACCTCGGCGTCGGCAGCCTTGCGCGCGTCTTCGGCTTCCAAGAGGGCGCGTTCCAGCTCTGGCCCGCGCTCGGGGGCGGCGGCGATCTCGGCCTTCAGCTTCTCCAGTTCCCGGTCCAGTCGTTCCAGCTCGCGCCCGGCGTCGGCGGCCATGCCGTCCTCGCGCACGCGGTCGGCCTCGATGCGGGCGACCTCGGCCTTCAGGCGGTCGACCTCGGCGCGGGCGGCCTGTTCGGCCATGTCCAGCCGGTCGCGTTCGATGATGGCTCGGTTCAGCAGGGCGGTGGCGACCGCGTCTTCCTCCCGCGCTGGCTTCAGGCCCTCCTGCGCGTTCAGGGCCGCCGTCTGGGCCGCCGCCGCCGCCGTGGTCGTCTCGGCGACCAGCCGGTCGGCCTCACGCAGTTCGGCCGCCGCCGTCTCGGCCGCCGCCTTGGCGTCGGTCCAGCGGACGTAGAGCAAGGCCGCCTGCAGGGCGCGAATCTCGGCGGAGATCTTCTTGTACTTCTCTGCCTGACGCGCCTCGCGCTTCAGCCGGTTCAGCGTCGACTCCAACTCCTTGCCGATGTCGTCCAGCCGGTCGAGGTTGGTCTCGGCCGCCCGCAGCCGCAGCTCCGCCTCATGGCGCCGGGTGTGCAGGCCCGCCACGCCCCCGGCCTCTTCAAGGATGCGGCGGCGGTTCTGCGGCTTTGCGGCGATCAGTTCGCTGATCTGGCCCTGACGCACCAGCGCCGGGCTGTTGGCGCCGGTCGAGGCGTCGGCGAACAGCAGTTGCACGTCGCGCGCCCGCACCTCCTTGCCGTTGATGCGATAGGTCGAACCTCGCCCGCGCTCGATGCGGCGCGAGACTTCCAGCACGGGGCTGTCGGTAAAGGGTTGGGGCGCGCGCTTCTGGGCGTTGTCGATGGTCAGTTGGACTTCGGCGTGGTTGCGCGGCGGACGGCCCGCGGCGCCCGCGAAGATCACGTCCTCCATGCCCTGACCGCGCATGGCCTTGGCCGAGTTGGCGCCCATGACCCAGCGCAGGCTTTCCAGCACGTTCGACTTGCCGCAGCCGTTCGGCCCGACAATGCCGGTCAGCCCGGCCTCGATCTGCACCTCGGCCGGGTCGACGAAGGATTTGAAGCCGACGAGCCGGAGGCGCTGGAACTGCATCGCGTCTCGATCAGCGCGCCCGGATCAGCGGGTCGATGGCCGCCGACAGGGCCTCCAGCGAATGGTCGCTGATCCGCCTGCCGTTGACGAAGAAGGAGGGGGTGCCCGTCACGCCCGCCGCCACGGCGCCGTCGACCTCGGCCTGCAGGGCCTGGCTGGTCGCGGGGTTCTTCATGCAGGCTTCGATCTGCTCCTGAGTGCGGCCGCTGGCGGCGATGGCGGCGGCGAACCAGTCGCGGGCGTCGCCTTTTTCAAAGGCGGCGGCCTGACCGCTCATCAGGCTGTGGGCCACGTCGAAGAAGCGGTTCGGAGCGGCGCAGCGCGCGATGCCCGCCGCCGTCGCCGCGATCTGCGCCGGAGGGGTCGGCATGTCGCGGAACACCAGCCGCACCTTGCCCGTGTCGATATAGCGGGCCTTGAACTGCGGCAGGATGTCGTTGGTCCAATGGGCGCAATGGCTGCAGGTGAAGGAGGCGTACTCGATCACCGTCACCGGCGCATCGGCCTGGCCCATCACGCGGTCCGCCGCCGTGACAGCGGGCACGGCCGCCGTCGCGGAGGCGCGCGTCATAGCCGGATCGAGCGCCAGGACTGGAGCGGTGTTCAGGCTGGCTAGGGCCACGATTGACAGAAGGTGCAGGAGGCGAACAGTCATGCGGATTCTATAGCAGGGGATCGATGCTGGCCGACAGACCGGACAGGGAGTTGTCGGTCACGATTTGGCCGTTGACCATGAAGGTCGGGGTACCGGTCACGCCTGCCGCCGACGCCTGCTTGATACGCTGTTCCAGGGCGGCGACGGCGGCCTTGTCGGTGGTGCACTCTTGGAACTGGGCTTCGCTGAGGCCAGCGGCCTGGGCGGTGCGTAGCAGTATCTCGCGCGGCGGGACGCCGTTGCGCATTTCAGTCTGCGCCCGCATCAGGTGGTCGACGACCTCGAAATACTTATCGTCTCCGGCGCAGCGGGCGATCAGGAACCCCGCCACGGCAACATCTTGGGGCGGAGTGGGGAACTCCCGGAAAACGAAACGAACCTTGTTGTTGTCGACATATTTGGCCTTGAAGTCAGGCCAGACTGTCTCATTCCAGGCGGCGCACCCGGCGCAGGTGGTAGAAGCGTACTCAACCACCGTGACCTTGGCCCCCTCGGCCGCGCCCATGGCCATATCGCCCTGCGTCGCCGCCGCTCCGCTTCCGCCGCTCTGGTTGCAGGCGGACAAGATCAAAGCCATGGCCGCCATGCCGACGACCGCTGCACGTTTCATCATGTCCGCCCCCTCCTCCCGTTTGGACGACTTACTTCGCCAGCTCGGCGTCGATGACTTCCGACAGGCCCGACAGCGAGCTGTCCGCCACCTTCACGCCGTTGACGGTGAAGTAGGGCGTGCCGGTCACGCCGGCGCTGATGCCGGCCTGGATGCGCTTCTCCATGGCCTCGATGGCGGCCTTGTCGCGGATGCAGTCGTTGATCTGCTGCTCGCTGAGGCCTGCCGCCTGACCGGCGCGGAACAGGGTGGTGCGCGGCGCGACGCCCGCCTGCCATTCCTTCTGGCTGGCCATGATGTCGCTGACGACGTCGAAATACTTGTCCGGACCGGCGCAGCGCGCGATCAGGAAGCCGGCGACGGCGATGTCCTGGGGCGGGGTCGGGAATTCGCGGAAGACGAAACGGACCTTGTTGTTGTCGACGTACTTCGTCTTGAACTCGGGCCAGACCTCTTCATTCCACACGGCGCAGTGGCCGCAGGTGACCGAGGCGTACTCCACGACCGTGACCTTGGCGCCTTCGGGGGCGCCCTTGGCCATGTCGCCTTCGACCTCGCCGCCAGCGCCGCCGGCCGAGCAGCCCGCCAGCACGGCCATCGAGGCCAGGGCTGCGGCGGACAGGGCCGCGCGGCGGCTCATGGCGGCGTATTTGAAGATCGGGGCCATCGGCTGGTCCTTGTCAGAAATGAGATTCAGAAACGTCGCGCGATTCGTGCGCGCAGGCGAAATCGTCTGAATGTCGAGAACGCCGATGGCGAAGGTTTGTCAACGCCCCTCGTCGCGTGGAGGCTGCGACAGCACGGCGCGGCCCAGCTTGCCCAGGGCTGCTTTCAGACTGTCGGGCGCCGCCTCCACCGAAGCGTTCAGTTCAGCTTCCGTCGCGGCGGGGAGGGGCGGCAGGACGGCGCGGCCGCGCGGGCGGGGCTTGGCGCCCGAAGCGGGCAGAGGCTTCACCGGCCCCTGGGCGATGCGCAGCTTCTCGACCGAGCCTGCGCCCAGGAACAGGTTCACGCGCTGAATGATGTCGGCCGACTGATGCTGGACCAGCAGGGCCGCGGGGCCGGCGACGCGCAGTTCCAGCGTCCCGCCTGCATTGCCGCGCCCCTTGGTCAGCTTCTGCGGGCGGGTGACGCGGGCCAGACGTTCGCCCACGATCTCGACCCAGCGCGGCTCCAGCGCCGAGGCGCCGCGCCCGAACTGGGCGTCCAGCTTCTTGATCAGCGGCGCCAGCGACCGACCAGCCGGAGGCGGCGGGCGCGGAGCGGGACGCGTGCGCCGTTGCGCCAGGATCTGGCGCGCTTCGCTTTCGGTGGGCAGGGGACGACGCATTCGTCCTATATAGCCTGACCGATGACCGACGTCCCCTCTCTCCGCGCCGCCCTGCTCGATTGGTATGACGCCCATGCGCGCAGCCTGCCGTGGCGCGCGCCGCCGGGGGCTGAGGCGAAGACCGACCCCTATCGCGTCTGGCTGTCCGAAGTGATGTTGCAGCAGACGACGGTGCCGCACGCCGCCCCCTATTTCGAGCGGTTCACCACGCGCTGGCCGACGGTGGGCGACCTGGCCGCCGTCGAGGACGCCGAACTGATGGCCGCCTGGGCGGGGCTGGGCTACTACGCCCGCGCGCGCAATCTGCTGGCCTGCGCCCGCGCCGTGGCGGCGGATCACAGCGGCGCCTTCCCGCAGACCGAGGCCGAGCTGCTGGCCCTGCCGGGAGTGGGCGCCTACACCGCCGCCGCCGTGGCCGCCATCGCCTTCGACCGGCCCGCCAACGTCGTCGACGGCAATGTCGAGCGGGTGATGAGCCGTCTGTTCGCGGTCGAGACTCCGCTGCCCGCCGCGCGGCCCGAGCTGCGCCGCCTGGCCGCCCTGTTCGTCGACGACCACCGACCCGGCGACTGGGCGCAGGCGCTGATGGATCTCGGCTCGGGCGTCTGTCGGCCTCGGTCGCCGCTGTGCGATCAGTGTCCTCTGACTTTCGGCTGCGAGGCGCTGAAGACAGGGGCGCCCGAACGTTATCCCTTGAAGACGAAGAAGGCCGAGCGGCCGCATCGGCGCGGCCACGCCTATGTGCTGACCGACGCGACGGGGCGCGTCGCTTTGGTGCGGCGGCCGGACAAGGGGCTGCTAGGCGGCATGGCGGGCCTGCCGACCTCGGACTGGAGCGCGGCGCCGGATTTTGCTCCGCCGATGGAAGGCGACTGGCGGGCGGCCGGATCGGTCGAACACGTCTTCACCCACTTCAGCCTGACGCTGGAGGTGCATGTGGCCGAAGGGCAGGGCGACTTTCTGTGGACGACAGCGGCTGAGGCGGCGAAGGCCCTGCCGACCGTGTTCAGGAAGGCGCTGGAGCGCGGGTTGAGCGCGGCCTAGCCCGTCGCCCTCAGGTTCACCGCGCCGCTACGTTCGCGCGGCATGACCACGACGTGGCCTTTCAGACGCTGGAAATGCAGGTCGATCACCCCGTCGCCGACCTTCAGCCGCGTGATCGACAGCCGGTCCAGCCCGGCGGGCAGGGTGGGATTGTTGACCTCGACCAGGCCCTCGGCGGCGTCGATGCTCAGGCCCAGCACCGACTGCATCATCAGGAAGACCGACCCCGCCGCCCAGGCCTGGGGCAGGCAGGCGACCGGATAGGCGATGGGCGGCTCGCCCGTCTCGCGCACGAAGCCGCAGAACAATTCGGGCAGGCGCATCTGGAAATGGGCGGCCGAGCCGTAGATCTCGCCCAGCAGCATGGCGACCGCGTGTCGCTCGCCGTAACGGGCCATCCCCGCCGCCGCCAGGGCCGTGTCGTGCGGCCAGACCGAGCCGTTGTGATAGCTCATCGGGTTATAGCGCGCCTGTCCCTTGGCCAGGGTGCGCAGGCCCCAGCCGGAACGGAACTCGGCCGTCAGCATCCGTCGCGTCACCCGCCGCGCCCGCTCATGCGAGGGCAGGCCCATGAACAGCAGGTGCCCGGCGTTGGAGGCGACGGCGCGGCACTGTTCCCCGTCGCCGTCCAGGGCGATGGCGTAGAAGCCCTCGTCCTCCATCCAGTAGCGGTCCTCGACCAGGGCGCGCAGCGCCTCTGCCCGCGCCGCCCATTCGACGGCGCGGCCGTCGCCCAGCGCCGCGCCCATCTCGGCTAGGGCCTTCCAGGCGGCGAAGGCGTAGCCCTGGACCTCCAGCAGGGCGACCGGCCCCTTGGGAAAACGGCCGTCGGCGTGGAAGATGGAGTCTTCAGAGTCCTTCCAGCCTTGGTTCGACAGGCCGGTGTCCGCCGCGCGGGCGTAGTCGATCAGGCCGTCGCCGTTGCTGTCGCCGTAGTCGCTCATCCAGCCCGCCGCCGCGATCAGATGGGGCCACAGGGCGCGGATGGTCCCATAGTCGTTGGTGCGCTTGGCGTAGGCTCCGGCCAGGGCGATGAACAGACAGGTGGTGTCGACCCCGCCGTAGTAGAGGCCGAAGGGCACCTCGCCCAGCACGCTCATCTCGCCGCCGCGCGTCTCGTGCATGATCTTGCCGGGGGCGGAGTCCATGAAGGCGTTGGTCTCAGTCGCCTGACGCGAGGCCAGATAGGTCAGCACCCCCTTGGCCAGGCCGGGGTCGATCCACAGCATCTGCCAGGCGGTGATGATGCCGTCGCGCCCGAACGGGGTCGAGAACCACGGCGTCCCCGCATAGGGATAGGGGCCGGTCGGCAGGTCGGTGACGAGCAGGGCGATGTCGGCCCTCGACTGCCGCAGCCAGTCGTTGAAGCCCTGGTTGCGTCCGCCCTCGACGATGGCGCCGCGACGCAGCCGTCGTCGCATGGCCAGCCGCGCCAGAATGGCGTGCCAGCGCCAGCGCGCCTCGTCCGGCTGTTCGCAGGCGTCCAGACCGCACTCGACGAACAGGTCCAGACTGCGGCCGCGCGGCAGGCTGAACATGAACTCGGCCCGATTGGCGCTGAGGCGCGCGGGCGGCTCTGAGAACGCCAGGCAACTCGTCCGTCCCACGCCGTCCAGGCCGGTGTAGCTGAAGGTCACGCGCCGCCCGTCGATCACCGGCGGATGGATCTCGCCGCGCTGTGCCCGCACCGTGCCGCGCACCTGGAAGATGTCGGCGAAGTCGGCGTCGAACTCGAACGTCAGCGGCAGCAGGATGTCCTCGACGCCGTGGTTGACCATCCGCACACGCTCGAACAGCCGCCGGTCCCACAGGAAGCGCCGCCGCTCCAGATGCAGCACCCCCGCCGGGGCGGAGCGCCCGCCCATCGGCGGCAGGGGCCGGTTGGTGGAATGGCAGGTGAAGAAGACGTTGTCCTTGGTCACGCCCGAACTGAGCCGCGACGGCCGCGCCCGCCCGACCGTCAGGACGAAGCGCGACAGCAGCCGCGTGTCCCGCTCGAACAGGCCGTCGGCGCCCGACTTCACGTCTCCCCAGTGATCGGCGACCAGGAAGGCGTCGCCGTCCTTCAGCGCCATCAGGGTTTCAAGCCCGTCCTGGTCGTTGGTGTCGGCGGCGGTGGTCTGGACCGAATAGGCGTCGTCCATAAGCGTCTCCGCTTGCGGTTCGTCCCCCCGGCTTGGGATCAGAAGCGAACGGTCGGCGCGCGGTTCAGTTCAGATGAAAACGGCGTTCGTCATCGGGCCGATAGGGTTAGGCCAGGGCGGCGAAGCTGCGCTCTTCCTCGATCGTCCTCATCGGGGCGGCGAACGGCCGCTGCGCCAGAAGGTCGGCGTAGACGTCCAGATATCGCCGCGCCATCGCCGTGGCGGAGAAGCGCAGGTCGAACCGCGCCCGGATCGCCTCCCGGTCCAGCCGATGCGCCCGGGCGGCGGCGGCGACCGCCTCCTCCATGGTCGACACCAGGAAGCCGGTGGCCCCGTCCTCGATGATCTCGGGCGTCGAGCCGCAGGCGAAGGCGATGATGGGCGTGCCGCAGGCCATGGCCTCGATCATCACCAGGCCGAACGGCTCGGGCCAGTCGATGGGGAACAGCAGGGCCTCGGCCCCGCCCAGGAAGGCGGACTTCTCCGCATCGCCGATCTCGCCGACGAACTCGACCAGGGGATTGCCGCGCACCAGAGGTTCGATTTCCGCCTCCCAATAGGCGCGATCGGCGGCGTCGATCTTGGCGGCGATCTTCAGCGGCTTGTTCAGCCGGGTCGCGATCTCGATGGCGCGGTCGGGCCGCTTCTCGGGTGAAATCCGGCCCAGAAAGGCGAGATAGCCCTGCGACCGGGGCGAGAAGCGATAGAGATCGCCCGGCATGCCGTGATGCACGGTCGCCCGCCAGGTGGCGTGGGGCAGGGGGCGGCGCTGATCGTCGGAGATCGACACCAGGCCGTACTCCGTCCAGCGCTCGTAGATCGGGGCCAGATCCTTCAGGTCCAACCGCCCGTGCAGGGTCGTCACCGTCTTGTCCGCCCAGCCCTCGAAGAAGGGGAAGTGGATCATGTCGGTGTGGAAATGGATGACGTCGAAGCGGTCGGCGCGGTCCAGCACCTCGGCCAACTGGGCCATGTGGGCCGCCAGATCGGACTTCAACGCGGCGGGGTCCAGACGGATGGCCTGATCGCGAACCGGAATCAGGCGGGCGCGCGTACGCGCATCGGCGCTGGCGAACAGGGTGACGTCGTGGCCCAACTCGACCAGGGCGTCGGTTAGGTGGGCGACCACGCGCTCCGTGCCGCCGTAAAGCCGGGGCGGCACGGCCTCGTACAAGGGCGTGACTTGGGCGATTTTCATGGCAGGCTCCTGCGTCGCGTGACGACGCGACGCCGAAACCTCAATCCGCCCAGGATCGCCAGGTTCCAGCGTTGCCGGAACGATATTCTTCAACGCCGCCTGTAGGTTATGAGGCGGTGAGAAGCGGCCGCCTTACTGCATCCCGGCGCGGATTTCGGCGCGCAGAGCGTCGATGGGGCGCAGGCCCGTATCCGTCTTGAAGCGCCAGTAGGTCCAGCCGTTGCACGCCGGGGCGTTCTCCAGCAGGGCGCCTAGCTTGTGGATCGAGCCGGTCAGGGCGCCGGACACCAGCGAGCCGTCGGCCCGCACCCGCGCCTCGCGCTCGCCCTTGGGGCAGTACAGCTTGTCGCCCGGCGCCAGCAGCCCGGCCTCGACCAGGGCGCCGAAGGGCACCTTGGGCTCGGCCTTCTTGGAGCCGGTGACGACCAGGTCTTCCGGCGCGGCCGGAATAACGGCCTTGATGCGCTTCTCAGCCAGTTTGGCGTAGGTCTCGTCGCGTTCGATGCCGATGAAGCGGCGACCCAGGCGCTTGGCCGCCGCCCCCGTCGTGCCGGTGCCGAAGAAGGGGTCCAGCACCACGTCGCCGACGCGGCTGGCCGACAGCAGCACGCGGTGCAGCAGGGCCTCGGGCTTCTGGGTCGGGTGGGCCTTGTCGCCGTTCTCGTCCTTCAGCCGCTCGCCGCCGGTGCACAGGGCCAGGGTCCAGTCCGAGCGCATCTGTGTGTCTTCGTTGAAGGCCTTCAGCGCGTCGTAGTTGAAGGTGTAGCGCTTCTGTTCGCGCGACTTGGCGGCCCAGATCAGGGTCTCGTGCGCATTGGTGAAGCGCGTGCCCTTGAAGTTCGGCATGGGGTTGGACTTGCGCCAGATGATGTCGTTCAGCACCCAGAAGCCCAGATCCTGCATCGCCGCGCCCAGGCGGAAGATGTTGTGATAGCTGCCGATGACCCAGAGCGAGCCCTCGTCCTTCAGCACCCGGCGGCACTCGCCCAGCCAGGCGCGGGTGAAGGCGTCATAGGCGGCGAAGCTGTCGAACTTGTCCCAGTCGTCGTCGACCGCATCGACCTTGGAGTTGTCGGGACGCAGCAGGTCGCCGCCCAGCTGCAGGTTATAGGGCGGGTCGGCGAAGACCATGTCCACCGACTTGTCCGGCAGGCCCTTCAGCACCTCGATGCAGTCGCCACGCAGGATGACGTCGGTCTTCAACTCGGACATGGAAAAGCGGCCCCGGACAGATGAGACGCTTATGGTGAATCCTTACGGTTAAGGCGGAGTAACCAAGATTCAGATGCGGCCCTGTCTCTGCGATGAGAGAACGAACGAAGGGGTATGCAAATCACATACTGTCTGGGCTATGACGCGAAGATGATCCGTCGTCTTCGCCCCGTTCCGTTCGCCCTCGGGCCTGTCCACTTCGTCGGCATCGGCGGCATCGGCATGAGCGGCATCGCCGAGATCATGCTGAAGATCGGCTATCAGGTGCAGGGCTCGGACGCCAAGGCCAGCGCCAATACCGAGCGGCTGGAGAAGCTGGGCGCCCGCATCTACATCGGCCACGACGCCGCCCATGTGACCGAGGGCGTCTCGGCGGTGGTCTATTCCACGGCGGTCAAGTCGACCAACCCCGAGCTGGCGGTGGCGCGCGAACGCCGCATTCCTCTGGTGCGCCGGGCCGAGATGCTGGCCGAGCTGATGCGGCTGCAGTTTTCGATCGGCGTCGGCGGCACGCACGGCAAGACGACGACGACCTCGATGGTCGCGGCCCTGCTGGACGCCGGTTCGCTGGACCCGACGGTGGTCAACGGCGGCATCATCAACGCCTATGGCACCAACGCCAAGGTCGGCGAGGGCGACTGGATGGTGGTCGAGGCGGATGAGAGCGACGGCTCCTTCCTGCGCCTCAAATGCACCGTGGCGATCATCACCAACATCGACCCGGAGCACCTGGACCACTACGGCGACTTCGACGCGGTGAAGAAGGCGTTCGGCGACTTCATCGAAGACATTCCCTTCTACGGCTTCGGCGTGGTCTGTCTGGATCACCCCGAGGTGCAGAAGCTGGCGGCCCAGATCGACAACCGCCGCCTAGTCACCTACGGCCTGAACCCTCAGGCCATGGTCCGCGCCGACAATGTGCGCATGGACCCGGACGGCTCGCGCTTCGACGTGGTGATCCAGGGGCAGGGCATGGCCGCCCTGGGCGAGCCTGCGCGTATCGAGAACCTGCACCTGCCGATGGCGGGCTGGCACAACGTCTCCAACGCCCTGGCCGCCATCGCCGTGGCGCGCGAGATCGGGGTGGATGACGACGCCATCCGCACGGGCCTGGCCGGCTTCGGCGGGGTCAAGCGCCGCTTCACCACCACGGGCGTGGCTCATGGGGTGCGCGTCATCGACGACTACGGCCACCATCCGGTCGAGATCGCCGCCGTGCTTAAGGCCGCGCGCCAGGTGGTGCAGAACGCCGACAACACCGGCCGCGTCATCGCCGTGGTCCAGCCGCACCGCTACACCCGCCTGCGCGATCTGATGGAGGACTTCTCCACCTGCTTCTCGGACGCCGACAGCGTTCTGGTCGCCGACGTCTATCCGGCGGGCGAGCAGCCGATCGAGGGCGTCGACAAGCACGCTCTGGTCGAGGGCGTCCGCCGCTACGGCCACCGCCACGTCGCCGCGCTGGAGAACGCCGCCGTCCTGCCGCGCGTCATCAAGGATGAGGCCAAGCCCGGCGATCTGGTGGTCCTGCTGGGCGCCGGCGACATCACCAGCTGGGCCTACGCCCTGCCGGCGCAGCTGGAGGCGTTGGCTTAATCTCATGCTCCCGCTCATCCCGGCGGACGCCGGGATCTAGTGAGAGCTTCACGACGAAGCCTTGCCGCCCTACATCGGATCAACGTCAAACGGCTGGATGCAGCCAAAGCACTGGATCCCGGCGTCCGCCGGGATGAGCGGATTACTGGATGGCCTGGACTGACAATCTCCCCGCCGTGCGCGGCAAGCTGCTGCTGAACGAGCCGCTGGGGCCCTACACCTGGTTCCGCGTGGGCGGGGCGGCGGACGCCCTGTTCATTCCGGCGGACGCCGATGATCTGGCCGACTTCCTCAAGACCCTGCCCGAGGACGTGCCGGTGACGGCCATCGGCGTCGGCTCCAACCTGATCGTGCGCGACGGCGGGGTCGAAGGCGTGGTGATCCGTCTGGCGGGCCGCGCCTGGGGCCAGGTCACGACCGACGGCGTCACCGTCACGGCGGGCGCAGGCGCGCTGGACAGCATGGTGGCGCGCGCCTCGGCCAAGGCGGGCATCGCCGGGCTGGAGTTCTATGCGGGCATCCCCGGCTCGATCGGCGGCGCCCTGACGATGAATGCGGGCTGCTATGGCTCCGAGACGAAAGACGTGCTGGTGTCCGCCTGGGGCCTGAACCGCAAGGGCGAACGGGTCGAACTGGCCGTGGCCGACTTCGGCTATACCTATCGTCATTCTAACGCCCCGGCCGACATCATCTGGATCGAGGCGACTTATCGCGGAACGCCCGACGCGCCCGAAGCCGTCGCCGCCCGGATCAACGAGATCACCGAGCGCCGCGAGAAGACCCAGCCGATCCGCGAGAAGACCGGCGGCTCGACCTTCAAGAATCCCGACGGTCATTCCTCGTGGAAGCTGGTCGATGAGGCGGGCTGGCGCGGCAAGCTGCACGCCGCGCCTGCACCGCATGGGGGCGGCGGCGCCAAGTTCAGCGAGCTGCACTCCAACTTCATGATCAACCCCGGCGAGGCCACGGCGGCTGACATCGAGGGGCTGGGCGAAGCCGTGCGCGCGGATGTGCTGGCCAAGACCGGCGTGCAGTTGAACTGGGAAATCAAGCGGATCGGGCGTCCGTAACCCTTCTCCCCTTGAGGGAGAAGGTGGCCCTTCAGGGCCGGATGAGGGGTGTCGACGCGACGTTCCCTAATCCTGGCCCCAATCCCAGCCGCTTGCCCGTATCCTCGCACCCCTCATCCGTCTTGCTCCGCAAGCCACCTTCTCCCTCAAGGGGCGAAGGAAGAAGGTGACGAATTTCCTTCCACGACCCCGTATCGTTTCCAACCGGTTAACCGTATTCAGGGCATAGGGGTGGGCTAGTCTTCGGATGTCGCCATGCGTACGCCCCTGAACACCCTCCATGTCGCTGTCCTGATGGGCGGCCTGTCGTCGGAACGCGAGGTCTCGCTGTCCTCGGGGCGCGGCTGCGCGGACGCTCTGGAGGGACAGGTCGCCAAGGTCACGCGCGTCGACGCCGGTCGCGATCTGGCTCAGGTGCTGACGGCGCTGAAGCCCGACGTCGTTTTCAACGCCCTGCACGGCAAATGGGGCGAGGACGGCTGCGTCCAGGGCATCCTGGAGACGCTGAAGATCCCATACACCCACTCCGGCGTCCTGGCCTCGGCCCTGGCGATGGACAAGGACAAGTCCAAGGCCGTGCTGCACGCGGCGGGCGTCATCGTGCCCGGCGGCGGCCTGTTCGGCCGGCATGAAGTGGCGTCGCGCCACGTCATCGACCCGCCCTATGTGGTCAAGCCGAACGCCGAGGGCTCCTCGGTCGGCGTCTTTCTGGTGCGCGAGGGCGCCAACCGTCCGGTGGCCGAGGTCGGCGCCGAGGACTGGGCCTATGGCGATCAGGTCATGGTCGAGCCCTTCATCCCTGGCAAGGAACTGGCGGTCAGCGTGATCGGCGAGGCCACCGGCCCGCGCGCCCTGACCATCACCGACATCACCCCGACCAAGGGCTTCTACGACTACGAAGCCAAATACGCGCCCGGCGGCTCGCGCCACGTCCTGCCCGCCGAGTTGCCGCCGCACGTCTTTGACAAGGCTTTACGTCAGGCCGAGCTGGCCCACGCGGCCATGGGGTGCCGAGGCGTCTCCCGCGCCGACTTCCGTTATGACGATGTTAACGACGTTCTCGTTCTGTTGGAGGTGAACACCCAGCCCGGCATGACCCCGACCTCGCTCGTTCCCGAGCAGGCGGCCTTCGTCGGTATGGATTATCGCGAACTGGTTCGTTGGATGGTGGAGGACGCCTCATGCCCGCGGTAGTGCGCGGCGGTCGGCGACAGTCTTCGGGCAAGGGCGGCGCGCGTGGCGCTCCGTCCGGCCGCGCGGCCGAGATCGGCCGTCTGGACATGTCGCCGCGCGTCGTGGCGGCGACCCTGGTGGTCGGCGTCGGCATACTGGCGGCCGTGCTGGCCACCGGCGCGCGGGCCGAGCGTATCTCGACGGCCGTCACCGAACGCTTTGACTCGGTCACGACCGGCATGGGTCTGAAGGTGCGTCAGGTCCACGTCACCGGCGCCTCGCCCGAGGCCGCCGCCGCCGTGCGCGCCGCCGTCGGCGTCCATGCCGATCAGCCCATCGTCAGCCTGGACCTGGCCGCCGTGCGCGACCGGGTGCAGTCGGTCGGCTGGGTCAAGGAGGCGCGCGTGGTGCGCCTGCTGCCTGACACCCTGATCGTCGACGTCAAAGAGCACGACCGCCTCGCCGTCTGGCAGGTGGGCGGCAAGGCCCACGTGATCGACGCGCAAGGGATCGTCATTCCCGGCGCTGACGCGGGCCGATACCCGCGCCTGCCGCTGGTGGTGGGCAAGGGCGCCGATCAGGCGGCCTCCGACGTCCTGCCCCTGCTGGCCCAGCGTCCGCGCCTGATGGCCAAGGTCGACGCCCTGGTCCGGGTGGACGAGCGCCGCTGGGACTTGCGCCTCAAGGACGGCACCCTGATCCAACTGCCCGCCGTGGATCAGGAATCCGCCCTCATCCGCCTCGACGCCTTGGATCAGCGCGAACGCCTGCTGGACCTGGGCTTCGCCCGTATCGACCTTCGCACGCCGGAAGAAGTGGCCGTCCGCCCTTCCGAAGGCGCCGTTTGACCCTCTGACTTCCTAGGACACGACCCCATGGTTGGACGCAGCCGAGACATCAAGCCGGAACAGGGCAGGGGCGCGCCGCGCGCGCCGGTCGTGGCCGCGCTTGATCTCGGCCAGGCCAAGGTCGCCTGCTTCATCATGAAGCCCGACGGCGTGCGCCACGCCGACCGTACCATCCGCGTCGCCGGCGCCGGCCATGTCCAGTCGCGCGGCGTCAAGGGCGGGGCCATCGTCAATATGGACGAGACGGCACAGGCCATCGGCCACGCCGTCGAACGCGCCGAGCGCGCGGCGGGCGCCCCTGTCTCCGGCGTCGTCGTCACCACGGCTATCGGCCAGATGGCCAGCCACCGGGTGCAGGCGCGCGTCTCGCTTGGCTCGCATCCGATCAGCGACGCCGACCTGGCCCGCGCCATCGGCATGGCCCTGGCCCAGATCCGCCTGCCGAACCGGCGCCCGATCCACGTCCTGCCCATCGCCTGGTCGGTGGACGGGGCGCGCGGCGTCCACGACCCGCGCTCGATGCGCGGCGGCTCTCTGGGACTGGACCTGCTGGTCGTCTCCATGTCCGAGGGCTCGTTCAACGCCCTTAGCCACTGCCTCGAACTGGCGCACCTGGACCTGCAGGGCGTGGCCGCAGCGCCGGTCGTCTCCTCCCTCGCCGCGCTGGAAGAGGATGAGATGGAGCTGGGCGCCCTGTGCATCGACATGGGCGGCGGCTCGACCTCGGCGGCGGTCTGGGGCGGGCGCTCCCTGCTGCATATCGAAAGCCTGAACGTCGGCGGCGACCATGTGACCGCCGACATCGCGCGCGGCCTGTCGACCTCGCGCGTCGGCGCCGAGCGGTTGAAGACCCTGCACGGCTCGGCCATGGCCAGCGCCAACGAAGACCGCGAAATGCTGGAGGCCCCGCCGCGCGGCGAGGACGCTTCGGCCGGTCCGGTCATCGTCCCGCGCGCCATGCTGAAGACCGTCATCGCCCCGCGCGTGGAAGAGACGCTGGAGCTGCTGCGCGACCGCCTGAAGCACGCCGGACTGGGCCTCGAACCCGGCGCGGGGCTGGTCCTGACCGGCGGCGCCAGCCAGCTGAACGGCGTGCGCGAACTGGCCGTGCGCGTCTTCGACCGCCCGGTGCGCCTGGGCCGCCCGCAACGCGCGCCCCACCTGGCCGACGCCGCAGCCGGCCCTGCCTTCTGCTCAGCCGCAGGCGTCCTTCTGCGCGCCGCCTACGGTCCGCGCGAGGCTGTCTCGGCCCGCAAGCTGATGTCCCGACAGATCACCGCGGCGGATGCGCCAAAGGTTCACCGTGGCGGCATGGTGGCGCGCGCGGCGGGCTGGCTGCGGGATAATCTGTAGCTGTCTGCGCGGTTTGCATTCTAAATAACGTCGCTTTGCGGCCCTATTTCTCTCTGACTGCGATTAGAGAGAATGCTGATGCGCGCGTATACCTGAAAGAATTTTTCTGATTTCGAACAATTTCAAAAAATTCTTTCCAAGAGCAGCAACGTTGTTAGGTATGTGTCTTTGCTGTGGCGGGATTGTTACATTACCGACGCTCAATGGCCTGATTTAGGTCACAATGGTTGTCCTTCCGCCATTTTCCGTTAGATGTGGTCATTAGGCATGCGCGTCGTTTCGGACGCGTGCGTTCGCTGATCATAGCTTTTTGGGGGCAACTATTATGAGTTTGAAGCGCAAATACCTGTTTGGGACGACTGTCTTGGCGGGTGTGGTTGCGGTCGCTGCGCCTGCCATGGCGCAGACCCAGACGCCGCCAGTGTCGGAAGAATCGACGCAGGTCGAAGAAATCGTCGTCACCGGTTCACGTATTCGTCGTGATCCGACGACTGTGGCCGCTCCGATCATTCAGATCGACGGTGCGGCGCTGCTCGAGACGGGCATGCCCACGGTTATCGACTACCTTGCGACCATTCCGGCGCTGTCCAACTCGCTGGTTCCGTCGGATACGACGGGCTCGGGCCTGAATGACGGCGGTCTGGAATTCGCCAACCTGCGCTCCCTCGGGTCGGGCCGTACGCTGACGCTGATTGATGGCCGCCGCCATGTCGGCTCCTCGGCCGGCACGTTGTCGGTCGATGTGTCGACGATTCCGCGCCTGCTGATTCAGAACATCGAGATCATCACCGGCGGCGCTTCGTCGGTTTACGGCGCCGACGCCGTGTCGGGCGTCGTCAACTACACGCTGCGCAAAGACTACGAAGGCCTCGAGATCGACGCCAACTATGGTCAGCTGGTCAAGGGCGGCGACGCCGTTACCCGCCGCGTGTCGGCCCTGGGCGGCATCAACCTGTTTGACGATCGTCTGAACGTCTATGCCCATGCTGAATGGGAAAAGGCCGATGAGCTTCGTTCGAACCAGATCGGTTGGATGCGTCGGGGTCGTGTCGGGCTGGGCATTGACGCCGACCCGACCAACCTGGCCATCGGCCCGGCGGCTGATGGCTTTATAGATACCGGAGAGTTCTTCAACGCTCGCCGCCTTGATCGTCCGCTCTGGGGTACGACGACCCTGGCCAACATGCAACGCCCCAGCCCGTTCGGTGATCCGGACGTTCCGGTGGCGGCGTGCCGCAGCTTCTCGACCTCGTCCAACTGCTTCAGCGTGGACCCAGCTTACACCTACTGGTTTGACGGCGCCACGGCGCGTCTGGCTGACTTCGGCCAGCGTATCGGCAACACCGGCGCCAACCGTCCGTGGAATATCGGCGGTGACGGCGAACTGGCTAACATGACGGCTTTTGACGCCTGGACCCGTTTCCCTGAACAAGAAGCGCAACGTTACCAGGTCGGCGCCAACCTGCAGGTGAGCGACAACATTCGCGCGACGTTTGAAGCGAAATACACGACCGAGGACGCCTTCGATCAGGGCCAGTTCTCTTTCTGGGATATCTTCATTGTCGATTCAGCTCTGGCGTGCGGCGGCACGCCGTTTGGCGGCGCGGCTCGCAGTTGCAACAACGGGAATACTCCGGGCTTGATCGGCGGTACCAGTTCGTTCGCCACGCGGACGGACAACGCCTTCCTGCCGGCCAATCTCGCTACGGCAATCCGCAACAACACCTTCATTCCCTATTCTGATCCGACGAACACGACGCCGGGCGCGCCGGGTACGGCCGTGACCGCTCCGATCGCCTTGCACCGCGGCTTCGGCATTCCGCGTGATCAGACCAACAATCGTGAGGTCCAGCGTTACGTCGCGGCGTTCGAAGGCGATTACGATCGTATCGGCTTCATCAACAACGCCAACTGGAGTCTGTCGTACACCTACGGCGAAATGAACAATAAGAACCGTGAGACGGGACCGGATGCGATCCGCTTCGGCCACGCCATGGACTCCATCGTCGATACGGCCGGCATTGTGAACGGCAAGCCAGGCGAGATCGTCTGTCGGGTCCAGCACCTGGCGGCGCGCGGCATTGCGGTTCAGGAGCAGAACCCCAACACGACGACGACGAGCTACATCGATGCCGCCACCAACCCGGAAATCGCGGGTTGTAAGCCGCTGAACGTCTTCGGCATGGGGAACCAATCGGCTGAAGCTCTCGAATACATTTCGGCCAGCGTAACGGTTCATGAGAAGAACGTGCAGGAAAGCGCGGTCGCGACCTTCGGTGGTCAGGTTGGCGACTTCTGGGGCGCTGGTCAGATCGGCTTCTCGGTGGGCGCCGAATACCGCCGGGAGTATACCGAGGGCGTCGGCCGTAGCCGCGACACGAACAACCGCCTGCTGCAGTTGAACACAGGCGCTGATTTCCTGGGTGTCGAATACGAGACCACGGAATTCTTCGCAGAATTGGCTATTCCGCTGTTCCGTGACAGCTGGTTGGGCGAGTATGCTGAGTTCAACGGCTCGTACCGCACGTTTGATTATACGACTGCGGGCACGGGCGACGTCTATGGCCTTAGCCTGGTCTATCGTCCGATCCAGGACATCATGTTCAAGACCAGCTTCAATACGTCTTTCCGGGCTCCGAACCTGTCCGAAAACTACCGTCCTTACGGCCAGACGTTCGTGAACAGCTTCTCCGATCCATGCGACACGCGTGTCATTGCTTCCTTGAGCGGCAATAATGCGGCGGAAATCCGCACAAATCGTATCGCCAACTGTACGGCTCTGGCTGCCCAGAAGGGTCTGGCATATGACTTCGGTCAGGCGACGGTCGGTATCGGAGACGACTATCGTCCCGCCTATTCGGCCGGTGTCGCCAGTGTTCTGGCTGGCAACCCGGATCTGCGTCCTGAGACGTCGGAATCCTTCACCTTCTCGACGATCCTGCGCCCGCGGTTCATCCCGAACTTCAGCTTGGTGCTGGATTATTATGAGATCACGATCGACGATGTGATCGTCACGCCGTCGGGCCAGCAGATCGCTAACCAGTGCGTCAACGGCGCTCAACTGGACGCTGTGGCCTGCGCCCTGATCCGCCGCGAGAACCCGAACAACGACGCTGATCCGTTCAACGTCTTCAAGGTTGGCGCTCCCGTTGGCGATCCGATCGGCGGCTTCATCCTGCAGACGCTGAACTTTGCTAAGCTGGAAACTCGCGGTCTGGACATTACGGCCACCTACAGCCTCGATACCGAAGAAATCTTTGGTAAGAACTTCGGCCGCTTTAATTACTCCTTTGGCGCACTGTGGTTGATCGAGCAGAAGCAGTACACCAGCCTTACGAATCGTGACTTCTTCGATGATCTAACCACCAACGTCTTCTACCCGAGGCTAGAGGGCACCTCGCGCCTGAGCTGGACTTCGCCCAACAATAAACTGAGCGTGAGCTGGCTGGCCGACTGGATGGCTTCGCAGGACTTGGTCAAGAAGCGCGACGCCATCGCGTCGGGCAACGTCGATCAGTCCCCGACCGACTGGTGGACTACGGGCAACTTCGTCCGCCACGACGTAAGCTTCAACTATAAGGTCACAGATGATGTCACCGTGCGCGCTGGCGTGACCAACCTGACGGATGTCGAACCGCCGCTCTACCTGGGCTTCGCATCGACCTTCGACCCATATGGGCGTCGCTTCTTCGTTGGCCTGAACTACAAGCTGTTCTAAGTCGAACAACTCTTTCGAAACGGAGAGGGCGGCTCGAGAGAGCCGCCCTTTTCACATTCGCGGCGAACCAAGACCGAAGAAAGTTCACGAAATCTGCGGTCAAGCTGTTCGCAGCGACTATCATTCCGTCCGACTCACGCTATCGAGGTAACCCTTCGTTAACGCAGTCAGGGTTTTCCTTAACGCGCTCATAACCAATGCGATTCGGCGGGGAGTTCGCATCGGGGACGAAGGGCAGGGTCCTTAGGTCGGAATAATACAATGTCTCTCTCGCTGGTCAGGCCGGAAGCTACGGAATTGAAGCCCCGCATCGTCGTCTTCGGCGTAGGCGGAGCGGGCGGAAACGCGGTCAACAACATGATCGACTCCGGCCTTGAGGGCGTGGAGTTCGTCGTCGCCAACACCGACGCCCAGCATCTGAGCTTCGCCAAGACCGACCGCCGCATCCAACTGGGCGAGACGATCACGCAGGGCTTGGGCGCGGGCGCCCACCCCGAAGTCGGCATGAACGCCGCCGAAGAGAGCGCGGACGAGATCCATGCGCACCTGGAAGGCGCGCACATGGTCTTCATCACCTGCGGCATGGGCGGCGGCACCGGCACCGGCGCGGCGCCGGTCATCGCCAAATGCGCGCGTGATCGCGGCATCCTGACCGTCGGCGTGGTGACCAAGCCCTTCACCTTTGAAGGCCGCCACCGGATGCGCCTGGCCGACGCGGGCGTGGCCGAGCTGCAGCGTTACGTCGACACCCTGATCGTCATCCCGAACCAGAACCTGTTCCGCGTTGCCAACGAACGCACCACCTTCTCCGACGCCTTCGGCATGGCGGACCAGGTGCTGCACTCGGGCGTCCGCTCGATCACCGACCTGATGATCCTGCCGGGTCTGATCAACCTCGACTTCGCCGACGTCCGCGCCGTGATGAGCGAGATGGGCAAGGCCATGATGGGCACGGGCGAGGCCACGGGCGACGACCGCGCCCTGCTGGCGGCGCAGAACGCCATCGCCAACCCGCTGCTGGACGAGACCAGCCTGAAGGGCGCCAAGGCCGTGCTGGTGAACATCACCGGCGGCATGGACATGACCCTGCTGGAAGTCGACGAGGCCGCCAACGCCATCGCCGGCGAAGTGGACGGCGACGCCAACATCATCTTCGGCGCCGCCTTCGACCCGGCCCTGGACGGCAAGATCCGCGTCTCGGTCGTCGCGACCGGCATGGATGAAGCCGTCATCCAGCAGATCGAGCCGCAGGGCCGGAGCTTCGGCCGCACCGGCGGCCTGCCGAACGCGGCGCCGCGTCAGCCGGAAGTCCGCATCGATCCGGTGCGCGAAGCCGCGCCGCAGCCGGCGCCCGCTCCGGTCTATGAAGCTCCGGCCGCGCGCGCGCCTGAGCCGAAGATCGAAGCCAAGCCCGAGCCGGTCATCCGTGACGCGCCGCGCAATCTGGAGCCGATCGTCGATCCGTGGGTCGAGGAATATGAGCAGAGCGCCGGTCGGGCCCAACCCGCCGCCTCTTCCGAGCAGGGCGACCTCTATTTCGATCGCGCGCCGCAGCGTCAACAGCCGGCGCCGCAGCAACCGGCCCAGCGTCCGGCCGCCCGTCATGAACAGCCCGCCGAGGAGCCCTTCTACGACGAGCGCGACCATCGCCGCAGCGGTTGGAGCCTGTTCGGCCGCAAGCGTCAGCAGCCGCAGCAGCAACAGTCCTATGCGCCGCCGCCGTCGTCGAACCGCACGACCCAGCAACTGCGCCAGACCCAGGCGATGCAGCCCCAGCAGCAAGATCCGCAGGTGGGCCAGTCCGAGGATGACGACCTGGAGATCCCTTCCTTTCTCCGCCGCCTCGCGAACTGATCGGCCTAAGAAGCCCTGAAACAGAAACGCCCCGGAGTCGACCTCCGGGGCGTTTTTGCGTGTGGGGACGGGGGCTGGGACGTGTCGCCGAACCGAAACAATCCGAAACCCGACTTTCATTTCGGGCTTGAGCCCCGAGGCGTAAACGACAGGTGAGGCGAAGACCGTCCCGTTTGGGGCGGGTCGCGCAACAGAGAGTTTCCGAGTGACGGTCCGCAACGACCAGTACGAACAGACCATCGTCGCCCCGGCCATCTGCGCCGGCGTCGGCGTGCACACCGGCCGCCGCGTGCGTCTGGTCGTGCGCCCGGCTGCGCCCGGCCACGGCATCGTCTTCGTGCGCACGGACGTCACCGACCGCGACAACCGCATCCCCGTCTCGGGCGAGGCGGTCGTGGACGCGCGCCTGAACACCATGATCGAGAACGCGGCGGGCGTGCGCCTGTCGACGATCGAACACCTGATGGCCGCCCTGGCCGCCCTGGGCGTCTCCAACGCCGTGATCGAGGTGGACGGGCCGGAACTGCCGATCCTGGACGGCTCGGCGCTGCAGTTCGTGCAACTGCTGGACCGCGCGGGCTTCCGCCGTCAGGAAGCGCCCCAGACCTATATCGAGATCCTGAAGCCCATCCGGGTGGAGGAGGGCGACAAGTCCGCCGTTCTTAAGCCCTGCGACCGCTATGAGATGCGCTTCGAGATCGACTTCCCGACGCCGGTCATCGGCCATCAGGTGGTGGATTTCGTGGTGGATGAGGCGACCTTCCGTTCGGACATCATGGCGGCCCGCACCTTTGGCTTCGCCCATGAGGTCGAGGCCCTGCGTCAGGCCGGTCTGGCCCGCGGCGGCTCGCTGGAGAACGCCGTGGTCATCGACGGCGGTCAGATCCTGAACCCCGGCGGCCTGCGCATGGAGCGCGAGTTCGTGCGCCACAAGGCGCTGGACGCCATCGGCGACCTGTATGTGCTCGGCGCGCCGCTGCTGGGTCGCTATGAAGGCGTCAAGGCGGGCCACGCCCTGAACAACAAGCTGGTCCGCGCCCTGCTGGTTCAGCCGGATGCGTGGCGCGAAACGGTGCGCGTGCCGGACATGGCGATGGCGGGTTGACTGCTTCCTTCTCCCACAAGGGGAGAAGGGTCAGGTGAGCGTGATTGCTGAGATCAACCGGCCGAAATCCGGTTCGCCCGCCAGATAGGCGCGGCGGTTGGAGTAGAAACGTCCTTCATCCGCGCGCGTGTCGTCGCCGGTCCAGGCCGCCTCGCCGACGCCCGCCTGCTCCAGCCGCCACAGGACGAAGCCGGGCAGGTCGAACTGGCGCTTGTCGTCCGTCGCGCCGGGGGCGAAGAAGCGTTCGCTGCCGGGGTCGTGGTGGGCGAAGCGGTCCTGATAGTCGGCGCCGACTTCGTAGGAGGCCTGGGCGATGCAGGGGCCGACGACGGCGACGATGCGCGACGGCTCGGCGCCCAGCGCCTGCATGGCCGCGACCGTCGAGTGGATGACGCCGCCAAGAGCGCCCTTCCAGCCTGCGTGGGCGGCGCCGATGACGCCCGCCTCGGCGTCGGCGAACAGCACGGGGGCGCAGTCGGCGGTCAGGACGGTCAGCACCGGCCCCTTCACGCCCGCGACCACGGCGTCGCCTTCGGGGCGTTCGCCGGCCCAGCCGCTTTCGGCCACGCGGGCGACGGCGGAGTGGACCTGATAGCAGCCGCACAGGTCGTCGGCGGCGCCGCCCATCCATTCGGCGACGCGGCGGCGGTTCTCGGCGACGTGGGCCGGGTCGTCCTTGGAGCCGACGCCTGCGTTCAGTCCGGCGTAGAGGCCGTCCGATACCCCGCCCGCGCGGGTGAAGAAGCCGTGGCGAACCCCGGTCTTGGTCAGCAGCGGATGAGTGATGGGGTTCAGGCTCATGCGGCGCCCTCCAGTTCGAAACGGGCGGCGTCGATGGCGGCCTGAACGGCCTTGCGGGCCTGGGGGCTGTTCTTCCAGCAGGTCGAGCCGACGCTGGCGGCGGCTCCGGCGCAGACGACGGCCGCATCCGCCTGGGCCAGACGGGCGAAGCCGCCGACGCCCAGTTCCTCCAGCCGTTCGATCACCTTGGGGCCGACGCCTCTTGTCGCCAGCAGGATATGGCGTTCGTGGTCGGTGAAGGTCATGGGCGCATCAGCCTCCATCATCGGGCGGGCCGCGTCAGAAGCCCGGCAGGGCCAGTGAACGGGGCGAAAAGATCGCCGCCGCCTTGAACAGTTCGCCCATCTGGTCCGGCGCGGTCAGGCGATCCAGTTGGCGCTGGATGATCGGCGCGGCTTCGGGGCGTCCCTGCATCAACCGCTGGGCGCGGGCTTCGATCCCCAGCGCCTTCAGGAAGGCGCCCTGGCCGACGCAGCCGGTGACGTCGGCGCCGCCGCGCACGGCGGCCTCCAGCACCAGGGGGAAGTCGGCCCACTGCGTCAGGTCGGCCTCGCCCGGCGTCGACAGGGGATCGACCTTCTGATGCCGCCGCAAGGCTTGCAGGGTGTCGCCCGCCTCGGGCTTGCTGCGGCCGTAGTCGATCAGCAGGGCGGCGCCGGATGCGGCGCGGATCAGGCTGGCCAGATCGCGGCCGAAAGCGGCCTGCTGTTCCGAAATCTCGATGATCTGTCCCGGCTCGACGTCAAAGCCCGGCGCCTCGAAGCCGTCGGCGATGGCGGTCAGGCCGAAGGTCAGTTCATCAGCGTCGGTGACGCCGATGCGGCGCTCGGCCCAGCCGCCTTCGGTCTTGATGAACTGGCGCGCGGGCAGGCAGTCCAGCACCTCATTGGCGATCAGGATGACCGGGGCGTCCGTCTCGATCTTGTGCAGGGCGCTGAGCCAGCGCGGATGCAGGTCGGCGTCGGCCAGCCGCCGCGCCTGTTCGGCGCGTAAAGGGCCGCTCGGCTCGATCAGGATCAGGTCGACCGCCTGCAGGAAGCCGGGGACCAGCCGCGCCGCGCGCAGCACGTCGGACATCAGCGTGCCGTCGCCGGGGCCGACCTCGACCAGCCGCACCCGCTCGGGCGCGCCTAGACGGGTCCAGGTCTCGACCGCCCACAGGCCGATCAGTTCGCCGAACATCTGGCTGACCATGGGGGCGGTGATGAAGTCGCCCCGCTCGCCCAGCGCGGGGCGAGTGGCGTAATAGCCGCCCTTGGGGTCGTGCAGGCATCGGGTGACGTAGTCCGCCACCGTCATCGGCCCGGTCAGCACGATCTCGCGGACCAGGCGGTCCTTGAGCGTCTCCGCCATGATGGTCTTACGCCTCCGTGACGGCCGGCTTCTTCAGCGCCCGCCAGATCAGCCAGGCGCCGACCAGCATCATCGGGATCGACAGGATCATGCCCATGGTCAGGCCCAGCGGCAGGTTCTCCAGCCCGGCGTCGGGCTGACGCACGTTCTCCAGCGCGGCGCGGCAGACGCCGTAGCCCAGCAGGAACAGGCCGGTGACGAAGCCGGGACGCTTGAACATCCGCCACTTCCAGATCGCCAGCGACAGGATGACGAACAGCAACAGGCCCTCGAGACCCGCCTCATACAACTGGCTGGGGTGGCGCGGTTCGTTGCCGGCGGGGCAGAAGCCGTACATCTGCTGGATGCGTTCGTTGCAGAAGCGGATGGCCCAGGGAACCGTCGTTTCGCGCCCCCACAGCTCGCCGTTGATGAAGTTGGCGATGCGGCCGAAGAACAGGCCCAGCGGCGCGACCGGGGCGATGAGGTCGCCCAGGCTGAGCGGGTTCACCTTCTGGCGATTGGCGTAGAGGGTGATGGCGATGACGACGCCCAGGAAGCCGCCGTGGAAGCTCATCCCGCCGGTCCACAGCTGCAGCAGCTCCAGCCGCTCGCCCCAGCTGTCGCCGGTGAACAACTGAGCGAACATCTCCGGCTTGTAGAAGAGGGCGTAGCCGAAACGACCGCCCAGGATGACGCCCAGCGTGATCCACAGCACCAGGTCGTCCAACTGCTGGCCATTCACCGGCGACTTGCCCGGCGCCCACAGCCGCTCGGTCTTGGCCAGACGCGAGGCGTACCACCAGCCCAGGACGATGCCGGCGACATAGGCCAGGGCGTACCAGCGGATGGGCAGGGGGCCGAGGTGGATCAGGACAGGGTCGAATTCGGGAAAGGGCACGGGGCCTCCGTCTGCGCCTTCAGAAGTTGTCCATCGTCTAGCAAGCGGGACTGCATTCGTCGCGCGCTTTTCCCGCGAAGCAGTCTATAGGCCGCAGGCAGGTAAGATTTGGTTTACCCAAATCAATGCACCGTTAACCACGTTCGGGCCGATGGCCCGAGAGTTCTCAAGAGGCCGCCATGCAGACGCGCAATCCCCTCCTTGATGAGTTCGCCAAGCTGACCACCGGCGCCATGGGCCTGGCCCAGGCCGCGGGTGAAGAGGCCAAGGCCGCCTGGCGCGCCCAGGCCGACCGCTTCGTCGCTGAAATGGATCTGGTCCGTCGCGACGAGTTCGATGTGCTGAAGGACGAGATCGCCGCCCTGCGCGCCGAGATCGCGGCGCTGAAGGCTGCGGCCCCCGCCCCGAAGAAGGCCGCCAAGGGATCGTCCACAGACGCGGCTTCGACCCCGGATTCAGCCGGTTGAGCCGAATCTGCGAACACGCCTACCGTCCTCGAAAGCGCTCACTTGAGTCGCTGTCGCTGCTGAAGAAGTTGAACGCCTGATGGATGCTGTGAGACCCGAAGAGGTCGACCTGCCCTTTGATCCGCTGGATGTGGTCGAACACGTCCTGACGGCGGAGAACCTGCCGTTCGACCGCACGGACGAGGGCGATCTGGCCTTCGCCCTGGCCGGCGACTGGAAGGACTATGAGCTGTGGTTCGCCTGGCGGCCCGAGGGCGACTGCCTTCAGCTGTGCCTGGCGCTGGACCTGCGGGTGGCCAAGACGCGGCGCGCGGCGGCCTATGAACTGGTCTCCATGATCAACCAGCGCACCTGGCTGGGCCATTTCGAGATCTGGCCGGACGAGGGCGAGATCGTCTTCCGCCACGCCCTGGCCCTGCCGCACACCGAACGGCCGACCCTGGCCCAGGCCGCGTCCATGATCGACGCGGCGGTCGAGGCGGCGGACCGTTACTATCCCGCTTTCGACTTCATGGTGCGCGGCTCCAAGAAGCCGAAGGAGGCGATCGACGCCTGTCTGTTCGAGACCGTGGGCAACGCCTGATGAGCGGTTCTGGACGTCCGGTCGTGCTCCAGGGCGTCGGACGCCTGGGCTCGGCCATTCTGGAAGGCTGGCTGGCGACGGGCGCCGTCGACCCGGCCGATCTGATCATCCTGACGCCGTCTGAAAAGCCGGTCGCCGAGGCGGCGCGGGCCAGGGGCGCGCGGATCAATCCGCCGCTGGAGGAACTGGCGAACGCCCGCGCCTTCGTCATCGGCGTGAAGCCCGCCAAATGGCTGGAGGCCGCGCAGGCCGTCCTGCCGCATCTGGCGGCGGACGCCGTGATCGTCTCGGTCATGGCCGGGGTGCGCGGCGAGACGATCTCTGACGGCTATGACGGCCGCCCGGTCGTGCGCGTCATGCCGACGACCGGCGTGGCCCAGGCGCGCGGGGTGGCGACGTTGTGGGCGGCGGAGGCTGAGGCCCTGGCGGTTGGGCGCGAACTGTTCGAGCCGATCGCCGAGACGGTTCTGCTGGACGACGAGGCCCTGATGCACGCGGCGACGGCGGTGTCCGGCTGCGGACCGGCCTATTTCTTCGCCTTCACCCGCGCCCTGGCCGAGGCCGGGGAGGCCGAAGGTCTGTCGCCCGAGGCGGCCGCGCGACTGGCGCGCGCCACCCTGCGTTCGGCTGCGGCGGGCGTGGAGGGCGACGAGGCTCTGAACGCTCTGATCGACCGCGTGGCCTCGCCCGGCGGGGTGACCCAGGCCGGTCTGATCGCCCTCAATGAAAACGGCGCCCTCGACCGTTCTGTCGAAAGCGCCGTGAAGGCGGCGGTCGCCAAGTCCACTGAACTCAGCGGCTGATCGTCAGGCGCTTCAGCGTCGGACGAAACGACCCTCGGCCAGGTTGCGGGCCAGGCGGTCATAGGCGCGCTGGGCGTCGGTCCAGGTGGTCGAACCGCGCGCATCGGCCAGGGTCGGGGTGTAGTAGTCGAACTTGACCGGCTGGACCTCGCCCGAGGCCATGGTCACGGACCCTTCCACCGCCGCACCGCCGATCGACAGGCTGCGCATGGAATCCAGACCCGGCTTGTCTGACAGTTGCTGCATCGTCGGGCGGTTGGGCTTCAGGTCGGTGATGACCAGCTCGACGCGAGCGCCGTCCAAGGCGTGACGATCCGTCAGCACGCGCTCGACGGTGCGGGTCAGGTCGCTTACCTGTTGCTGGACGTCGCGTTCGCCCAATTCTCGGGCGGTTTGGGCGAAGTCGGGGCTGACCGTCACGACGACGGCCGAGGGTTGGGCCGCAGCGGCGCCGGAAACGGCGAGGGCGGCGGCGAGCGGCGCAAGAAAAGCAATACGACGCATAGTACGGGCTCCTGATTCCAGGCCCCCCTGGAACACAGGACAAGATGGCGACGATTTTACGGTTCCGCTAGGGGCGCGAAGCAAAGATCTAGGCGGCGCGACGATCCGCCGGCAGTCGGATGGACGCCTTCAGCCCGCCCAGGTCGCTGCGGCCCAGGATGATGTCGCCGCCGTGGCCGCGCGCCACGTCCCGCGCCACGGCCAGGCCCAAGCCCACCCCCTTGCGGTTCTGATTGCGCGAGGCGTCCAGCCGCGAGAAGGGGCGGAAGGCTTCTTCGTGCATGTCGTCGGGAATGCCGGGGCCGTCGTCCTCGACCACGATCTCCAGCCCGCCGGAGGGCAAGGGGCGGGCCGACAGCCGCACCCGTTCGCCGTGCGAGGCGGCGTTGCCGACCAGGTTGTTGATCGCCCGACGGAAGGCCAGGGGGCGGGCCAGCATATTGAGATCGTCGGGAGCCTCGACTTCGGCCACGGCGCCCGAGCGGCGGGCGTCCTCGGCGGCGCGACGCAGCATTTCGGGTACGGAGATCGTCTGCATCGCCTCGCCCGCCTCGCCGCGCGCGAAGGCGAGGTACTCGTCGATCATGTGCTCCATCTCGTCCAGGTCGCCCTTCATCGCCTCGGCGCGCTTGAACGGCGGGGCCAGGGCCAGTTCGAGACGCAGGCGGGTCAGGGGCGTGCGCAGGTCATGGCTGACCGAGGCCAGCAGGGCCGTGCGCTGGTCGATGTGGCGCTGGATGCGCGAACGCATGTCCAGGAAGGCTGTGGCGGCGGCCCGCACCTCGCGCGCGCCGTGCGGTTTGAAGCGCGGCACGCTCTCGCCCCGGCCGAAAGCCTCGGCGGCGGAGGCCAGGCGCTCGATGGCGCGCACCTGGTTGCGAATGAACAGCACCGCCACGCCCAGCAAAAGGATGGTGGCGATCATCAGCCACAGGACGAAGATGTGGGCCTGGGTCGCCACGGCCCGTTCACGCGGGGCGATGACGCGCAGCACGCCGTCGGACTCCTGCACCCGGATGTCGACATAGGCGGGGTAGCGGGTGGTGTCGAACCAGAAGGGCTGGTCCAGCCGCGAGGCCAGGGCCTTCTCCAGCGTCCGGTCGACCAGGCCCAGGGCGCCGCGCCGTTCTTCGTCGGGCAGGGAGGCGGAGGGCTGGAAGGCGATGGACAGCTGCATCGACCGTTCGGCGCGCTCGGAGATCAGGGCCAGGTTCTGGGGCGAGGGATCGTCGCGATAGCTTTCGGCCGCCCAGGCCACGTCGCCGGCCAGACCCTCGGACAGGCGCGCCGTCACCGCCTGCCAGTGGGCGTCGAAGAAGGCCCATGTCACCGCCGCCTGCATGATCAGCACCGGCAGGACGATGATCAGCAGCGACCGTCCCCACAGGGAGGTCGGCAGCCGACGCTTGATCCACCGCGTCCAGACGTTGAACGGCATCAGCCGCATGAGGAGCGTTCCGGTCCTGTCGTCAGTCCGGCGCCAGCATATAGCCGACGCCGCGCACCGTCTGGAGGTAGCGCGGATTCTTGGGGTCCGCCTCCAGCTTGCGGCGCAGGCGCGTCACCTGGACGTCCACGGCGCGGCCGGTCACGTCGGCCGTGTCGGGCGACAGGGTCATGCGCTCGACCGGCGAGTGGGCGTGAATGGCCAGGGTCTTGAGCAGTTGCGCCTCGGCCTCGGTCAGGCGTTGCAGTTCGCCGTCGCGCGTCAGCTCCAGCCGCTCCATGTCGAAGACGGCGGGCCCCATGCGGATCTCCTTGGGCGTCATCAGCTTGCCGCCGGTGCGGCGCAGGATGGCCTCGATCCGCAGCGACAGCTCGCGCGGGTCGAAGGGCTTGGACATATAGTCGTCGGCGCCGCGCGACAGGCCTTCGATCCGGTCGTCGGGGTCGCCTTTGGCCGTCAGCAGCAGCACGGGCGTCTTGGACAGGGCCGCCTGGCTGCGAATCCAGGTGGTCAGGTCGAAGCCGCTTTCGCCCGGCATCATCACGTCCAGCACGATCAGGTCGAACTCGATCAGTTCGACCATGCGCCGCGCCGCGCCCGCATGGGCGGCGCCGGTGACGCGATAACCCTCGCGGCTCAGGAACTCCTTGAGCAGTTCGCGGATGCGGTCGTCGTCGTCGACGACCAGGATGTGCCGTCCGCTGCCGGCGGGCGCGATGGGGCCGGACCGGCCGTTGGCGCGAGGCTCGATCATGCTCACTGCGAATCTCCTCGCGAGGCGCCGTTGACGCGGGCGTGCGACGGGCGTCTAAATAAATATCTTGCGCGGGAGATGTTCTTCAATGGCCTTCGTTCCTTTCGACGATCGTGACGGATGGATCTGGTTTGACGGAGAATTCGTTCCCTGGCGGGAGGCGAAAACGCACGTTCTGACCCATGGCCTTCACTACGGCTCGTCGGTGTTCGAGGGTGAGCGTATGTATGGCGGTGAAATCTTCAAGCTGACCGCGCACAGCGAACGCCTGAAGCGCTCCGCCGAGCTGCTCGACTTCGAGATTCCCTATAGCGTGGCCGAGATCGACGCCGCCTGCAAGGAAACCTGCGCGCGCAACGGTCTGATCGACTGCTATATCCGCCCCGTCGCCTATCTGGGACCGGAACAGCTCAGCGTCACCGCCAAGAACAGCAAGGTCCATCTGGCCGTCGCCGCCTGGGAGTGGCCCAGCTATTTCGACCCCGAGGTCAAGAAGAAGGGCATCGCCCTGGAGTGGGCCAAGTGGCGCCGTCCCGACCCGGCCACGGCGCCGTCGACGGCCAAGGCGGCCGGCCTCTACATGATCTGCACCATGTCCAAGACGGCGGCTGAGAAGCGCGGCTTCGCCGACGCCCTGATGCTGGACTGGCGCGGCTATGTGGCCGAGGCGACCGGCGCCAACGTCTTCTTCGTCCGGAACGGCGCCCTGCACACGCCGCGCGTCGATCACATCCTGAACGGCATCACCCGCCAGACCGTCATCGAAATGGCGCAGGCGCGCGGGATCGAGGTCATTGTCCGCGACATCCTGCCGGAAGAGCTGGGCGATTTCTCCGAATGCTTCCTCACCGGCTCGGCCGCCGAGGTGACGCCGGTGGGCCAGGTCGGCGACTATCGCTTCACGCCGGGCGCGCTGTCGCTCAGCCTGATGGACGACTACGGCAAGCTGGTGCGCGGCCAACTCTAGGCGCTTCCATCGACGAGTTTCGTCGTCCCCCTTGCCAGCGGCGTTCTGCTGTCGTTGATGCGCACTGAAGAAGCCGGCTCCCATAGCGCCGGTCGCGGAGCCGCCTTTCCATGTTCAGCCTCCTGAACCTCCAGAGCCTGTTCGGCCTGGTCGTCATCGTCGCCGTCTGCTGGGCGATTTCCGAGAACCGCCGCGCCTTTCCGTGGCGGCTGGCGATCGGGGCGGTGCTGGTGCAGGCGGCGCTGGTGCTGGCGACCTTCGCCATTCCCGGCTCGCAGGTGGTGCTGGACGGCATCAACAATGCGGTGAAGGGGCTGGAGCTGGCGACCGCAGAGGGGACGCGCTTCGTCTTCGGCTATCTGGCGGGCGGGGATCAGCCCTACGCCGTGGCCAATGAGGGCGCCCTGTTCACCTTCGCCTTCAATGTGCTGCCGCTGATCCTGGTGATCTCCGCCCTGTCGGCCCTGCTGTGGCACTGGAAGATCCTGAAGTGGATCACGCTCGGCTTCGGCTTCCTGTTCCAGCGGACGATGGGGCTGGGCGGCGCCTCGGCCCTGGCGGTCGCGGCCAACGTCTTCCTGGGCATGATCGAAAGCCCGATCGTCATCCGCGCTTATCTGGACAAGCTGAGCCGGTCCGAGGTCTTCCTGATGATGGTGGTCGGTCTGGCCACGGTCGCCGGTTCGACCATGGTGGCCTATGCGACCATTCTGTCGCCGGTGCTGACCAATGCGGCGGGCCACGTCCTGGTGGCCTCCATCGTCTCGGCGCCCGCCGGCATCCTGCTGGCCCGCGTCATCATTCCGGAAAAGCCGGGCGAGGGCGGGGCGGTCGCCGACTACAACTCGGCGCTGAAGTACGACAGCGCCGTCGACGCCATCGTCAAGGGCACGTCCGACGGCCTGATGGTGGTGCTGAACATTTCGGCCGTGCTGATCGTCTTCGTGGCCCTGGTGGCGCTGGCCAACGTCATCCTGGGCGGCTTCGTCATCGCCGGAGAGCCGCTGACGATCGAGCGCATCCTGGGCGTGCTCTTCGCCCCGGTGGCCTGGCTGACCGGCGTGGAATGGGCCGACGCCCAGAAGGCGGGCTGGCTGCTGGGGGTCAAGCTGACCCTGACCGAGTTCGTCGCCTTCATCGAGCTGGGCAAGGTGCCCGTCGCCGAGATGAGCGAGCGCACGCGGATGCTGATGACCTACGCCCTGTGCGGCTTCGCCAACATCGGCTCGGTCGGCATCACCGTCACCGGCCTGTCGGTGCTGATGCCCGAACGCCGCGAGGAGGTGCTGGGCATGGTGTGGAAGGCGCTGCTGGCGGGCTTCCTGGCCACGCTGATGACGGCCTGCATCGTCGGGGCCTTGCCCGCCGCCGTCTTCGCCTAGTAGCGTTCCGAGGGCAGCCGAAGGGGAACCCTCTGATGAAGCTCTATGAAAGCCGCCGCGCGCCCAATCCGCGCCGCGTCCGCTGGGTCATGGCGGAAAAGGGCGTGACCGACGTCGAGCGGGTCGAGATCGAGCTTCTGGCGGGCGAGCATCGCACCCCGGCCTATCGCGCCAAGTTCGGCGTGCCGCACGTTCCTGCGCTGGAGCTGGACGACGGAACCTGCCTGACGGAATCCATCGCCATCTGCCGCTATCTGGAGGCCCTGCACCCCGAGCCGAACCTGTTCGGCCGCAATCCCAAGGAGCAGGCGATCATCGAGATGTGGATGCGCCGGTGCGAGATGTATCTGGCCAATCCGATGATGCTGAACGTGCGCTTCACCCACCCGGCCCTGGCCGCGCTGGAGGCGCCCCAGCCCCAGGTCGCCGAATACAACCGCCTGGGCGCCGAACGCTTCATGAAGACGCTGGATCGCCACCTGGCGGAGCATGAGTTCATCGCCGCCGACCGCTTCACCATCGCCGACATCGTCGGGGCCGTGGGTCTGGATTTCGCTCGCCTGGTCAAATACCGCCCGCCCGAGGAGCTGACCCACCTGGCCCGCTGGCTGGAGACTTGCCGCGCCCGTCCGGCGGCGACGGCCGGGATGTGAGCCTGCCTTGCGGACTCTGACAGCGCCCGATCGCGGGCTGGCTCTGATGCTGGCGGGGCTGGCGGGCTACGTCGACAGCCTGGGCTTTCTGCATCTGGGCGGGGTGTTCGTCTCCTTCATGAGCGGCAACACCACCCGCCTGGCCGTCAACCTGGCCGAGGGACGGTGGCTGGCGGCGGGCGCGGTGGCGGGCGTTCTGCTGTTGTTTATCCTGGGCGCCATGCTCGGGGCCTTGGTCGCGGGCGGCGAGGGGGCGCGCTCGCGCAGCCGGGTGCTGGCGGTCGAGGCGGCGCTGCTGGCCGGGGCCGCCGTGGCGGCGGGGGCGGGGATCGCGCCCCTGGCGATCGGCCTGATGGTCCTGGCCATGGCGGTGGAGAACTCGGTCTTCCTGCGCGACGGCGAGGTCGGGGTCAGCCTGACCTATATGACCGGAACCCTGATCAAGACCGGCCACGCCCTGGCCGCGGCCGTGCGCGGCGGCGACCCCTGGGCGTTTCGGCCCTATATGGCGTTGTGGGCGGGGCTGGCCGGAGGCGCGCTGATGGGCGCGGTCGTCTACGGCCGTCTGGGGCTGACCGCCCTGTGGCCGGCGGCCGCCGTCGCCATGGCCCTGGCGCTGGGCGTACGGTTCAACCGCGCGGCGTGAACTTTCGGATCACGCCCGAGAAGGTCATCAGCAGCCGTTCGCCGGTGGTGATCTGGCCGCGCACGAAGATCAGGCTCTTGCCTGCCTTGGTCACCTGGCCGGTCGCCTCGATCAGTTCGCCCACATAGGCGCCGTCGATGAAGGTGGAGTCGAGTTGCACCGTCACGCCCGAGGCGCCCTCCATCTCCTGATAGGCGATCTGGAACATGGCGATGTCGGCGAAGGTCATCAGACAGCCGCCGTGCATCCGGCCGCCGGCGTTCATGTGCTTCTGCTCGGCGCGGAAGGCGCAGCGCATGTGGCCGTCGGGATCGGGCTTGCCGTAGAAGGGCCCCACCACCACGTCGAAGGTGTCGCGCAGGTCATAGGTCTGCCAACCGGCGAACTCGCCCTCGGTGACGGTGATTATCTCGGCCATGTCGGTTTTGCCTTCTTTCCGATCTCGCGGTGCAGCATATAGCGCCTATGAGCGATCCAATCGAAGCGGCCATTTTCGAAAAACTGGCCAAGGCCGACCCCAAGAACGTCGGCGGCAAGAGCATTGAACCGGCCGATGTGGCCAAGGAGCTGCAGCCCGAGCAGTGGCAACGCCTGTTGCCCAAGGTGAAGGCGACGGCTCTGGGCCTGATGCGTCAGGGCAAGCTGACCATCACCAAGAAGGGCAAGGCGGTCGATCCCAACAACTTCCGCGGCGTGATCCGCCTGCGCCTGCCGACTGAGGCCGAGACGGCCGCAGCCCTGGCGGCCCTGCCGCCGGTCGAAGCTTCGGATGACGACTTCGACTGAACCGGACAACGGCCTGGACGCGCTCCTGGCCGAGATCCGCGCCTGCCGGGCGTGCTTGGGCCAGCTGCCCCACACGCCGCGCCCGGTGATCATGGTCGCGCCTGAGACGCGCCTGCTGATCTGCGGCCAGGCGCCCGGGCGGCGAGTGCATGAAAGCGGCCTGCCCTTCACCGACCCGTCCGGCGTTCGCCTTCGCGACTGGATGGGGGTGGATGAAGCGACCTTCTACGGCGATCCGCGTCTCGGCGTGGCGGCGCAGGCCTTCTGCTTCCCTGGCACCGATCCCAAGGGCGGCGACTATCCGCCGCCGCGCCGCTGCGCCGAGCTGTGGCGGCCGCGCCTGCTGGCCGAACTGCCGAAGGTCGACCTGACTCTGCTGGTCGGCGGCTACGCCCAGGCCTGGGCTCTGGGCGCGGCGGCCAAGGCCAACATGACCGAGACGGTCCACGCCTGGCGCGACTACGCCCCCGCCATACTGCCTCTGCCGCATCCATCGTGGCGCAATACGGCCTGGCTGAAGAAAAACCCGTGGTTCGAGGCCGAGGTTCTGCCCTACCTTCGTCAGCGGACAGCGGAGATACTGACGTGAAGATTTGGCGGGGCGGATTGGCGGCGGGCCTTATGGCTCTTTCCCTGGGCCTGAGCGCCTGCGCCACGCCGCACGTCCAGTCGCCGCTGACGCCGCCCAACGGGTTCAACGGGCCGCGCATCGAAACGGGAACCCTGGGACGCGGCGCCTTTGTGGTGCAGGACGGGGCGCGGCTGCCCTATCTGCGCTGGAGTCCGGAAGGCCAGGCGCCTTGGGCCGTCATCGTCGCCCTGCACGGTTTCAACGACCACTACGCCTCCTTCCGCTTCGCCGGGCCGTGGTGGGCGCAGCGGGGCATCGAGACCTGGGCCTATGATCAGCGCGGCTTCGGCCTGGCGCCGAACCGGGGCCAGTTCGCGGCCGAAAGCCTGACCAGTCAGGATCTGCGCACCATCGTCGCCCTGGTTCGGGCCGAGCGCCCGAACGCCCTGATCGTGGTGGCGGGCGAGAGCATGGGCGGCTCCTCGACCATCGCCGCCTTCGGATCGGAGACGCCGCCGGACGCCGATCGGGTGGTGCTGCTGGCGCCCGGCGTCTGGGGCTGGTCCAGCCAGAGCGCCTTCAATAGCGCGGGCCTGTGGACCGCCGCGCGCATGATGGGCGCCAAGCGGGTCGAGCCGCCGTCCTTCGCCGTGCGCGACATCCGCGCCTCGGACAATACGCTGGAGCTGATCCGCAACGGCCGCGACCCCCTGTCGATCCTGTCGACGCGGTTCGATGCCCTGTACGGCCTGGTCGATCTGATGGAGACGGCGACCCAGCGGTTAGGACAGGTCGAGAAACCGACCCTCCTGCTTTACGGCGCGCACGATCAGATCATCACCAAACGCCCCATGCGCCGCGCCCTGGAACAGGCGGGCGAACGGGCGAACCTGACGACGGGCTATTACGCCGACGGCTGGCACATCCTGAATCGCGATCTTCAGGCCGAGACCGTGTTCGCCGATGTCGAATCCTGGCTGCGCGATCCGACACGCCCTCTGCCGTCAGGCGCGCCGGCTGTGCTGCCCGCCCTGCAGGCTGATCCCAAGGCGCGCTGAACGCAGAACTTGCGGAATGCGGAGGCGTTTTCCGCATGTTTCCTAGAAGCCTGGGGCGGCCGCATGGTGATGCTTGCCGTTTGGTCAGGCTGCGCGTATGTCCTTCCGCACAAAAAATACCCCAGGAAAGGCCTGTCATGGGCATGACGCTGTTTGATTCTCCTTCTTTCTCGAACCATGAAGGCGTCCACGCCTTCTATGATGAGAAAACCGGCCTGAAAGCGATTGTTGCGGTGCACTCGACCGCGCGCGGTCCGGCCGTCGGCGGCACCCGCATGTGGAACTACGCCACCGCCGCCGAGGCGCTGGAAGACGTGCTGCGCCTGTCCAAGGGCATGAGCTACAAGAACGCCGTCGCGGATCTGGAGATGGGCGGCGGCAAGTCGGTCATCATCGGCGACAGCCGCACCCAGAAGTCGCCGGAGCTGTTCCATGCTTTCGGCCGCTATCTGAACGGTCTGGGCGGTCACTACTACGCCGCCGAAGACGTCGGCACCTCGGTCGAGGACATCGCCGAAGCCCGCAAGGTCACCGAATTCGTTCTGGGCCTGAAAGACGGTCCGGAAGCCTCGGGCGATCCCAGCCCCGTCACCGCCGAGGGCGTGTTCCGCTCGAACCTGGTCGTCGCGCGTCGCCTGTTCAACCAGAACGACATGACCGGCCTGACCGTCGCCATCCAGGGCGTGGGCCACGTCGGCGCCTATCTGGCCGAGAAGCTGCACAAGGCCGGCGCCAAGCTGATCATCACCGACGTCAACCAGGCCAACCTGGAAGCCGTCGCCGCCAAGACCGGCGCCGAGATCGTCGCTCCGGACGCCATCTATGACGTCGCCGCCGACATCTACGCCCCGTGCGCCCTGGGCGCGACCCTGAACCCGCAGACGCTGGACCGCCTGAAGGTCAAGGCCGTCTGCGGCGCCGCCAACAACCAGCTGGCCACCGCCGACATCGGCGACGAGCTGTTCAAGCGCGGCGTGCTGTATGCGCCGGACTACGTCATCAACGGCGGCGGCATCATCAACGTCGCCTCGGAAATGAACGCCCGTCAGACCGGCGGCGCCTATGACGCCTCGTGGGTCGAAGGCAAGCTGTCGCGCCTGATGGAGACCTTCGAGGAAATCCTCGAGCGTTCGGTCGCCGAGAACAAGCCGACCCATCTGATCGCCGACGCCATCGCCGAGGCCCGCATCAAGGCCGCCGCCGACAAGAAGGCCGCGGCCCTAAAGATCTAAAGTTTGAAGGTCAGATCGACCTTTGACCAGCTAGCCTGCCTCTCTCGGGAGGCGGGCGGGCGCCGGGGGGCGCCTGAGGGGTGCGGGCCATAAGTCCGCGCCCCTTTATCATTCTTGGGCCTGCGCCAGCGGCTCCGCCTTCCATTCTTTAACGCCTCTTAACGCCGCATTTACCATCCAGGCGGCAGTTTCTGCCTAGCGGGTTCGGTTCGTCCCGCGTGTGCAGGGGCGATGGCGCGTGGGCGGCTTCACGGAAGCTTTGAAAAGGTTCGGCATCGGACGCCTGGCCGCCATCCTGGGCGTGGCTGCGGGCGTGGCCGCCGTTCTGGTCGCCGTCATGCTGCGCGTGGGCCAGGCCCCGGACGCCTTGCTCTATTCCAATCTCGACCTGCGCGAAGCCTCCGAAATCAGCGCCGCCCTGGATCAGGCGGGCATCAAATATTCGTCCAAGGGCGACGGCTCGACCATCTTCGTCAGCCGCGACGAGGTGGGCACGGCGCGCCTGATGCTGGCGGGCAAGGGGCTCGTGACCTCGGGCAGCGTCGGCTACGAGATCTTCGACAACCAGTCGGTGCTGGGTCAGACCGAGTTCCAGCAGAACCTGAACGAGCAGCGCGCCCTACAGGGCGAGCTGGCGCGCACCATCATGTCGATGCGCGGCATCTCTTCCGCCCGCGTCCACATCACCATGCCCCGGCGTGAGATGTTCCAGGCCGCCGCCATCGACCCGACCGCCGCCGTGGTGGTGGGTCTGTCGGGCCGCGACCTGTCGGCCGATCAGGTGCGGGCCATCCGCAACGTCGTCGCCTCGTCCGTGCCGAACCTGAAGCCGGACAAGGTCACGGTGACGGACCAGGCCAACCGCACCCTGGCGGCGGGGTCTGAGGACACCGGCTTCACCTCGGCCACCGCCGAGGCGTCCAAGGCCTCGACCGAGGCCCAGATGCAGGCTCGCATCAAGGACATCGTCGAGGGCGTCGTCGGCGCCGGCGCCGCCCGCGTCCAGGTCACGGCCGACATCGACCACAGCCGCTCGACGACGCAGGAGCAGAAGTTCGACCCGGACGGCCAGGTCGTCCGCTCGACCTCGACCAACGGCTCGCAGTCGCAGGACACGACCGGTCAGCAGGACGGCGGCGTCACCGCCACCAACAACATTCCCGGCGGGCAGGCCCCGAACACCACGCCGATCGGCTCGACCAACTCGGAAAACACCGAGACGACCAACTACGAAATCTCCAACACCACCACCACCACGGTGAAGGAGCCGGGCGAGGTCAAGAAGCTGTCGGTCTCGGTCGCGGTCGACGGCAAATACACCCCCGCCGCCGACGGCAAGGGCGAGCCGACCTATGCCGCCCGCACGGCCGAGGAAGTGCAGCAGATCAAGGCCCTGGTCGCCGCCGCCGTCGGCATCGACGAGACGCGCGGCGATAAGCTGGAGGTGGTCAACGTCCGCTTCAGTCGCGAGCCGTCGGCCGCGCCGGGCGCCGAGGAAGGCTCCTCGATGTTCGCCTTCGACAAGAACGACATCATGCGCGGGGTCGAGCTGCTGATCCTGGCCGTCACGGGCTTCGTACTGGTCTTCTTCGTCCTGCGTCCGCTGCTGAAAGCGGCGACGGGTTCTGGCGGCGCGCCCGCCCTGGCCGGCGCCGGCGGCATTCCCGTGACCGCCCTGGACACCCAGATCGTCGGCGGAACCCTGCCGGGCGGCGCGCCCATGCTGGCGGGCCCCAGCGACATGGAGCAGCGCATCGACATCGCCCGCATCGAGGGCCAGGTGAAGGCCTCCTCCATCAAGAAGGTCGCCGATTTCGTCGACAGCCATCCAGAGGAATCCACGGCGATCCTGCGCTCGTGGATGCATGAAAGCTGATGGCGGCGCGGCTGGTGTCAAAGGGCGCTGCGGTTGATGACGCGAAGAAGCTGACGGGGCCTGAAAAGGCGGCCGTCGTTCTGCTGTCTCTGGGCGAAGAGCACACCGCCCTGTGGCAACAGCTCGACGATGAAGAGATCAAGGAGGTCTCTCAGGCCATGGCGGGGCTGGGCACCGTCACCGCCGCCGTGGTCGAAGAGGTGCTGGTCGAGTTCGTCTCCGGCATCGGCGGGTCCGGCTCGCTGATGGGCTCCTATGAGCAGACGCAGCGCCTGCTGGCCTCCTTCATGCCCGGCGATCGGGTCGAGGCCCTGATGGAGGAGATCCGCGGTCCGGCGGGCCGCACCATGTGGGACAAGCTCGGCAATGTGAACGAGGCCGTGCTCGCCAACTATCTGAAGAACGAATATCCGCAGACGGTCGCGGTCGTCCTGTCGAAGATCAAGCCGGACCACGCCTCGCGCGTGCTGACGGCCCTGCCCGAGGACTTCGCTCTGGAGTGCGTCCAGAGGATGCTGCGCATGGAGCCGGTGCAGCGCGACATCCTCGACAAGATCGAACAGACCCTGCGCAGCGAGTTCATGTCTAACCTGGCGCGCACGTCCAAGCGCGACAGCCATGAGCTTATGGCCGACATCTTCAACAGTTTCGACCGCCAGACCGAAGCCCGCTTCATCGGCGCGCTGGAGGAACGCAACCGCGACGCGGCCGAGCGTATCCGCGCCCTGATGTTCGTGTTCGAGGATCTGTCGCGCCTCGATCCGGGCGGGGTGCAGACCCTGCTGCGCGCGGTCGAGAAGGACCAGCTGGGGCTGGCGCTGAAGGGCGCCTCGGATCCCCTGCGCGAAATGTTCTTCTCCAACATGTCCGAGCGCGCCTCGAAGATCATGCGCGAGGACATGGATTCCATGGGGCCTGTCCGCCTCAAGGACGTCGACAACGCCCAGATGGCCATGGTCCAGGTGGCCAAGGATCTGGCGGCGCGGGGCGACATCATGCTGGCCGGCCAGGGCGGCGACGACGAGTTGATCTACTGACATGAGCGCCCAACCCGCCAACGCCGTCCCCTTCGCTTTCGACACCGAGTTCGGGGCCGACGGCGCCGTGCTGCGCGCCTCGACCTGGCAGCCGGCCAAACGATCCTTCGCCCCCGCCGAGGTCGAAGCCCTGGTCGCCCAGGCCCGGCTGGAGGCCCGTCAGCAGGCCCTGGCCGAGGTCGAGGCCCTGCGCGCCGACGCCTTGTCGATCGTGGCCCAGTCGACGGCGCAGGCCGCGACCCTGTTGCGCGGCGTGGCCGAGTCGCACCGTCGCGAATCCGCCGAACTGGCGTTGGCCGCCGCGCGGGTCATCGGTTCAGCCGCCTTCGATCGTTTTCCGCGCCGTCCGCTCGAGGCCGCCATCGAGGCCCTGGGACAGGAGATGGACGCGACGCCGCGCCTTCTGGTTCGCGCCTCGGGGCTGGATGACGAAGGCCGCGCCCAGATCGAGGCCCTGTGCGCCCAGGCCGGTTTCTCGGGACTGGTGGTGTTCCGCGACGAGCCGCACCTGCCCGCCGCCGCCTTCGCCCTGGAATGGGCCGACGGCCGCGCTGAATTCGATCCGGCCGAAGCCGAGGCCCGTGTGGTCGCCGCGCTCAACGCCGCCCTGGCCGCCGAAGCCGGCCACGCCGAGCCGCCCCTCGAAGGCGGCGCTCATGACAGAAGGGGCTTCTGATGGCCACCGACGATCTTTCGCTTGAGGAATTCGGCGAGTCCACCGCCCTGAACCTGGCCGACGAGGGCGGCGAGAAGTCCGCCGTCGACCTGGCGCCCGTCTTCGACGTGCCGGTCAACATCTCGGCTGTGCTGGGCAAGGCCAATATGTCGGTGGCCCAGCTGCTGAAGCTCAACAAGGGTTCGGTGCTGGAGCTGGACCGCAAGGTCGGCGAGGCGATCGACATCTTCGTCAACAACCGCCTGGTGGCGCGCGGCGAGGTCGTTGTCGTCGAGGACCGTCTGGGCGTGACCATGACGGAAATCATCAAGACCGAGGACAAGGGCGCCTGATCGGCCGCCCCGTCACGGACAGGATTTTGAAGGAGTAGGGCGATGCGTCTTCTGGTGGTGGGTCGTTTAAGCGGCCAACTGGCGACGGCGGTGAAGATGGCCATGGCGCACGGCGCCAAGGTCCAGCACGTCGAGCGCGCCGATCAGGCGACCGAGCAACTGCGCCGGGGGCAGGGCGCGGACCTGCTGATGGTCGACTATCGCATCGATATCGCCGCCCTGATCGCCGCCAATGACGCCGAGCGCATCCATGTGCCGGTCGTGGCCTGCGGCGTCGACGCTGACGCGCGCGAGGCGGCCGACGCCATCCGCGCCGGGGCCAAGGAGTTCATCCCCCTGCCGCCCGAGGCGGATCTGATCGCCGCCGTCCTGTCCGCCGTGGCCGACGACGAACGGCCGATGATCTCGGCCGATCCGGCGATGAAGCACGTCATCCAGCTGGCCGATCAGGTGGCGCGTTCGGAGGCCTCCATCCTGATCACCGGCGAAAGCGGCGTGGGTAAGGAGGTGATGGCGCGCTATCTGCACACCCACTCGCGCCGCGCCGACAAGGCCTTCATCAGCGTCAACTGCGCCGCCATCCCCGACAACCTGCTGGAATCCGAGCTGTTCGGTCACGAGAAGGGCGCCTTCACCGGCGCCGTGGCGCGCCGCATCGGCAAGTTCGAAGAGGCCGACGGCGGCACGCTTCTGTTGGACGAAATCAGCGAGATGGACGCGCGTCTGCAGGCCAAGCTGTTGCGCGCCATTCAGGAGCGGGTGATCGACCGCGTCGGCGGCGCCAAGCCGGTGCCGGTGAACATCCGCATCATCGCCACCTCCAACCGCGACCTGGCCAAGGCCGTGGCCGAGGGGACGTTCCGCGAAGACCTGCTGTACCGGCTGAACGTGGTGAACCTGCGCCTGCCGTCCTTGCGCGAACGCCCCGGCGACATCGCCGTGTTGGCGGACCACTTCGTCAAGAAATACGCCGCCGCCAACGGCGTGCCGCCGCGCGCTATCGGCTCCGAGGCCAAGCGCGCCCTGGTCGCCCACCGCTGGCCCGGCAACGTGCGCGAGCTGGAAAACGCCATGCACCGCGCCGTCCTGCTGGTGGCGGGCGCCGAGATCGACGTCGACGCCATCCGCCTGCCGGACGGCCGCCCGCTGCTGGGCGGGGGGGAGGGGGGCGCGACGCCCGCCGCTTCGGCCTATGACGCCGGCGTGGCCGGTCAGGCGGCCCAGGTCGCCGACGCCGTGACCCGCAGCTTCGTCGGTCAGACGGTGGCCGAGATGGAGAAGGCCCTGATCCTGGACACGCTCAGCCACTGCCTGGGCAACCGCACCCATGCGGCGACCATCCTGGGCATCTCGATCCGCACTCTGCGCAACAAGCTGAACGAATACGCTGACGCAGGCACGCCGATCCCGGCGCCCCAGTCGGGCGTCGCGGCCGCCTACGGCGCGGCGGGCTGATCCGATGCGCGCCGACCGCCGCACCCTGCTGATCGGCGCGGGCGCCCTCGCCCTGGGCGCTTGCGCGCGTGCGACGGAGCCTGCGGCGGCTGAACCCGCCATGCTCGACCTCGACCTGTCGGCGCTGGAGGCGCGCCATGGCGGTCGTCTGGGCGTGTCGGTCGCGACCGAGGGCCGGAGCGCCGCCTGGCGCGGCGACGAGCGGTTCGTCTATTGCTCGACCTTCAAGATGTATCTGGCGGCGGCGACCCTGCTGCGCGTCCAGGCGGGGCAGGAGCGGCTGGACCGGGCGATCCCGGTGACGCAAGCCGACATGATCAGCCACGCCCCGGTCACGCAACCGGCGGTCGGTTCGACCCTGACGATCGAGCAGTTGATGAAGGGCACGGTCGAAGTCAGCGACAATCCCGCCGCCAACATCCTGATCCGTGAAATGGGCGGGCTGGAGGCCTTGCGCGCCTTCTATCGCGGCATCGGCGACGACAGCACCCGCGTCGATCGCCTCGAGCCCGAGATGAATCGCCAGGACGGCGACAAGGACACCATCACGCCCGATCAGTCGGTGCGGAACATCCAGCGCCTGCTGGTCGCCGCCGATACGCCGCTGAGCCCGGCGTCCAAGACCCTGTTGATGCGCTGGCTGGTCGATACGCCGACGGGGCAGGGGCGGATCAAGGCGGGTGTCCCGGCGGGCTGGACCGTGGCGCACAAGACCGGCACCGGCGGCTATGGCCCCGTCAACGACATCGGCCTGATCCTGCCGCCGAATGCGGCGCCCATCGCCATCGCGATCTATTTCCGCGCCACGAAGGATTCGACCGACGCCCAGCGCGAGGCGGTCATCGCCGATGCGACCCGGCAGGCGCTCAAGGCGCTGGGGCATGGCTGAGGGCCGCCGAATCCTGTCATCAGGCGGCATGAGCTTCGCACGTCGTCATGGCTGACGCGCCCATCCTGATGAAGGACGGCATGGCGCGCCCCACGGGGCGTGACGCGCTCGGCTGGCTGATGCGCGGCGAGGTCGGCATGGCGGTCGGCGTCATCGCCGTCATCATGCTCTTGATCCTGCCGATCCCGAAGATGCTTCTGGATCTGCTGCTGGCGATCTCCCTGGTGTCCAGCGTGCTGATCCTGATGACGGCCGTGATGATGAAGCGGCCGCTGGACTTCGCCATCTTTCCCACGGTGCTGCTGGTCTCGACCCTGTTCCGTCTGGGGCTGAACCTGGCCTCGACGCGGCTGATCCTCAGCAACGGTCAGGAAGGCCACGACAGCGCGGGCAAGATCATCCAGGCCTTCGGCGAGCTGATGATGGGGGGCAACTTCATCATCGGGGTGATCATCTTCGCCATCCTGCTGGTGGTGAACTTCGTGGTCATCACCAAGGGCGCGACCCGTATCGCCGAGGTCTCTGCCCGCTTCACCCTGGACTCCATGCCGGGCAAGCAGATGGCCATCGACGCCGACCTGTCGGCGGGTCTGATCAACGAGGATCAGGCCAAGCTGCGCCGCAAGGAGCTGGAGCAGGAATCGACCTTCTTCGGGGCCATGGACGGCGCCTCCAAATTCGTGCGCGGCGACGCCGTTGCGGGCCTGATCATCACCTTCATCAACGCCATCGGCGGCCTGCTGATCGGCGTGGTGCAGCACGGCATGCCCGCCATGGAGGCGGCCAACACCTATGTCCAGCTGACCGTCGGCGACGGCCTGGTGACGCAGATTCCGGCCATCATCGTTTCGGTTGCGGCGGGTTTCCTCGTGACCAAGGCGGGGGTCGAGGGTTCGGCCGACAAGGCCTTCGTCGCCCAGTTGGCCAGCAATCCGGTGTCGCTGGGCGTGGTGTCGGGCACGGCGGGACTGATCGGCCTGATCCCGGGCATGCCGCTGCTGCCGTTCGCGGCGCTGGCGCTGGGGACGGGCTTCATGGCGTGGAAGCTGGGCCGCGACCGGCTGAAGCCGCCGCCCGCCGAGCCGGTGAACCTGAAGCCGAAGGAAGACGTGGAGGAGCCGATCTCCACCGCCCTGACCATCGACGAGGTGAAGATCGAGCTGGGCTACGCCCTGTTGGCCCTGATCAATGATCTGGAAGGCCGCCGCCTGACCGATCAGATCCGCGCCCTGCGCCGCTCGCTGGCCCAGGAGTACGGCTTCGTCATGCCCAGCGTGCGCATCCTCGACAACATGCGCCTGTCCAATCAGGGCTACGCCATCCGCATCAAGGAGATGGACGCCGGTTCGGGCGAGGTGCGCCTCGGCTCCCTGATGGCGATGGATCCGGCGGGTCGTCAGGTCGAATTGCCCGGCGAGCATACGCGCGAGCCCGCCTTCGGCTTGCCCGCGACCTGGATCGACGATTCCCTGCGCGAAGAGGCGACCTTCCGCGGCTACACCATCGTCGACCCCTCGACGGTGCTGACGACGCACCTGACCGAAATCCTCAAGGAGAACATGGCCGAGCTGCTCTCCTACGCCGAGGTGCAGAAGCTGCTGAAGGAGCTGAAGGGCGAGGAGCAGAAGCTGGTCGAGGAGTTGATCCCCTCTGTCGTCACCGTGACCACGCTTCAGCGCGTGCTTCAGGCCCTGCTGCGCGAGAAGGTGTCGATCCGCGACCTGCCCGCCATTCTGGAAGGTCTGGCAGAGGCGGCGCCGCACACCACCAGCGTCGCCACCCTGGTCGAGCACGTGCGCGGCCGTCTGGCGCGTCAGCTGTGCTGGCAGCACAAGGCCGACGACGGCGCCCTGCCCATCGTCACCCTGTCGCCCGAATGGGAGCAGGCCTTCGCCGAGAGCCTGATCGGCCCTGGCGAGGACAAGCAACTGGCCATGGCGCCCAGCAAGCTTCAGGATTTCATCCGCGCCGTCCGCGACGTGTTCGAGCGCGCCGCCATGACGGGCGAGAACCCGGTCTTGCTGACCGGGCCGCAGGTGCGCCCCTACGTCCGCTCCATCATCGAACGCTTCCGCGGTCAGACGGTGGTGATGAGCCAAAATGAGATTCATCCCAAGGCTCGCCTCAGGACGGTGGGATCAGTCTAGGTCGCGGCGTGGTAGGGGCTGGACACGGCTTCGACGGCGAATAAGGTTCGCGGCATGAAACGCATTCGGCCGGCCCTGCGCACCTTCGGAACCTTCCTGCGCACCCCGACCCTCAGTCGCTCGATCATCGCCCTTCTGGCCCTGGCGCTGCTGCTGCTGCTGGCCGTCAATACGGCGACGCTGGTGATGATCCAGCGGACTTCCAACTACAACGACACCGTGGACCACAGCCAGCAGGTGCGCCTGGCGGCCAAGGACACGCTGATGCTTCTGACCGACGCCGAGACGGGGCAGCGCGGCTTCATGTTGACGGCGCGGACCGAGTATCTGGGCGTGCACGACAACGCGGTCGCCAAGTTGCCGGCCGTGATCGCTCGGCTGGAAGCCCTGGTTGAGGGCGACGCTGAATCCTCGGCGCGCGTGGTCAAGGTCAAGCAGATGGCGCGGGACCGGCTGGCTCTGATGGATGAAACCGTCAACCTGACCCGCACGGGCCGTATCGGCGAGGCCGTTTCGCGCATTCGCGGCGGTCAGGGCAAGGCTCTGATGGACGCCATGCGCGTCGAGCTGGCCGCCATCGACGCCATTGAAGCGAAACGCCTGGCCGAACGCACCCGCCAGTCGGAATGGGCCCAGGCGGTGACCGTGGCGGTCAACGCTCTGGCCGGGGTGCTGATCCTGGTGCTGGCGGGGATCAGCGTCTGGCTGGTGCGACGCTATGTGGCCGAGATCGAGGCCGCGCATTTCGAACTGGACCGGGTCAACGCCGGTCTGGAGAACGAGGTGCGCGATCGCACCGCCGAACTGACCCGCGCCAACGAAGAGATCCAGCGTTTCGCCTATATCGTCAGCCACGATCTGCGTGCGCCCCTGGTCAACGTCATGGGCTACACGTCTGAGTTGGAGCAGGTCGCCAAACAGCTGGACGAGCAACTGGCGGCGGTCGAGACGGCGCACCCTGGTCTGGTGGACCCCGAGGCCGTGCGCGCCGTGCGTGAGGACGCCCCCGAGGCTGTCGGCTTCATCCGCACCTCGACGGCCAAGATGGATCGGCTGATCAACGCCATCCTGCGTCTGTCGCGCGAAGGGCGCCGCGCCCTGGCGTCGGAGCGGCTGGACATGACGGCCATGGCCAAGGGCATCGCCGATACGGTTCATCATCAGGTCGCCGAAACAGGCGGCGAGATCGTGGTGGGCGAGTTGCCGATGCTGGAGAGCGATCGTCTGGCGGTCGAGCAGATCTTCGGCAATCTGATCGACAATGCGGTGAAGTATCAGCAGCCCGACCGCCCCATCCGGGTCGAGATACAGGGGCAGGAGACATCCGGCGGCTGGCTCGAGTATCGCATCAGCGACAACGGCCGGGGCGTCTCGCCCAAGGATCATGAGCGGATTTTCGAGCTGTTCCGTCGCTCGGGCAAGCAGGACACGCCGGGCGAGGGCCTGGGCCTGGCCTTCGTGCGCAACATCGTGCGGCGTCTCGGGGGCTCCATCGACGTCGAATCAGAACTCGGCCAGGGGTCGACATTTCATCTGAAATTTCCGAAACGTCTGACTATGCTGGGTGACTACCAAGGAGACCGCCTGTGAGCCACTCAGTGAAGATCGTCATGGTCGAGGACGATCATGGGCACGCCAAGCTCATTGAGAAGAACATCCGGCGGGCGAACATCGCCAACGACATCGTCCATTTCGATCACGGCGAGGCGGCGCTCGACTATCTTTTCAGCGACGAGGTGGGGCGCACCGGCCCCCTGTTGATCCTGCTGGACCTGAATCTGCCGGACATGTCGGGCACGGACATCCTTGATCGGGTCAAGTCCGACGACAATCTGCGCCGCGCGCCCGTGGTCGTGCTGACCACCACCGACGACAAAATCGAAATCCAGCGCTGCTACGATCTGGGCTGCAACGTCTACATCACCAAGCCGGTGGACTACGAGGCCTTTGCGGGCGCCATCCGCCAGCTGGGCCTGTTCCTGTCGGTCATGCAGGCGCCTGAGATCTGACGCCGTGACGGAACCGGGGGCCGCCATACGTCTCTTGTACATCGACGATGACCGCGGCTTGTCCCGCCTGGTCCAGAAGGAGCTCGGCCGCCACGGCTATGAGGTCATCTGCGCGCCCGATGCGGACAGCGGCTATGAGGTGCTGAAGGCGGGCCAGTTCGATGTCTGCGCCCTGGACCACTACATGCCGGGTCGTGAGGGCCTGGACGTCCTGCCCGACATCCTGGCACTGCCGACGCCGCCGCCGGTGGTCTATGTGACGGGGGCCCAGGACGGCCGCATCGCCGTCGCCGCCCTGCGCGCCGGGGCCGCCGATTACGTCATCAAGGACGTGTCCGAGGACTTCACCGCCCTGCTGCGTTCGGCTCTCGAGGACGCGCTGCTGCGGCGTCGTCTGGAGCGCGAGAACGAAGAGGCGCACGAGGAAGTGCGCCAGGCCCGCGACCGCGCCGAGGCCTTGCTGCGCGAGGTGAACCATCGCGTCGGCAACTCGCTGCAACTGGTGTCCAGCTTCATCTCCCTGCAACTGCGCCAGCTGGCCGATGAGGGCGCGCGCGACGCCCTGCGCGAGGCCCAGGTGCGGATCGAGGCCGTGGCCCATGTCCACCGCCGCCTCTACACCTCGGCCGATGTCGAGCGGGTTCAGATGGACGAGTATCTTGCCGGTCTGGTCGATGAGCTGGGCAAGTCCATCGGCCCCGACAGCGACGGGCCGCGACTGACTCTGCAGGCTGAGCCTCTTCAGGTGACGACCGATCAGGCCGTGTCCCTGGGCGTCATCGTGACCGAGCTTGTCACCAACGCCGTCAAATACGCCTATGAGCCGGATGCTGCGGGCGAGATCCGCGTGATCCTGAGGCGTCTGGAGGATGGGCGACGCGCCCAGCTGACGGTCGAGGATGACGGGCCCGGCCTGGGCGACGGTTTGCCCAAGGGGACGGGCCTGGGCTCCAAGATCATCTCGGCCATGGCGGGCGGACTGCGCTCGGCGATCGAGGTGGACCCGGCGCATCGCGGCGTGCGCGCCCTTTTGGCGTTTGATCTCTGACGACGCTTTGGGGGTTTCGCCCGGCGAGGCGGCAGGGTTAATCTCCCACGATGAAGCTTCAGTTCGGTACGACCCGTCCCGGTCTCGATTACATCCACCGTCCCGCCGTCTTCGGCATCGCCGAGCGTGACGGCCGTCTGGCCTGCGTGCGTGTGGATCGCGGCGACGGGCACGCCTATTTCGATCTGCCCGGCGGCGCCCTGGACGGCGAAGAGACGGAGCAGCAGGCCTTGGCGCGCGAGTTCGCCGAGGAGACGGGCCTGATCATCCAGCCGGTCGATCGCCTGACCGAGGCGGCGCAGTATTTCCTCAAGTCGGACGGCACGCCGGTCAACAACGTCGGCGGCGTCTGGCTCGTCAATGTGACCGGCGCCGACCCCTCGGCCAAGCAGGAAGCGGATCATGAGCTGGTCTGGCTGGAGCCGCTGCGCGCCCTGTTCAGCCTGCGGCACGAGGCGCACAGCTGGGCCGTTGCGCGCTGGTTGCGTGATCGTCATGCCGCAGCCTCCGCTTCGGAACCTCGCTAGAGAAAAAGGGTTGTTTTCCTGACGGGCGCCAGTTCCGGCGATCCGAAAGACAGGGAGCTCTCCATGCCCGACCACGACCGTATCGAAGGCGCCGCCAAGAACATGGGCGGCAAGCTCAAGGAAGCCGCCGGCAAGCTGACCGGCGATGAAAAGCTGAAAGCCGAAGGCCGCGCCGATCAGGTGGCGGGCAAGATCCAGAACGCCGTCGGCGGCGTGAAAGACGCGTTGAAGGGCGAGCGAGGCTAAGACGTCCAGGCGGGCGTTGTCTGTTCATGACGCCCGCTACTCCCTTGATAAGAGAATTTACGATTTATTCGATATGGTCGGTGTAATATTCGAGTGATGGTTACTTTCGGTTAGCGGTAAAGTTCAAAAACGAAAATTTCTATCGTCATTCACAAGGCGTTCACGGGGGCAGCGATGTCCGATAGAGTGTCTGAGACGAGCACGGAGCCGATGGTCGGCGTGCAGGGCGCGACCGGGCTGTCGCATCCCTACCGGCGATTGTACCTGCCGGTTCCTGCAAAATTCATTCTGGCGCTGACTTTGGCGATCGCCTGGACGGCGCTCAGCGTCTGGCTTTCGCAGCGTTGGCTGGCGGATCTGGCGAGTGTGAGCAACTGGGTTTTCGCCCTCATCGCCATCGGCTTCATCGCCTATGTGCCGGGGTTCATGAACGCCTTCCTGCTCGGCACGCTGATGTTCGATCGAAGGCCGCCGCGCATCCACCCGACGACCTATCCGGCAGTCAGCGTTCTTGTCGCCGCCTATAATGAGGCGTCCGGCATTCGCGACACCCTCACCAGTCTGGCGCATCAGACCTATCCCGGTTCCTATGAGATTCTGATCCTCAACGACGGTTCGACCGACGACACGGTCGCGGTCGCGCGCCGGGCGATCGCCGAATTGGACTTTCCGCCCAACGCCGCCGTGCGCGTGCTCGACTATTCGGTCAATGCGGGCAAGGCGGCGGTGCTCAACCGCGGTCTGAAAGAGGCGCGCCACGACCTGATCGTCACCATCGACGGCGATTCCTGGGTGCGCGAGGACGGCCTGGCCCAGATCGTCGAGCGTCTGCTGACCGATCCGCCCTCCACCCAGGCGATCGCCGGCGCCGTCATGGTGCGCAACTCACGTGAGAACTTCCTGACCCGTTCCCAGGAATGGGACTACTTCCACGGCATCGCCGCCGTGAAGCGGATGCAGTCCATGTATCACGGCACCCTGGTCGCACAGGGCGCCTTCTCCCTCTATCGGCGGGAGGCCCTGGAACAGGTCGGCGGCTGGCCCGAATGCGTGGGCGAGGACATCGTCGTGTCCTGGGCCCTGCTCGAAAAGGGATACCGCATCGGCTACGCCGAGGACGCCCTGGCCTTCACCAATGTGCCGACGCGCTTCAAACAGTTCGCCTTGCAGCGCAAACGCTGGTCGCGCGGCCTGATCGAGGCGTTCAAGGCGCACGGCGGCCTGCTGCTCAAACCACGCCTGACCACCATCTTCATCTGGTGGAACCTGTGCTTCCTGCCGCTGGATCTGGTTTACACCTTCGTCTTCATCCCCGGCTTGGTGCTGGCGATGTTCGGCATCTTCTGGATCGCCGGACCGCTGACGCTGGCGGTGCTGCCGCTGGCGGCCCTGTGGAACATATTCATCTTCCGCATCCAGCGCCGTATGTTCCATAGCGAAGGACTGAAGGTGCGCCGCAACTTCGGGGGATTTCTCTTCTACGCCCTGGGCTACAGTCTGGTGATGCAGCCGGTCTGCGTGTGGGGCTATGGCGCCGAACTGCTGGGGATGCGGAAGAAATGGGACACCAAATGAACGCCCTGACCGGGGGAGCCGCGCTGGCGCTCGTTCTGCTGGCGGCGGCCTCCGCCCAGGCTCAGTCCGCGCCGGAGACGGCCCAGCAGACCGCCCGCGCCGAGCATCCTGACAGCGTGGCGGCCGGTTTCCTGCCGCGCTACGCGGTGGGCGCGGACCTGTTCGCCTCGACCGACGCCGACAACACCGACGTCATCAAGGCGGGGGTGAACCTCGACTGGCGCTACAGGGGGCCGGACGACTACCTCGGCCTGCGGATCGAGACGGCCAGCTTCAAGCCGCTGGGCCAGAAGTCGACCGAGGACCAGCGCGTCTATCTGCGCTTCGCCGACAAGACCGGCGACTGGTCGTGGAAGGGGCAGGTCGGCACGGACGGCGACACCGTCCTGGGCGCGGTCAGCGTTCACAACGACGCCCGGTTCCGCCAGGAATACTTCATCGAGCGCGAGATTCTGGAAACGCCGCTCGGCTTGGAGAAGGGGCTCTACTACACGTTCCTCGGCGGGGCCTTCGACCTGCCGGTCAATGATCGCAACAACTTCACCGTCATGGCGGGCGTTCAGGATTTCACGGGAGACAACGTCCGCACCCATCTGCGCCTCAACTACATCCATGTGCTGAAGCCCGAATGGGGCCTGTCCGCCCAACTTCGCACCCGCTACTTCCACAGCAGCGACCCCGGCGAGTACGACTATTTCTCGCCCAAGAACTATGTCGAGGTCATGCCGGTGCTGCAGGTGCGCCGCTACTACGGCGGCTGGCGCTATGTGATCGCCGGCGGCCTGGGCGCTCAGAAGGAAACGGGCAGCGACTGGCGCAACGCCCGCTATTTCAACGCTCAGGTCACCAGCCCCCCTGTGCGCGAATGGGCCTTCACAGCGGGCCTGACCTACAGCAACACCCCCGTCGCCCGTGGCTACACCTATGACTACACCCAGGTGAATTTCGGCGTGACGCGCGCCTTCTGACCAATTCGGCTTTCACTCTTGAAAGTCAGGCTGTCGGGGTGTGAACGGAGCGCTTCTGTTCAGGGACGCTTCGCCACAGTCGCGCCGGAATCTTTTCTAGTATCGTTGTAATGTCAGTTTCTCGAGGGGGAGAGCGGATGTGGGCACGTCGATCGATCTTGTTGGGAGCGGCGGGTTTGAGCGTGGGGCTTCCTGCGTCCGTCCTGGCGCAGGAAGCGCTTTCGAGCGACGACCAGTTCTTCTCCGAAGGTCGCTATTTGCCGACCTACCTCGACCTGAAGGCCAAGGCTGAAGCGGGTGATCAAGCGGCGCGACAGATGTTAAGTCAGTTCGCGTCCTTCCTGGGGGACGAGGCGACGGCCGTCGGCTTGGATGAGCGGCCTCCGCGGCCGTCGCTGATTCCACCCGACTTGGACGGCGCAGTGGCGCGTGACGCGATCGAAGCCATCGTCGAGGCGGCCCGTAACACCCGCATTGTCATCCTGAACGAGGCGCACAACATTTCCGGACATCGCGCCTTCGCCGCCCGGGTGATGCGTGCGTTGCGCCCGCTGGGCTACGACTGGTTCGCCGCCGAAACCTTCACCCCGCCTCAGCCTGTGCCGCTTGTCCGGGTCGACGCCTATACGAAGGGCGCGCCCTTCCTGGCCAGCTACGGCTACTACACGCACGATCCGGTCTTCGCCGAGATGGTGCGCGAGGCGGCCCGGCTCGGCTACCGCTTTTCGGACTATGAACAGAGCTTCGACCAAAGGGCGCCCGATGACGCGGACAGCGCCGCGCAGATCGCCGCGCGTGAAGAGGCGCAGGCCGACAACCTGATCGCCAACATCCTGTCGACTAACTCTGCGGCGCGCGTCTTCGCCTTCGTCGGCTACAGTCATGCGATGGAGATTGAGGGACGGGGCGGGCTGTGGTTCGCCGCGCGCCTGAAAGCCAAGACGGGCATCGATCCGCTGACGATTGAGCAGTCGAGGAACTGGCCCGCGATCGCGCCTCAGAACGATGCGCCGCACGTAGCCGCCGTCCTGGCGCGCTTTGCGCCCGAAAACCCGATCGTGGTGTCCAGAGATGGCGAGAGCATCGCCACGCCCAACTATGCCGGAAAAATGGATATGTCGGTCTTCCATCCGCGCATGACGCCTGTGGCGGGCCGCCCGGGGTGGCTGGCGGCGGATCCCGAGCGGCGGCGCGTGACGATCAAGGTTCCGCCGCTGGACGAACAGGTGCTGATCCAGGCCCTGTCGATGGCGGAAACCACGGCCGGCCCGCCGTCGGATCACTATCTGCTGCCGCCCGGCGCGTCGGAGGCGACGTTCTTTCTTCACCCCGGCCGTTATTTCTTCCGTCAAGAGACCGCAGCGGGCATTCAGCCGGCCTTTGGCGCGCTCAGCGTCGATTAGCGCGCCAGGGTTCGCATCGCCCGTTCCAGGCCTTCCAGCGTCAGGGGGAACATGCGGTGCTCCATCACCTCGCCGATCAGGCTGACTGAGGGGGTGTAGCTCCAGTGGCGCTCTGGCACTGGGTTCAGCCAGACCGACTTGTCCCACTGTTCGCGGGCGCGTTTCAGCCAGACGGCGCCGGCTTCCTCGTTCCAGTGCTCGACCGAGCCGCCGGGCATGGTCACTTCATAGGGCGACATGGTCGCGTCGCCGACGAAGATGGCGCGCCAGTCGCCGGGGTATTTGTGGATCAGATCCCAGGTGGGGATGCGTTCGCTGTGGCGGCGTCGGTTGTCCTTCCACACCCCTTCGTAGAGGCAGTTGTGGAAGTAGAAGAACTCCAGGTTCTTGAACTCGGTCCGCGCGGCCGAGAACAGCTCTTCACACAGCTGGATATGGCCGTCCATCGAGCCGCCGACGTCGAGGAACAACAGCACCTTGATGGTGTTGCGCCGCTCCGGCCGCATCTGGATGTCCAGCCAGCCCTGACGCGCCGTGCCGTCGATGGTGCCGTCGATGTCCAGTTCTTCGGCCGCGCCCTCGCGGGCGAAGCGGCGCAGGCGGCGCAGCGCCACCTTGATGTTGCGAGTCCCCAGTTCGACCGTGTCGTCCAGATTGCGGTACTCGCGCTTCTCCCAGACCTTGACCGCGCGGCCGTGACGTCCGGGGCCGCCGATGCGGACGCCCTCGGGGTTGTAGCCGCCGTGGCCGAAGGGGCTGGTTCCGCCCGTGCCGATCCAGCGGTTGCCGCCCTGATGGCGCTCCTTCTGTTCCTCGAGCCGTTGCTTCAGCGTCTCCATCAGCTGCTCGAAACCGCCGAGGGCCTCGATCTGGGCCTTCTGCTCGTCGGTCAGGTATTTTTCGGTCAGCAGGCGCAGCCAGTCCTCGGGGATGTCGGCGGTGATCTCCTCGCCGGGGCTGACGCCCTCCAGCCCCTTGAACACCTTGCCGAAAACCTGATCGAAGCGGTCGTAGTGCTTCTCGTCCTTGACCAGAACGGCGCGCGACAGGTGGTAGAAGGCTTCGACGTCGCGGCCCGCCAGGCCCTTGTCCATTGCCTCCATCAGATGGAGCCATTCCTTGAGCGACACAGGCACCTTGGCCTCGCGCAGGGCGGTGAAGAAGGGCAGCAGCATGGGCTTAAGACTGGGCCTGGCCTAGCCGCGCCGCAAGATGAACTCGTCGTCCATCCAGGCGCCGACCGGATACTGATACTCGCCCGCCTTCTCGAAGCCGTAGGCGGCGTACAGCTTCTGCGCCTTCAGATTGCCGCTCCAGACGCCGATCCACAGGGGGCCGTCGGAGTGGGCCTCCATCCAGTCCAGCGAGATCTTCAGCAGTTGCGTGCCGAGGCCCAGGCCTTGCGCCTGCTTGCCGACGTAGAGGCGGCGCAGCTCCGCGTGGCTGGCGCGGCCGTCGGGGTGGGGCAAGGTGTTCGGCCCGGCGTTGGCGAAGGCCAGCAGTTCGCCGTCGCGCTCGGCCACCCACCAGGCGGCGCCGGGCTCGGCCAGCTTCTTGGTGATGGCCTCGGCGTTGAAGCTGGCGTCCAGGAACATGGTCAGGTCGGCGGTCGGATAGGGAATGCCGAAGCCGGTGACGAAGGTGTCGATGAAGGTCTGGCGTCCCAGCACGGCCAGGGCGGCGGCGTCATCGGGGCGGGCGGGACGGATCACGGGTTCGCTCATTCTTCGACGCATAGCGCCGCGCGGAGGCCGGGTGAAGGCGCGTCGGGACGCTCCGCGCCCTGTTCATTGCAACCTCGTCATCTTTGCGTGGTTGCAGGGGCGCGCGGCGGAAGCTACCACCTTTGTCCAAGGTGCGCTGTTCGCGGCGCACGCCAATGCTGGGATCGGGGAGGTAAAGGGACGCCAAGGCCTTGGTTTCACAGGCTGATCCCCGTGCTATGACTTCTCCTGCACTCATGACTCATTCCGAATCCGCAGTTCAGACGCCGGTTGCGGCCGCCGGCTCCGCCGAGTCGGAGACCGCCTATGGCGCGATCACCCTGGCGCGCCATGGCGAGCCGGCGCTGTCGCGCAAATGCATGATCACCTCGGACCAGTATCGCGACTGGTGGGGGCGTTATGAGATCGGCGGCCTGCGTGCGGGTCAGACGCCGCCCCAGGCCCTGCTGAGCACGGCCGAGGGCGCCGGGGCGATCTACGCCTCCACCCGGCCGCGCGCGCAGGAAACCGCCCGCGCCGTCGCGCCGGGCCGCGACGTCCTGGTTGACGCCCTGTTCATCGAGGCCCCCCTGCCGCCACCGCATTTTCCGGCCTGGATCAAGCTGTCGCCGCGCTACTGGGGCGTGATCTCGCGCATCTGGTGGCACGCCTTCAACCACCACGAGGGCCAGGAGACCCGCGCCGAGGCCGAGGTCCGCGCCGACCAGGCCGCGCGCGTCCTGATCGCTCGCGCCTCGGAAGGCCATGACGTGCTGGTGCTGGCGCACGGCTATTTCAACCACATGGTCGGCCAGCGGCTGAAGGCGCACGGCTGGCGTCTGGCCCACAACCAGGGCTTCAAATACTGGTCCCAGCGCCGTTTCGTGAAGCGCTGACGTCGCGGCGTCAGGAAGGCCGTTGAAGCGGCGCGCCTGCCTCTCTAGGTTGCGCCCATCATGACTGACGCATCCGCTTCCCCCGCCGTGCCCGCCGATCTCAGCTTCGAGGACGCCCTGTCGCGTCTGGAGGGCATCGTTTCGCGCCTGGAATCGGGTCAGGCGCCGCTTGAGGAGTCCATCGCCCTGTACGAAGAGGGCGCGCGGCTGAAGGCTCACTGCGAGGCGCGGCTGAAGGCCGCCCAACTGCGGGTCGAGAAGATCGTCGTCGGCGCCGACGGTCAGGCCAAGGGCGTCGAACCGGCCGAGTTCGGCTGATGTCCGGTTCCGCAATCGCGCCGCAGATCGGCTTCGACGACTTCATGAAGGTGGACGTTCGCGTCGGCCGGATCATCAAGGCCGAGCCGTTCCCCGAGGCCCGCAAGCCCGCCTATAAGCTGACCATCGACTTCGGCGAGGCGATCGGCGTCAAGAAGTCCTCGGCCCAGATCACCCATCACTACACCCTGGACGAGCTGCACGGCCGCAAGGTCGCCGCTGTCGTCAACTTCCCGCCGCGCCAGATCGGGCCGGTGATGTCCGAGGTGCTGACGCTGGGCTTCCCGGACGCGGAAGGGAACGTCGTCCTGGCCGGCGTCGACCGCGACCTGCCGCTGGGCGGGAGGCTGTTTTGACCATGCTCGCCGCCAATTCGCCGGAACAGGCCGTCATCGACCGCGTGGCCGAGATCGCCGATCTGGTCACCGTCGCCCTGGACCAGTTGCTGCCGCGCGCCGACGGACCGGAAGCGCGCCTGACCGAAGCCATGCGCTATGCCGCCCTGGGGCCGGGCAAGCGGCTGCGTCCCTTCTTCGCCATCGAGGCGGGGCGGATGCTGGAGGTCGAGGAGCGCGCGGCCCTGCGCGCCGCCTGCGCCCTGGAATGCGTCCACGCCTATTCTCTGGTGCATGACGACCTGCCGGCGATGGACGACGACGACGTGCGTCGCGGCCGCCCGACCCTGCACATCGCCTATGACGAGGCGACGGCCATTCTGGCGGGCGATGCGCTTCAGACGGCCGCCTTTGACATCATCTTGGACGAGGACACGCACGACGATGCGGCCGTGCGCTGCGAACTGGCGCGGCGTCTGTCCTTCGCGTCGGGCGCGCGCGGCATGGCGGGCGGCCAGATGATCGATCTGATGGGGGTGCGCGACGATCTGGGCGGCGTGGCCCGGATGCAGCGGCTGAAGACCGGCGCCCTGTTCGCCTACGCCTTCGAGATCCCGCTGATCATCGCCGACGCCAACGAAGCGGCCTGGCACGCCCTGACCAGCTTCGCCCACGACATCGGCCTGGCCTATCAGATCGTCGACGATGTTCTGGACGCCGAAGGTTCGGCCGAGGAAATGGGCAAGGCCGCGGGCGGCAAGGACGCGGCCCTGGGCAAGACCAACTTCGTCACCCTGCTGGGCGTCGATGCGGCGCGACAGAGGGTCGCGCATCTGGCCGATCAGGCTCGCTCGCACCTTGACCTGTTCGGTCATGAGGCCGAAATCCTCAAGGCCAGCGTGGACTTTGTGCTTAAACGCCGGTCCTGATAGGAAACGCGCCCGCCCTCAGCGGGTTACTGTTGACGCTCCGTCGTCTGAAGGCCCCCGATCCCCATGCCCCACACTCCGCTTCTCGACACCGTCAAGTTTCCCGCCGACACGCGGGGCTTCGACATCGCCCAGCTGAAACAGCTGGCGGACGAGGTGCGGGCTGAGACCATCGACGCCGTGTCGGTGACGGGCGGGCACCTGGGCGCGGGTCTGGGCGTGGTCGAACTGACGGTCGCCCTGCACCACGTCTTCGAGACGCCGCAGGACATCCTGATCTGGGACGTGGGCCACCAGTGCTATCCGCACAAGATCCTGACCGGGCGGCGCGACCGGATGCGCACCCTGCGTCAGGGCGGCGGCCTGTCGGGCTTCACCAAGCGCTCCGAGAGCGAATACGACCCCTTCGGCGCGGCTCACGCCTCGACCTCCATCTCGGCGGCGCTGGGCTTCGCCGCCGCGCGGGACGCCAAGGGCGGGAACAACCGGGTCGTGGCCGTCATCGGCGACGGCTCCATGTCTGCGGGCATGGCCTATGAGGCGATGAACAACGCCGCCGAGGCCACCAGCGGCCAACTGATGGTGGTGCTGAACGACAACGACATGTCGATCGCCCCGCCCGTCGGCGGCATGAGCGCCTATCTGGCCAAACAGGTCTCGGGCGGCGCCTATCAGAACATCCGCAAGGTCGGGAAGAAGTTCGTCGACCACATGCCGCGCCCCTTCCGCGACGCCGCGCGCAAGGCCGAGGAATACGCCCGCGGCATGATCGTCGGCGGCACCCTGTTCGAGGAGCTGGGCTTCTACTACGTCGGGCCGATCGACGGCCACGACATGGAGAATCTGGTCCCCATCCTCAAGAATGCGGCGGCCATCACCGACCGTCCGGTGCTGGTCCACGTCGTCACCCAGAAGGGCAAGGGCTACGCCCCGGCCGAGAGCAGCGCCGACAAGCTGCACGCGGTGGTCAAGTTCGACGTGGTCTCGGGCAAGCAGGCCAAGGCCGTCTCCAACGCCCCCAGCTACACCAAGGTGTTCGGCACCGAGCTGATCAAGCACGCCCAGGCCGACCCGACCATTATGGCCATCACCGCCGCCATGCCGTCGGGCACGGGGCTGGACCTGTTCGGACAGGCCTTCCCGGATCGCACCTTCGACGTCGGCATCGCCGAGCAGCACGCCGTCACCTTCGCCGCCGGTCTGGCCGCCGATGGGATGAAGCCGGTCTGCGCCCTGTATTCGACCTTCCTGCAGCGCGGCTATGACCAGGTCGTCCACGATGTGGCGATCCAGTCCCTGCCGGTGCGCTTCGCCATGGACCGTGCCGGTCTGGTGGGCGCCGACGGCTCGACCCACGCGGGCTCGTTCGACATCGGCTATATGGGCGCTCTGCCGGGCATGGTGCTGATGGCCGCCTCGGACGAGGCTGAACTGGCGGCGATGATCTCGACCTCGCTGGCCATCGACGACCGCCCCAGCGCCTTCCGCTATCCGCGCGGCGAGGGCGTGGGCGTCGACATCCCCGAACTGGCCGCCCCGCTGGAGATCGGCAAGGGCCGCATCGTCCGCGAAGGCACATCGGTCGCCATCCTGTCGCTGGGCACCCGCCTGCAGGAATCGCTGAAGGCCGCCGACATGCTGGCCGCCAAGGGCGTCTCGGCCACCGTCGCCGACGCCCGCTTCGCCAAGCCGCTGGACGCCGACCTGATCCTGCGTCTGGCGCGCGAGCATGAGGCGCTGATCACGGTGGAAGAGGGCGCCATGGGCGGCTTCGGCGCCTTCGTGCTTCAGTTGCTGGCCGAGAAGGGGGCGCTGGACGGCGGGCTCAAGATTCGCACCCTGCACCTGCCTGACATCTTCCAGGATCAGGACAAGCCCGAGGTCATGTACGCCCAGGCCGGTCTGAACGCCGAACACATCGCCGCCGCCGCCGTGACGGCGCTGGGCGTCGACGCCAGCCGGGCCGTTAGGGCGTAGGACGTTCTTCCTTCTCCCCTTGTGGGAGAAGGTGGCCCGTCAGGGCCGGATGAGGGGTCTCTCCGAAATCTAATGAAGGGCTGCGAGGCGGACGTCGCGCAACCCCTCATCCGTCAGGCTTCGCCTGCCACCTTCTCCCGCAAGGGGAGATGGACAAGGAGCACAATACCCCGATCATGCCCGTCACCAGCGGAGATGCACGGTGTCGCTGAATCACAATCGACCATCCCCTCTCGGCGCCTGTGCTAGACTGCATCCGGGCCGAGAGGGGATTTCAGACGATTCAGACGAATTGGACTCTATTTTTTCCTTCTCTCATCAGAGGAGGGCGAGGGTCACAGCACTCCGATCATGCTGGCAACCAGCGGGTGACGCACGATGTCGCGTTCGGCCAGTCGGACGACGGCTATTTCGGGCACGGCTTCAAGTCTGTCGGCAATGTCCGACAGGCCCGATACGCCCGGCAGCAGGTCCGACTGGTGCGGGTCGCCCGTGACCACCATGGTCGAGTGCCAGCCCAGACGGGTCAGCAGCATCTTCAACTGGACGTAGGTGCAATTCTGCGCCTCATCCACGACGATGAAGGCGTTGTTCAGGGTGCGGCCGCGCATATAGCCGATGGGGGCGATCTCGATCAGGCCCTCGGCCATCAGGGCCTTGACCCTTTTCATGGACAGACGGTCCGACAGGGCGTCGTAGAGCGGCCGCAGGTAGGGGGCCAGCTTGTCCTCCATGTCGCCAGGCAGGAAGCCGATCGATTCCCCGGCTTCGACGGCGGGACGGCTCAGGACGATGCGGCCGACCTTGCCCGCCTCCAGCGCCTCGACCGCCTTGGCGACGGCCAGATAGGTCTTGCCCGTGCCCGCCGGCCCCAGCGCCAGCACCAGATTGGCGTGATCGACGGCCTCCATCAGTTCGGCCTGGCCGTCCGACTTGGGCTTCAGCGTCTTCATATAGCCCTGGTCCCGCTCGTCGTTCGACGGCACGGGCGACCAGCCGCCGACGCGGGCGGGCAATCGCCGCACCTTGGCGTCCTGAATGAATTCGGGCGAATCCAGCACGCCTTCGCGCAGCTGACGCTTGATGGCCGATCGTTTGCTCATGGACGCCTCCAGGGCATGAAAAAAGGCGAGCCCGGCTGGGTCTCGCCTCGGTCGTCGGTGGGGGAGGTGGGGGCCGAAGTCGCGCAGCCGTCCCGAACGGTCGCAGGGTCTTCGCCGCAGCAGGTGCGTCGCCGTCCCCGAACTGGTCGCGAACACGCCAAGCGCATTCTCCAGCGTCTGACCGGACCGGGCTTGATCCGGCTTCGGATCCGGGGGCGAATGGAGCCTGCCGAATCGCATCAACAGTCTGATGCTAACGTGGTTTCCGAAGGGTTAAAGCCTTCATTTTGAGAAGAATAGGCGGTGTGCGGATGAGTGTTTACAGTCTGGGCGACAGCAAGCCTCAGCTTCCGCCGGAGGGCGAATACTGGATCGCGCCGAGTGCAACCGTTCTAGGGAACGTGATTCTGCATCCGGGCGCCAGCATCTGGTTCAACGCCGTGCTGCGTGGCGACAACGACCCCATCGTCATCGGGGCTGACACGAATATTCAGGATGGCGGCATCCTGCATACTGACGTCGGCTCTCCCCTGACCATCGGCGCCGGGGTGACGGTGGGGCATAAGGTGATGCTGCACGGCTGCGAGATCGGCGACAACAGCCTGATCGGCATCGGCGCGGTCATTCTGAACGGGGCGCGCATCGGGAAGAACTGCCTGATCGGCGCCAACGCCCTGATCACCGAGGGCAAGGTCATTCCCGACAACAGCCTGGTCATGGGCCAACCCGGCAAGGTGGTCCGGGAATTGGAAGAAGGGCAGATCGAGGCGCTGCGTCTCTCGGCCCAGCACTATGTGCAGAACTGGCGTCGTTATGCGGGCGGGTTGAAACGTCTCGACTGATCCGCCGCCCCACAATGGCACGGCTCACAATGAGACAGGCGGCCCCTTAGGCGAGGCGGAATGGCGCAAACTCGCCTCAAGGGGGATGAAACCGCCCAATGTCGGACGCTTGAAACGGCCCGGCGCTTGCATCGCCCCTGCTGACGATCAATGCAGGAGTCCGATCCCATGCGGATAGGGATTACGAAAATGCTGGCGGGCGCCGTAGCCTTTGTGGGGCTGATGGCGGTCGCTGACGCCGCTGCGGCGCAGTGCGGGCCTTCGAGCTGCCTGCCGCCTCCGCCGCCCAACCCTCCGATCTTGCCGCCTTCGCCGCCGATCACCCCGCCGGTGACGCCGCCGGGCGGGGGGTGCGGCCCCAGCGGCTGTCTGCCGCCGCGTCCGCCGGTGACGCCGCCGTGCGCCGGCGGCGGCTGCCTGCCGCCTCCGCCCCCTCCGTGCTGCGGCTCGGGCGGCGGCAATGTGAACGTCAACGTGAACGTCAATGCGAACGCCAGCGCCAACGCCTCGGCGCGCGCCTGGGCCGGATCGCGAGCAGGCTCGACGGTCATCGTCGCGGGCGGCGGCGGCGCTTACTTCAACGTCGATCAGCCCTATCCGACCACCATCCAGGGCCTGAACGTCCAGGGTGGGATGCAGTCGGTGCGCGTGCCCTTCACCGCCACGCGCCGCATCGAAAAGCAGGTCGTGCTGCAGGCCGTCTGCATCGACGACCGCAATGTGCCGCACCCCGCGTCCCAGGTGACGCCGGGCCGCGACGTCGCCAACAGCTATGACGGCGAACTGTATCGCTGCCTGGCGGGCACGAAGCTGCAGTGGACCATCAGCGACGCCGAAGGCGCGCCGGGCGAGACCGTGGCCTGCAACAAGGGCGACGCCCTGTGGCACGGCGCGGGCGGGCGTCTGGAATGCCGTCCTGAAAAGCAGGCGCGTCAGTGCAACGAGCGTTCGCTGCTGCGTCGCTACGGCGCCGGCGTGAAGGTGCTGACCATGATGCGCGAAGAGACCTACACCGAGTATCGCGAGGAAATGGTCGAGGGCGCGGCGTCCACGGGCATGATCATGATGGACGGCGGGGTCGGCGGCCGGGTTTTCTGAACCGGTTGTTCAGCCTGGCGACAGGCGTAGACGCCTAAGGTCCAGGCATCGACTCTCCGTCGATAGGCCTAAATGACTGGGCCCCGTTCCTTGCGGAACGGGGCCCTTTCTTCGTCTAAGCCGTCTTACTGCGCGGCGCTGGCCGAGACGACCTCGGCCTTCCACGCCGTGTCCGGCTTCAGATACTGACGCGCGGCCGCCTGGATGTCGGCGGCGGTGAAGGATTCCAGGTCGCTGATGTGCGTCTGGATCTGCTCCAGGGAGGCGGGCTTGGCGGCCAGATCCTCCAGTTGGCCCAGCCAGTATTCGTTGCCGGCCTGGCTCCGGCGCAGGGACTCGATCACCGGCAGGCGGGCGCGGTTCAGCTCGTCCTCGCTGATCGGCTTGTCGCGCAGGTCGGCGATGATGGCGTCGACGGCGCTGAAGAAGGCGCCGAACTTCTCTGGCGCCGTGTCGGCCGTGATCGAGATGGAGCCATAGCCCTGGAACACGTCGGACGCCGAGGCGCGGACGCTGGGCGAATAGGCCAGGGCCTGCTTCTCGCGGATTTCGTCCAGGACGCGCAGCTTCAGCACTTCGGCCAGGATGGCGGCACGGCGCGACTCGGTGCGATCGTTGACCGCATCCGTGGTCGGCCAGGCGATATAGGCCAGTCCCTGCTCGGCCGGACCTGCGTGGGTCAGGCGGATCGGCTGGGCCGTCGGCGCCGGGAAGCGGCGCTGATCTGAACCGGCCATCGGCTGGGCGGCCGGAGCGCGGGCGGGCAGGGCGGCGAAGGTCGAGGCGACCGAGGCGACGGCGTCCTCGACCTTCACGTCGCCGACCATGACGATGTCGATCGGGCCGGAAGCGAGGCCCTGAACCACGCCTTGCTTCAGCTCATCCAGGGTGAAGGCCGCGATTTCCTGCGGCGAGGGCATGGACTCGCGCTTGTCGCCGCTGGCCAGCAGGCCGCTGGCCTGAAGGCTGAAGGCGCCGCTGGGGGTCGCCATCTGCTGAGCCATGAACTGCGGCAGGACGGCCTTGATCTGTTCGAACGGCGCCGGGCGCAGGCCCGGATCGGTCAGATAGGCAGCCAGCACCTGCATCTGCAGTTGCAGATCGGCCGGGCGGGTGGCGCCCGACAGCTGATAGGCGTCGCCGTCGATGGCGAAGCCTGCGCCGTAGATCTTGCCGGTCAGGACGCGGTTCAGCTCATCCGCCGTCAGCTTGCCCAGACCGCCTGCCGTGAAGACCATCGGGGCGAGGGACTCGGAGGTGAAGCGGTCGGTCGGCAGACCCATTTCGCCGATGCCGGTGCGGACCGAGATCAGGATCTGCTGATCCTTGAAGGCGGTGGGCTTGACGGTCAGACGCACGCCGTTGGGGAAGGTGACGACGGTGGCGCCGACCGCGGCGACTTCGGTGGTCGAGGCCGGCGTGGCGGCGGCGCCGAAGTCGGCGTAGGGCCATTCCAGTTCGACCTGGGCGGCCGGGGCGGTCACGGGGGTGGCGCGGCTAGCTTCCAGTAGGGCGGTGACGCCCGCCTCGCCGCCCTCGATCGGTTCGGGCGTGATGACCAGGGCAAGCGGGCCCTGACCTTCAAAGGCGCGCTTGACCTCGGCGCTGACCTGTTCCGCCTTGAGATCCTTCACCGCGGCCTCGAACAGGGCCAGGTCAGTGGCGGGCGCTGAGAACACCTTGTCGTCGTTGGCGGCGCCCAGCAGGGCGTTGGCCAAAGCCGGGGTGCTGCGCGTCGCTGCGGCCTGAACGGCGTTTTCCAGCGCCGTGCGCGTATTGGCGACTTCGCGATCCAGTTCGACTTGCGAGACGCCGAACTGCACCAGGCGGCGCTGTTCCTGCTCGATGGTCTCCAGCGCGCGCTTGATGCCGCCGGGGTTGAAGGCGGCCGAGACGCTGCCGAGGTCCAGGGTCTTGAACAGAGTCCCCTGGCCGCCGCCGGCGCCGATGAAGGGCGGGTTGTCGGCGCGGGCCAGTTCGCCCAGGCGACGGTTCAGCACGGCCATGCCCAGGTTCTGCAGCAGGGCGTCGCGACGTTGTGCGGCCGTGTCGGGATCAAGGTCGGGATTGCGGATCCAGTTCAACTGGACCGAGGACTGCACGCCCGGCTCGACCAGGATGCGGGTCTCGGGCTGGCGCGGGGCGACCTGTCCCAAATCGGGCTCGGGACCGTCGGCGGCCTTGGGCGTCCAGTCCGAGAAGGTCGCCTTGATCTTGGCTTCCATCTGATCGACGTCGAAGTCGCCGACCGCGATCATGGTGGCGCGCTCGGGGCGGTAATAGGCTTCGTAGAACTCGACGAAGCGCTCGCGCGGGGCGCTGCGGATGATGCTGAGGTCGCCGATCGGCAGACGGTTCGACAGACGCTGGCCGGGCGCCAGCAGGGCGATCTGCGCCTTCAGCGAGCGCAGGGCGGGGGTGTTGCGCAGGCGCTCTTCACCCTCGATCACGCCGCGCTCGGCGTCGATGTCTTCCGCCTTCATCAGGGCTTCGGAGACCTGTTCGCGCATGATCCGCAGCGAGGTGTCGACGGTCTCGTCGTTGGTGCGCGGCAGCTCCAGCGTATAGGCGGTCTGGTCGAAGCTGGTGAAGGCGTTGGTGTCGGCGCCGAAGGCCAGGCCCAGGCGTTCCAGAATCCGCAGCAGCTCGTTTTCAGGCACGTTCGTCGTGCCGTTGAAGGCCATGTGCTCCATGAAGTGAGCGAGGCCCAACTGGTCCTCGTTCTCCATCAGCGAACCGGCCGCGATCCGCAGGCGCAGCGACGCCTGACCGGGCGGGGTGGCGTTCTTCAAGATGGCGTAGCGCATGCCGTTGGGCAGGACGCCGAAGCGCACGGCCGCGTCGGCGGGAATGTCGCTGGTCGCCTGGGCCCAGGGCCTGGAAGATTGGGCGTCCTGCGTCGCGACCGCTGACGGCGGGGTCAGGGCGACAGCGGGAAGCGCGGCTCCGCCCATCAGGGCGAGACTGGACGCGGCAAGCAGGAGCAGGCGGCGAGGGGATCGCATTCAGTAGTCTCCGCGACGTGCGAGCGGGCGGCCCCCGGGACTGATTGCGGCCCTGCACGTAAGACAGGCGCGAAGCTTCTTCAGCCTCGCGCCTGTTCACGGTGACAAACGAACTTGACTGCCTCAAGTTACCGAAAGTTAATTTCCCGGATTGGTGACGTAGAAGCTCGCCGTGTTGCCGACGGCGTTGGCGCCCGCGACGACGTTGCGGCCCCAGCCGTTGATGTTGGTCGTCGCCGTCGCCCGCACGTCGCCCATGTTGGTCTGGCTGTTGCGCACGTTCAGGTCGCTGCCGCAGGTCGAGCAGCCGAAGCCGGTGACGGCGTTGCCCGCCGCATTGGCGCCGACGTAGGCGTCGTAACCGTTCTGACCCGTGAAACCGGCGCTGGCGGTGACGCCGCCGGTGTTCATCTGGGTGTTGTCGATGCTGACATAGATGTCGTTGTTGCCCGCATGAACCTCATTGCCCACGGCCTCGGCCGTCGAATGAGCGGCGCCGAAGTCATAGGAGCTGAGCTCGGTGCGCGACAGCACTTCCGCCGCGTTCTGCTGATCCACATCCACGACCAGCGAACCGCCCTGGTTGTAGAAGGCGGCCTGGTTGGAGGCGGCGCGGCTGCGCGCGGCGATGTCCCAGGCGTTGCCCGCCCACACGCCCGTCCAGGCGGTGACGCCGGCGCCCGAGGCGTTCTGGCTGACCGCCAGGTTCTGGTGCGAGTTCGGCGTCGAGGTCGCCTGCACGGCGTTGGCCGAAGCCTGGCTGCTGAAGACGGCCGGCGCCGGGGCGTAGGTGAAACGGGCTTCGTTCTCGGCGTAGATTTCGCCGGTCGAGTTCTGATCGGTGCGGCCGGTGACGGCGCCGCGTTGCTCGCCCGTGCCGCTCGCGCCCAGGGCGACGGTGTTGCCGATGGCGTCGGCCGAGACGTGGCCGCCGTAGTTCAGGCGAGCGCCGGTCTCCACGATCTGGCTGCGCGCGGTGACGTCGCCGTTCAGATTCTGAACGGCGTCGACGTCGATGCCCGTGTTGACCGCGGTCCCGGCCAGATAGTTGCCGCGCGCCTGGGTCACGCTGTTCACATAGCCGGTCTCGCCGCGCAGGGTCAGGGAGGTGTCCGCCACGGCGGCGCCCTGCATGTCCTGGGTCGAGCGGATGTCGGCGGCGCGGCCGTCGGCGCCGCCGGACAGGGCGTTGCCCATGGCGGCGTTCGACACGGCGACGTTATCGCTGACGTTGACGACGTTCAGGCGTTGACCGCTGATGACGTCGCCCAGGTTGAGCTGTTCATTCAGGACCAGCCCGCGATCCTGAGCGGAAGCCTCAGCGGCCGCCGCCACGCACAGCGCTGTCGCGGCGATCGTGCCAGCGAGACGGGTCGGCGCGAGTTTGGCCATTGTTCGTGTCCGTGTTTGCGTAAGCGGGATAGTAGCCGCCGGTGGCGCCGACCGGGCTGTCGCCCAGCGGGTCATTGGCGGGGTTGAGGCAGATTTCCGGGCCGGGGGCGCCGTACAGATTGGCCATGAATTCGACCGTGGCGCGTTCGACGAGGGCGCGAACCGCCAGCTGGACGGGCTCCAGGCCGCTGGTGCCGGCCGAGATGTCGAAGACGTTGCCGTTCAGGAAGTCGAAGACGCCCGCCGACACTTCACGGCCGACGATCTGCTTCTGATAGGAGACGACGTCCACGACCTCGAGGGTGGTGGTCTGCACCAGGCGCAGGTCGATCGCGACGTTCATCACGAACACCTTGCCGGTCAGCAGGCCCGAGCCGCCGTTCTGGCCCACTTCGCCGCCGGCGATGTCGAAGCCGCCCGAGCGGATGTTGTAGTTCACCTCGGTGATGCCGCCGACCACATAGAAGTCCGAGCCCGGCACCTGACCGGCCAGGATGCGGCGGAAGGCGGCGTCCTGGGGCGCGCCGTTCGGCACGTCGTCGCCGATCAGCTTGTTGTTGGCGTAGCGCAGCTCAAGCTCGGACACCGAGGTGTCGTAACGCTCGACGATGCGGGCACCGGCTTTCGCCAGGGCGGTGTTGGCCATCAGGGACGCGCCCTGGGTGATCTGGCGGCCGCCGTCCGAGGAGATAGAGCCGGTGTAGTCACTGATCCGGCCCACCGCCATGCGCGGCGAGGGCAGGTTGTAGCGGCGCGCATAGTCGGCCAGGCAGTACAGCGCGGTCGAATAGGGCGTCGGGTTCGACGTGACCGGCGCATTGCCGATCGGCTTGGCGTACTGGCCCGAGGGACCGGCCGAGGTGGCGCAGCCGCTCAGCAGAGCAGCAGCGGCGGCGACGCAGCCGAGGGCGCGCACGGGCGAGCGACGGATGGCGGAGATGTTCATGGACGGGGCCCGTTCAGGGTGGTGCCGGCGTTGATGGCGCCGTTGTTGGTCTGGTTGGAGTTGACGACGACCGTGTTGCGGTTGCCCTGGACGACCACATTCAGGTTGTTGCCGATGGCGGTGGAGCCGCCGATGTTGGTTCCGCCGCCCGATCCGACGCCGCCGCTGAAGTGGCTGGACGAAGAGCTGCTGCCGCTGCGCGAGTAGGCGCTGCCGTTCTGCTGAATGATGCCGTCGACAACCAGGCGGTTGCCGTTGGCGTCGCGGGTCGTGCCGCGGCTGGCTTGGGCGGTGGTGTAGCGCGAGGCGCCGTAGCCGGCCTGGAACTGGCCCGCTCCGGCCGAGCCGGTCGACTGCGCGGCGGCCGAACCGGCGGGCAGGACCGCCAGCACGGCGGCGGCCGCTACGGTCATGAGTGTCAGGCTATGAGACGGCATAAGGCGCTCCCGAGAACTTCTGGAACGGCTCACGCAATGACCGTGCCATACGGTTTCAGTGTCGTATTGGCGCAAAACGGCGTCTTGAGATCGGATGCGACTGGCCCCATCAAGGGCGAATGTCCCAATCTGACGCCCGTTCGCCGCGGCCGCCGCGCGAAAAGATCTTCAACGCGCCCTTCCTGCCTCTGCTGATCGCAGCATCCATGCCGGTGCTCTTCTATCTGCAGGAGCGGCTTCCCGATCAGGGACTCTCCATGGCCTTCGTCCCGTTGGAGCTGTGGCGCGGAGAATGGACGGGGCTGTTCACCTCCATGTTGCTGCATGGCAACTGGCCCCATGTGACGATGAACGCCGTGGGCGCCCTGGCCTTCGGCGCGCCCGTGGGGCGGCTGATGGAGCGCGGGCCGGGGCCCCTGGTCTTCATTCTCTTCTATATAGCGGCGGGCGCCGTGGCGGCGCTGGGCTATGGCCTGGTGCATCCGAACAGCATGGCGCCGCTTGTCGGAGCTTCGGGCGCGGTTTTCGGCCTGATCGGCGCCGCGACCCGGTTGATGGGCGGGCATGGGCGAGTCCTGCCGCTGTTTCATCCCATGGTTCTGAAAGCGTCCGCTGCGTGGATGGCGGTGAATCTCATTGTGGGCCTGATCGGCTTGGCGCCGGGCGCGGACGGCGCCCGCATCGCCTGGGAAGCGCACGCCGTCGGCTTCCTGTTCGGTATTGTCGCCATCGGCCCCATCGGCGGGTGGTTCGCCGCGCGCCGTGATTTGCCTATCGGCGGCGTCTGAGCGAACCTGTCCGCCTTGCGGCCGGTCCGCGACACGCGCGGACGACGGCCTGCCCATAAGGAGGAAGTCGCCATGCTGGTCGCCGAGATTCTCAAGGGCAAGGGAGACGCCGTCTTCACCCTGGCGCCGGACGCCTCTCTGAATGACGCCTGCGCCGAACTGGAGCGACGCCAGGTCGGGGCGCTGATCGTCTGTCAGGACGCAGGCGTGGTCGGCGTCCTGTCAGAGCGCGACATCGTCCGCGCCATCTCCCGCGACGGCCCCGAGGCGCTGAAGCGTCCCGTCTCCCATTATATGACGAGCGAAGTGGTCTTCGCCGATCCGGCCGAAACGGTCGAGGCGCTGATGGCGCGTATGACCGACCGCCGAATCCGCCATCTGCCCGTATTGCTGGACAAGCGGCTGGCCGGCGTCGTCTCGATCGGCGACGTGGTCAAATGCCAGATCGCCCAGGCCACGCAGGAAGCTGAAAGCCTGCGCACCTATATAGCGGCGGGGTAGGGCGCGGCCTCGTCCTGTGCATAAGCGCCCGTTCTGTGGATAGATCGGGAAAGCCGCTTTTGCCGCTTGCCAGTCGGAAAGAGCGGACGTATATCGCCGCCTCGCTCGGAGACGGGCTGGCCCAGCGGGCTTCGGAGACGGTGTTTTCGGGGTTTTGTTCGGGGCAAGGGTTTGAAAAAGCGTCTTGC
>NZ_MTHE01000049.1:0-453 GCF_001956865.1 Brevundimonas sp. ZS04
ACCGTACAACGAAATGCGTTGACAAACAAACACTTTCAAAGATAAAACTATCTAAACAGACATTTGTTTGTGTTCGCTTAATGGCTCAAGGACAATGGAGTTCGATGTACGCACCCGAACGACACCAGACGATCCTCGAGCAGGCCCGCGCCCACGGCCGGGTCGACGTCCGCGAACTCGCGGAGCTGCTCGAGGTCACGCCCGAGACCATCCGGCGCGACCTGACCAGCCTCGAACGCCGCGGACTCGTCCGCCGAGCGCACGGCGGCGCCATCCCGGTCGAACGGGCAGCACTGGCCAGCCCGGTCACCGATCGCGAAGGCGTGCGCACGTCCGAGAAGCTCGAGATCGCCACCCTGGCGCTCGACGAACTCCCCGATTCGGGATCGATCATCATCGACGCCGGCACCACGGCGATCCGCCTCGCCGAACTGCTGCCGAGCGATCGTGAAC
>NZ_MTHE01000050.1:0-452 GCF_001956865.1 Brevundimonas sp. ZS04
CCCGAACTGAGCCTGCGCAACGCCGGCGGCGAGTCGGTGCAACTGGCCGATTTCCGGGGCCGCCCGCTGGTGATCAACCTCTGGGCCAGCTGGTGCCCGCCGTGTCGGCGCGAGATGCCGGTGCTGCAACAGGCGCAGGCGGAGAATCCCGACGTGGTGTTCCTCTTCGCCAACCAGGGCGAGAGCGCCGAGACCGTGCGCCATTTCCTCCAGGGCGAGAACCTGCGCCTGGACAACCTGCTGTTCGACAACGGCGGGCAGCTTGGCCAGCAGGTCGGCTCGGTCGCCTTGCCCACCACCGTTTTCTACACCGCCGAGGGCCGCCTGCTGGGCAGCCATCTCGGCGAACTGTCCCGCGGCAGCCTGGCGCGCTACCTCGAAGCCTTCGAGCCGGCCGCTGCCGCCCCCGCAACCAGGAGTTCCGAATGAGACTGCCGCGCAACCTGATCACC
>NZ_MTHE01000051.1:0-452 GCF_001956865.1 Brevundimonas sp. ZS04
GATAAAGGCTTGACGGTTTTAATTATGATCATAATATTAAGTGTGTAATATAAATAGCCGCTGTCAGCGGTCAGGCTTTTTTCCAGCGAGAACCCACATGAACGAACAGATTGGCAATGGCGTCGCCCTGGTCACCGGCGCCTCTTCCGGAATCGGCGCGACCTACGCCGAGCACTTGGCCCGCCGTGGCCACGACCTGTTGCTGGTGGCGCGCGACCGGCAACGCCTGGAAGCCCTGGCGGATCGACTTCGCCAAGCCCACGGGGTCAGGGTGGAGATCCTGCGCGCCGACCTGTCCGAGCGCGACGATAGGTTGCGGGTCGAGCGACGGTTGCGCGATGACGCCTCGATCGCGTTGCTGGTGAACAACGCCGGCGTGGCGATGAACGGTCCGCTGGCCGATGCCGACATGGACCGGGCGGAGCGGATGATCGCCCTCAACGTAGTGGCCC
>NZ_MTHE01000052.1:0-444 GCF_001956865.1 Brevundimonas sp. ZS04
ATTGGCGACCTCGTCGCAGCGGGTGATGCCGCCGAAGATGTTGAACAGGACGGCGGAGACGTTCTCGTTGCTGAGAATGAGCTCGACGGCCTGCTTGACCTTCGCGGCGTCGGATCCGCCGCCAGCGTCGAGGAAGTTGGCCGGCTCGCCGCCGTGCTGGGCGACGACGTCGAGGGTGCTCATCACGAGCCCTGCGCCGTTGCCCAGGATGCCGATGTTGCCATCGAGCTTGACGTAGACGACGTCCTGCTCGGCGGCCTTGACCTCGATCGGGTCGGCGTTGGCCTTGTCGCCCAGATCAGCGTGGTCGGGGTGACGGAACGCGGCGTTGCCGTCGAGCGTGACCTTGGCGTCGAGCGCCTTGACTTCACGGTCGGGCGTGATGATCAGCGGGTTGATCTCGGCGAGCGACGCGTCCTCTTCGATCCACACGGTGTAGAGCGC
>NZ_MTHE01000053.1:0-443 GCF_001956865.1 Brevundimonas sp. ZS04
GTCATCTACTTCACCGTCACCGATCCCAAGGCGGTGACGTACGAGATCGCCAATCCGCTGCAGGCGATCGAGCAGCTCACGATCACCACGCTGCGCAACGTGGTCGGCGGCATGACGCTCGAGGGCGCGCTGACCGGCCGCGACACCGTCAACAACGAGCTGCGTGCGGTGCTCGACCAGAAGACCGGCCAGTGGGGCATCCACATCGCGACCGTCGAGATCAAGGCGATCGATCCGCCGACCTCGATCCAGGAGGCGATGGAGAAGCAGATGCGTGCCGAGCGAGACAAGCGCGCCACGATCCTCACGGCCGAGGGCTCCCGCGAGTCGCAGATCCTCACCGCCGAGGGTGAGCGCCAGTCGCGCATCCTGCGCGCCGAGGGCGAGCGCCAGAGCGCGATCCTCTCCGCCCAGGGCGAGCGCGAAGCGCGCATCCTGGAAGC
>NZ_MTHE01000054.1:0-443 GCF_001956865.1 Brevundimonas sp. ZS04
GTGTACTTGAAGCCGGTCAGCGTCGAGCACGTCGTCGGGGTGAAGCTCTGCGTGAAGCTGCAGCGCTGAAACTCATTGGCGGTCTGGCCGAGGCTGAAGTCGACGGAGGTGTCGCGCGAGGGCGTCGTCGTGGTCGGAATCAGCTCGGCCTTCGGGAGCGGCTGGCCGAAAATGAAGGAGCGGTCGATGTAGACCTGGGCACCAGCGGTACCGCCGCCTGCGTCACACCCACTGGCCAGACTGGTGCCGCCGATCGAGAATCCGCCGAACAGCGGCGCGTGGTCGATCGGGGCGAACGTTCCGAACTGTCCCGGATCCGAGATGGTGTGGAAGCGGAAGCCGCCGGGGGCAGGCACGATGCCGTCCATCGGGATCGAGACGCGGAGATCGCCGTTCGGGAGCGCCGTGAGCGGCACCGTGAACGAGTTGGTGTAGTTGAACGG
>NZ_MTHE01000055.1:0-442 GCF_001956865.1 Brevundimonas sp. ZS04
GTCAAGGCGAGCGGCTATGCGCTCGATCAGGTTTCGGTCGAAACCGTCCATGTCGACGCGACCGGGCCCGACCCGCGCCCCGGCGGGCAAGACAGCGCGAGGGATGGGGGAGGCGACGGCCGCTCGGGCGCCCGCGAGGGCCGCAGCTTCGAGCAGTCCCGCGATCGCGAGGAACGCCAATCCGAGCGCGGCGACTGGAACCAGGATGCGCCAACCAGCAAGGAGGACACCCATGAGCCCAGCGACATTGGCCGCCCTGGCCGCGATTCTCATCGCTATCTGTAGCTTCGCGGCGCCGGCCAGCGCGCAGACCGTGTGCGAGGAGCACATGATCCGGATCTCCAAGGCCTACGACATCCCCGTCGGCGTGCTCTACTCCGTCGGGTTGACGGAAAGCGGCCGCCGCAACTCGCTGCAGCCCTACGCGCTCAACATCCATGGT
>NZ_MTHE01000056.1:0-439 GCF_001956865.1 Brevundimonas sp. ZS04
CGTCCAACATGCCCCTCAGCGGCTACGGCGGCAACGGCAACGACACGATCCGCCTCATCACGAGCCTGGCCACCAGCAGCAGCTTCGTCAGCGGCGACGACGGCGACGATCTGCTCGACGCCGCCCAGGCGCGCGCGGTCGCGATGTTCGGCGGCCGCGGCAACGATGTGCTGATCGGCTCCGAATCCATCGACGAACTCCACGGCAACGAAGGCGACGACCAGCTGGGCGGTAATGGCGGCAACGACCTCCTCTCCGGCGACGCCGGCTCCGACAAACTGGCGTGCGGCCAGGGCGACGACGCGGCGACGCTCGACCTCTCCGACCAGCTGCTCGAACCCGACACCGCGGCACTCGGACGTACCGAACTGAGGACCGACTGCGAGACGATCGGCCTGCCCGCCAATGGCCGGCAGGCGCGGATCAATCTGACCAAGAA
>NZ_MTHE01000057.1:0-438 GCF_001956865.1 Brevundimonas sp. ZS04
CGCCGCGATCGACGACAAAGCGACCGAAGACGCCTACCAACGCGACCGCGCCCACGCCCGGACCGCCGCCGGCGGCGCCACGGAATTCCAAGGCAAGTCGGCCAACACCGACGGCGCCGAGCGCTTCACCGCTCCGAGCGTCCTGTTCCAGACCGGGACCGGCCAGACGCTCGAAGCCGGCGGCTTCCAGTCGCTCGCCGTCTACGACGCGATGATCGCCAACCTCGACCGCACCCTGCCGCGGCGCGGGTCCGCCGAGTCGGCGCTCGAGATCCTGCAGGCGTTCCCCGAGGGCGTCACGACCTACGAGGCGGCGGCCGTCCTCGCGCCGCCGCTCACCGAGCCCGGCCGCGACGCCGCCGAAGCCCAGCTGCTGGCGCTCTTCGCCGACGGCCAGGCGCGCCGCACGCCGCTGGGCGACGACGCGCTCTGGCGAAC
>NZ_MTHE01000058.1:0-437 GCF_001956865.1 Brevundimonas sp. ZS04
GAACGGGTGGTGGTCGAGGGTGGCGTTGTAGTCGCCCGCCAGAATCGTCGGCACGCCACCGCTCTGCGCGCTCGGGAGCGCCCCGAGTCGGCGCTTCCAGGGGCGCAGCAGCTTGGCGTTGAACGGCGGCGGCGGGTGGACGCTGCGCACGTGGATCCGTTGCCCGCCGGGCAGCGTCAGCACGCCGCCGCGCGAGCGAAAGTCGTAGCGGGTCGGCGGGATCTCCACGACCGGAAAGCGCGAATACAGCGACACGCCTTTGGCGCCCGGGGCAGGCCGCAGCGCCCCATAGGGCAGCAGCTCACGCAGCCCGCCAGCGGCGGCGTCGGTCGTGAAGTCGGGCGTGTCTTCCTGCACGGCCAGCACGTCGACGCGCTCGCGCCGAACGACGTCGAGCAGGGCGCGCACGTCGCCTCCACCAAAGGCCACCAGCAACG